>JADHXQ010000125.1 GCA_016782885.1 Phycisphaerae bacterium | reverse complement strand
TGGAACGACTGGATCGCCCACGCAACCGGTAGCATCGCAGCCGTAGTGCCCTACCTCCTGTGCGTCGGGGCCAGGCAGTGCGAATCGGCTGACGCCACAGGCCACGACCACCGAACAAGCGATTCCTACGGCAGGTAAAACAGCTATTCGCTATTAGCTGTCAGCTATCAGCTAAAAGCGACGGCTAACACGTAACGGCAAGAGCGAACGGCAACGGCGATTAGTCGTTGGTCGTTAGTCATTAGCTGATAGCTGATAGCTGATAGCTGATAGCTGATAGCTATGTTCGTACTTTCATTCTGCGCGCCGGTGCGTATCATGCGGGTTGAATCGTTAGTACTTGACCAGGAGAGACGCGAATGAAACTTGCCGTGATTGGTTCGGGCTATGTGGGCCTGGTGGCCGGCGCCTGCTTCAGCGATACGGGCAACGACGTGACGATGGTGGATATCGATCCGGCCAGGATCGATATGCTCAACCAGGGACAGTTGCCCATCTACGAACCGGGTCTCGGCGAAATTCTCCGGAGGAATGCGGCTGGAGGACGGTTGACGTTTACTTCGGATCTGCCCGCCGCAGTCGGTGTCGCCGAGGTGGTGATACTCGCCGTCGGTACGCCCTCGGCGCCGGACGGAAGGGTGGACATGCAGTGGATGGACGCCGCGGCGAGGCAGGTCGCCGGCGCCATCGCCAGCTACACCGTCATAGTCACCAAGAGCACCGTACCGGTAGGTACGCACAAGCGAGTGAGCGATATTATCGCGGCGGGGACCGATGTCGAGTTCGACTACGTATCGAATCCCGAGTTTCTGAAGGAAGGGGCGGCCGTCGGCGACTTCATGAAGCCCGACCGCGTTATCCTGGGCCTGAGCGGCGACCGGGCGCTGCAGGTCATGCGGCACCTTTACGCGCCGTTCATGCGACGGGGCGACCGCATTCTGGTAATGGACCCCGCCAGCGCCGAACTGACAAAATACGCCTGCAACGCCATGCTGGCTACCAGGATCAGTTTCATGAACGAACTGTCGCAGATGTGCGACTACTTCGGCGCCGACGTAACGCACATCCGCAGGGGCATGGGCTCCGACCACCGCATCGGGCCTGATTTCCTCTATCCGTCGCTGGGGTATGGGGGAAGCTGCTTCCCCAAGGACGTCCAGGGGATGATCGCGATGGGGAGATCGGCGAACCGTCCGGTGCGAGTTGTCGAGGCCGTCCACCTGGCCAACGTCGAGCAGCGGGAAGCCATGTTCGCCCGCATAAAGCACTACTTCGGCAGCCAGTTGGGCGCCTGCAAGATCGCTGTCTGGGGTCTGGCGTTCAAGGCCCGCACCGACGACGTGCGCGAGAGCCCGGCGATTACGATCGTCCAGCGGCTCGTCGGGGCCGGAGCGTCGCTGGCCGTCCACGATCCCCAGGCTATGGAGACCGCCAAAACCATTCTGGGCGACAAGCAAATCGAATATTGCCCCCATATGTACGACCCGCTCAAGGACGCCGACGCACTGGTGGTCTGCACCGAGTGGCAGGAGTTCCGAACACCGGACTTCGCGAGGATGGCGGGCCTGATGGCGGGCGACGTTATCTTCGACGGAAGGAATCTTTACGATCTGGAATGGATCGCCAACACGCCGTTTCGATATTACAGTATCGGGCGCCCCGCGGTCAATCCAAAGTAGAAGATGGAGTTTGCAATATGAGAATCATGGTAACCGGCGCCGCGGGGTTTATCGGTTCGCATACCTCCGCCAGCCTCATCGCTGACGGACACGACGTGCTGGGCATCGACAATTTCGATCCGTTCTATGACCGCCGGACAAAAGAATCGAACCTCCAGGGGCTTCTGGAGGCCGACAACTTCCAGTTTGTCGAAGCCGATATCCGCGACCGCGGGCGCATGGGCGAGCTTTTTACCGCCGGCGCACCCCTGGACGCGGTGCTTCACCTCGCCGCCCGCGCCGGTGTCCGCCCGAGCATCCAGGATCCCGTCGGATACGAGCAGGTGAACATCGCGGGCACACTCAATCTCCTCCAAGCCGCTATCACGCTGGACGATGCACCAAAGTTCATATTCGCCTCAAGCTCCAGCGTATACGGTAATAACCCGAAGGTCCCGTTCAGCGAGAGCGATCCGGTCGACAATCCGATAAGCCCCTACGCAGCCACCAAGAAAGCCTGCGAACTGATCTGCCATACCTACCATTACCTCTACCAACTGCCCGTAACGTGCCTGCGATTCTTCACGGTTTTCGGACCGAGGCAGAGACCGGACCTGGCGATCAACAAGTTCGCCGGAAGCATCCTCTCGGGCGAGCCGATCGAAATGTTCGGCGACGGAACCTCAAGCCGCGACTACACGTATATCGACGATATCGTCGCCGGAGTGCGCGCCGCAATTGACAGGTGCAGCGGATACGAGATAATAAACCTCGGCTCGACACGCCCTATCACCCTGACGGATATGATAGCAACGGTGGCCGGCGCCTGCGGCCGCGAAGCGATAATCCAGAGAAAACCAATGCAGCCCGGCGACGTCAACCGAACATTCGCCGACGTGGAAAAAGCCGCACGCCTGCTCGACTACAAACCGACCACGCCATTCGCCCAAGGTGTAGCACGCCAGGTGGAATGGCTTAAAAGCAGCTATTAGCTGTCAGCTATCAGCTATTAGCTACGGCAACGACTACGGCAATGACTACGGCAACGACCGTTCGCCGTTTGCTTTTGCCGTTTGCTGATAGCTGATAGCTGATAGCGACAGCTAACAACGAATTGAGGCAAGATGCAGGATTTCAGGAAACTTTCGGTCTGGCGCAAGGCGCATGAATTGACTCTGGCGGTGTACCGGACCACGATCGATTTTCCCGATGAGGAACGTTTCGGACTAACGCGGCAACTTCGCCGGGCCTGTGTGTCGATAGCAGCCAATCTTGCTGAGGGAACCGGGCGCGGCGGAGACAAGGATTTTGCCAGGTTTTGTCAGATGGCTATGGGATCGGCAACAGAAGTCGAGTACCATCTCCTCCTGGCCCATGACCTGGGAATGCTGAATTCCCAAGACCACCAAGACCTCACCACGACCGTGATCGAAATAGAGAAGATGCTGACGTCACTGATGAAGAAGCTTAGGAAGAATTAGGATGCTAGCTGCTACTATTAACCCCCGGAGAAAAACGATGAACGTACCCCTGCTGGATCTTAAAGCGCAGTACGCCACGCTCAGAGACGAAATGATGCCCGCCATTGAAGAGGTCATGGAAGCTCAGTGGTTTATCGGCGGTCCTAATGTGACCGCACTCGAAGAGGCCATCGCTGACTACAGCGGTTGCGCCAAGGGGATCGGCGTTTCAAGCGGAACCGACGCGCTGCTGATCAGCCTCATGACCCTCGGCGTCGGTGAGGGCGACGAGGTTATCACCACGCCGTTCACGTTCTTCGCGACGGCTGGAAGCATATGGCGGACCGGAGCGAAGCCCGTTTTCGCCGACATCGAGCCCGACACGTACAACATCGATCCGGCGAAGATCGAAGCCGCCGTCACGGAAAACACCAAGGCGATCATCCCTGTGCATCTGTACGGGCAGATGGCCGACATGGACCCGATCATGGAAATCGCCGCCAGGCACAACCTCCACGTGATCGAGGACGCCGCCCAGTCGATCGGCTCGGTCTACAAGGGTCGAAAAGCAGGTTCGATCGGAACTACCGGATGCTTCAGCTTCTTCCCGTCGAAAAACCTCGGGTGCAACGGTGACGGCGGAATGGTAGTCGCCAATGACGCCGAACTGGCTGAGAAAATCGCGATCTACCGCAACCACGGTTCGCAGCCGAAGTACTTCCACAAGTGGGTCGGCGGAAACTTCCGCCTGGACGCCCTGCAGGCCGCTGCGCTGCTGGTCAAACTCAAGCACCTCGACAAGTGGTCCGACGGCCGGCGGGCCAATGGCGCACAATACAACGAACTCTTCGCCGACTGCGACCAGGTCGTCACGCCGACCATCCGCGACGAAAACGTAACGATCTTCAACCAGTACGTCATCCGCATACCGAAGCGCGACGAGTGCCGCGCATTCCTGAACGAATCCGGTATCGGGTGCGAGGTCTACTATCCCCTGAGCCTGCACCAGCAGGAATGCTTCGCGCCTCTGGGCTACACCGAAGGCGATTTCCCCGTAAGCGAACAGGCCGCCAAAGAAGTCATCGCCCTTCCGATCTACTCCGAACTCACCGACGAGCAGATCCAGTACGTGGCGGGAAAGGTCAAGGAGTTCGTCGCCGGACAGGAAATTTCGTAACGCCCCTATCACCCCGTTTAATAGCGGTGGGGCATCGCCCCGCGCTCGTCGTTTCGCGCCGCGTTCGATGTGTTCACGCTGGGGCGCAGTAGTTCGCCCCGTAGAACGGCGAGCGTCGAGCGATGCTCGACCGATATTAAACGGCGCGTCGTGTGCGTGGCGTCGATTCGGGCAATTGGGGGGATGAAGAAATCAGCAATCCCGCCCAATCCCAACCGTTTGCACAGTCTCGGCGACTTTGGTATCCTTGTCCGGGATCAGGATACTCACAGGAGAAACGCATGAGCGAGACTCGCACCACGCGAAGGGGCTTCCTCAAAACCGCCGGACTCGGTATCGCTGCAATAGCGGCCGGCCCGATGGCGGCATGGGCGGCGGAAAAAGGTAAAAAACTTCCCAACTTCATATTCATAATGGCAGACGACCTGGGATACGGCGACCTGGGCTGCTACGGGCAAAAGCTGATCCAGACACCCGAACTGGACGACATGTGCGCCAAGGGATTGAAACTCACCCGCTTCCACGCGGGTTTCCCGGTATGCCTTCCGTCTCGATGCACGCTGATGACCGGCCTCCACACCGGACACTGCCGCACCAACAAGAATGGCGGCGGCGGAAGGCATCCGATGCTGAAAACCGAGGACACCACTGTCGCAACGGTACTGAAGACTGCCGGATACACCACCGCCATGGTCGGAAAGTGGTCGCTCGGCGATCACTTTATCGGATGCGTCAAGAAGCACCAGAACACCGACGGAAGCGGTGCGATCTACAAACACGGGTGGGACTACTACTTCGGCGAACCGAACCAGACTTACTGCCACAAGTACTACCCCAACGAACTGTACCGCTACGACCGCACCGGACTGGTCGACAAGAAAACCGACGGAAACCGCCTGGACGTGGTCCCCCTGCCGGGCAACTCGAAGTCCCACAAGCACTACACACACGACCTGCTGACGGCCAAGGCGCTCGAGTTCATTGATGCGGCCAGGGACAAGCCGTTCTTCCTCTACCTGCCCTATACGATCCCGCACGCCGATTACGACGTGCCCGAAATCGAACCGTACGCCAAGGCGGCTGACTGGTCAAAGAGAGAGAAAGCGGTCGCCTCGATGATCACGCGCATGGACCGCGACATCGGGCGAATTATCAAACGCCTTGCCAAACATGGTATCGACAAGAACACGCTGGTGATCTTCACCAGCGACAACGGTCCCAACAAGTTCCCGCGTTTCAACTCAAGCGGCGGACTTGAAGGCGGTAAGGGCAAGTTCACGCTCGGCGGACTGCGCGTCCCCGGTATCGCTTACTGGCCCGCCGCGATTTCACCCGGGCGGACCAGCGATCACCTCTCGGCGTTCTGGGACATCATGCCCACGTTCGCCGAACTGGCGGGCGTCAAACCGCCGGCGCCCATCGACGGGATATCCATGGTCCCAACGCTGCTGGGCAAGGGCGATCAAAAGAAACACAATTACCTGTACTTCGGTGCGGGCAAGAGCAGATTGATTATTCGCGGCGAGAACGAAAAACGCGGCGAGGCCGAAATCCTCAAAGAAGCCGTTACCCCCGTGGTCGTTCCGAAATTCCCCGTAACATAAGGAAACTAAAACGATGAAGAACTTCACAATTTGCCTATGCGCTATCGCAATAATGTCGGCCCCCGCCGCAGTCCAGGCCGAAGTGAAAGCAAACCCCGTGTTCAGCGACAACATGGTCCTGCAGCGCGGGATGAGCGTCCCGGTCTGGGGAACCGCCGGCGCCGGCGAAGAAGTCACCGTAAAGTTCGCCGGACAGACCAAGACCGCCAAGGCGGGCGATGACGGAAAGTGGAGCGTAAAGCTCGACGCGATGAAGGCCAACGCCAAACACCAGTCGATGACCGTCGGAACCGCGACGTTCAAAGACGTTCTCGTCGGCGACGTGTGGGTAGGCTCGGGTCAGTCGAACATGGCCGGCGGAACCGGCGGTTACGCCAGGCGCGATGAAGGCCTGGCCAAACTCGTCGCCGCGGCGCCATACCCGCTGATACGCCTGGCTCGCGGCGACCGGCCCGGTTGGAAGCAGGCAACAGAGGCTAACGTCAAGGGCTTTTCGGCGCTGTTGTTTGCGTTTGGCGCCCCGCTGCAGAAGGAGTTGAAAGTCCCGGTCGGCCTGATCGTGGGCGCCGTAGGCGGGACGCCCTCGGGCAGATGGCTCAGCCCCGAAGCATTCCAAGCCGACGAAGCCTGCCGGACCGCCGCCAAAGCGCACAACGCAAAGGCAGGCGCAGGCGGCGCACTGAAGAAGTATGAAGAAGCACTGGAGAAATGGAAGACCGCAGCGGCGGCGGCCAAAGCTGCCGGTAAGCGCGCCCCTCGCAAGCCCAGGCCTCCTCAACAGGCCAAAGCAAGCGGCGATCTGTACATCAGGTTCATCCGCCCGGTTATCCCGTACGCGATTCGCGGAGTCGTCTGGGACCAGGGCGAATCGGGAACGCAGATCGCCGGCGTCGATCAGTTCACTGTCATGGGAGCGCTTATCCGCGGTTGGCGAACCGAATGGAAGCAGGACTTCCCGTTCATTTACATCCAGAAACCAAGCGGCGGCGGATGCGCCTGGGACAAGAAAGACAATCCCGTAACCCATCTCGCCAGCGACTTCACGGATAAACTGCCCGCCTCGCTCCGTAATGACGGGGCCTACCGCGATATGCACGTCCGCATAATGCAGCACGCCAACACGTACATGGCCATCAGCAGCGATCTCGGAAGCGGTATCCACCCGACGAACAAGTCAGGCTACGGTCTCCGCGCCTGCCGCGCAGCCCTGGGAGCCGCCTACGGTAAAGACGTCGAAATCTACGGCCCCCTGTACGATTCCCACAAGGTCGAAGGCGCCTCAATCCGAATAACATTCAAACACGCGGGCAAGGGCCTGGCGTTCAAGGGCGGCGAGAAGCTCACGGGATTCCAGATCGCCGGCGCTGACGGCAAGTTCCAATGGGCCGACGCCAAGATCGACGGTAAGACGGTAGTGCTCTCCTGCGGCAAGGTAACCAAACCGACCGCGGCGAGATACGCCTGGAGCAGGAACCGCGCCTGGGCCAATCTCTTCAACAAAGACGGTCTGCCGGCGCTGGCGTTTCAGACGAAATAGCAGAGAACGAGAATGGGGAGACGCCTGAAACTAATACTGACGTTCGTGGCGGTGGTGTCGTTGCCCTGCGCCGCCGGCGCCCAGATAGTGATCCCGCCCGGAGTGCTGGAGAAGATTCCCCCGAAGAAAATCCCGCCCAGAACGCCGACCACCAATCCCGCGGGCAAGAAGGTGGACATCTATTTGGCCCGAAAAAAAGTCGACCGCTTGCGGGATGAGTCAGGTCGCCGGCGGGAATCTCCGGGCGGCCTGGTCGTATGCATCGAGCGTCTGTTGGCAGATGCGGTCCCATGAGAAGTTCTCGCGGATGAGTTTACCAGCCGCCCGCCCGATCCGATCGCGCCGCTCGCGGTCCCGGAGGAGTTCGATGAGCACATTCTCGAGGTCCTTGCCCATACCCCGCCTGACGAGACAGACGTTCTCGCCGTCGCGCAGCAGGCCCTTTCCGTGCGTGTCCTTGTGGGCGGCTCCGACAACCGCCAGCCCCGCACCCATCGCCTCGAGCGACGCCATCCCCAGCGAATCCTTTCCGCCGGAATCCTGGTAGAACAGGTGCATCTCCATGTCCGCCAGCGCCAGGTGGGCGGCTACCTGGTCGCGCGGGATGCGACCGGTGAATATCACCGCATCGGACACGCCCAGGTCGGCTGCGAGTTTCCGCGGCGTGTCAACCCCCTCGTCGCCGACGATGAGCACCACGACGCCGCCGATCGCCTTCCGCACCGCCGGCATCGCCGCCACCAGTTCGCGCCGGTCCCGCAAACCGTGAACGTGCCCCAGCGACAGTATCACCCGCTTGCCTTCCAGTCCGTAGGCGCTTCTGAACCGCTCGACCTCGGAGGGATCCGCCCGATCGAGGATGTCTATCCCGTAAGGGATCATCGTGCGCTCGGTCCGGGGAAAAGCCTGCCGCGCGTATTCCATTATGTTGTCGTCGGGACAGATGAGCGTTTCGGCCTGTTCAGCCACCAGGCGCCTCAACACCAGGCGATCCGCCGGATAGAGCAGCACGTTGTACAGCGCCCTGGAATGGCGGATCATCGTGTGCAGCGTGACGGTCAGCGGGATCGCAAAACGCCTGCGCATCCGCACGGCCATCAGCGACAGGTCGAACATGTGGTTGTGAAGGTGAATCACCTCGGGGCGATGCCGGCGGAATATCTCCGCGACGCGACGGATATTGCCCGGCGTGAAGGTATAGCTCAACCAGGGCGAGTTCATGGCGATGGGGAGCTTGGGGAGTTTGATCGCGGGCAGGCGGTAGACCGCTGCGCCGTCGAGCTCCTCGTACTCGCCGCTTTCGGCGTCGACGCGGGCGCATATCACAAACGGGCGATGCCCGCGGGCGACCAGTTCGCGGGCCAGAGACGCAGACTGAATCGCCGATCCGCTGACCACCGGCGGGAACATGTTGGAAAACATGCATACGCTGCGGGATTCACCCGTCACTTGTCGATTCTCCCGTTGGATTGATTTGGGCTCGACATTCCGCCGATTTCCGGAATCCCGCCCAGGCGATCGCGCAGGCTCTTGATGATAACGGCGGGTTCGCATCGCTCCCGCCCCTCCAACTGGATTTCTTCGAGCGTCAGAATCCCCTGTCCCGCGGCCACAGACACCCGGGCGTTCGCGCGGTCGATAGATACAACCTGCCCTGGAATCGCCAGGGACGGGCAATCCCACTTTCGGTTTCGCGCCCGCCAGATCGCCATCCGCGAACCGTTAAATGACGTGAAGGCGCCGGCGAACGGTTCGCTGCTGGCCCGCACGAGCCGGTCTATCGCCTCGGCGGAATCATTCCAGTTTATCAGTCCGTCCTCGGCGCGGCGCGGATAGCAACGCAACGCCAGGGATGCATCTTCCACTTGGGCCTGGGGCGTGATCTCGCCGTCGGCGAGTGCGTTAACGGCCTGGACGAACATCCGGGGAACGAGTTCATCGAGGATCTCGAACACCTGCCCCACTCGCGTGCTGTCGGAAAGGGGGATGAATTCCTTTAGCACGATCGGTCCGGCGTCGAGTTGGACCGGGTCCATCAGATGCACGGTGACGCCGACTTTTTCTTCGCCCTGCAGGATCGCCCAGGCCACCGGCGCGTTACCGCGATATTTTGGAAGGTCGCCGGCGTGGGCATTGAGAACACCGCGATCGAACGCACCGCAGACGTCCGGTCCGATAATGTTGATCCAGTTGACGCTGACGGCGATATCCGCACGCGAGTTCCGCAACTGCTCGACACACTCGCCGGCGTTGATGTCCTGGGTGCGCAGGAACACCGCGCCAATCCGATGGGCGAGCGACTCGAAATCGTCGTCGCCGACCCGGTACTCCCGCGCGGGCCGGCACGTGGCGATAAGGGGTATTTCGTGCCCATCGGACCGCAGGGCCTCAATCGTATTGAACAGCATCCCGGTGCGTCCCAGTGCGGCTATTCGCATTTGAAGTCCTCCGCATTCAGAATCTGCCAGATGCTGCGGGGTCCCTGGTTGCCGGTAAGGACGGTCTGGCGGTCCCGCAGGGCCAGTTCTCCGACCTTCAGCCCGGCGGCGTGCAGTTCAATCACCGGTCTGGGACCCAGCGCCCCCAGCGTCATCGACATCCGCCGAGCGGGCAAGTCCAGGCCCGGATAGACGGCGACGCCACGCTCGACCAGGCCGGCTGCGTCGATTCGCCCGGCGAACTGAATCACCGTCACCTGCCCGGAAAGCTGCGCCAGATCGACCGCTTCTATATCTCCGCCCGTACCGACGATCGTATCGCACCTGGTGTAGTCAGCCACAACCAGCGCATCAGCGCGGTTCAACAGGCCTGTGTCGACGTTTCGAAGGTCGCCGGCGAGGGAAACCTCCGCGCCGGTCCGTGCAAGGGCTCGTTCTATTACCGGGCCGAACTTGTCGCTGCTGACGATCAGGATTGTGCTCTTGTGAAGTTCAATCCCCGCCTCGAAGAGCATTTTCATACAAAGCGGACCGCTGTATGAGAACACGTCCAGGTCCGGGTGGTCCTCGTTCGTGCCCAGGACGGGAATACCTCTGGCCCGACAGGCGTCGAGGTCAACGTCGCCGCCGCGGTACTCCCATGCCTCGCACATCAGCGGGATGGCGGCCGATGGTTTCATCGCCTCTACCGCCCGGGCGTCTATCGGACGGACGAACCCGAGATTGGTCACGATATCCGCTTCGCCAAACAGGCCGATATCGCGATCGGTGACAATTACCACCGCGTCGGACAGACCGCAAAGTGCTTCGAGCGCTCGTGTCTGGTCGATCACCTCCCGTGTTGTGGCGAAGCGCGACCGGCCGGTTATCGCCACAGTCCTCCGCGCCCCGGCGAGGGCGGATATCACCGGAGTGACCACGAAAGGCCCACTGGCCGCTTCGGTCAGCACGATCAGGCCCGAGAGGTCCAGCTCGAGCGTTCGTATCGTGGCGCCGATCAGTTCGGCCACTCGAACCGGGTGAGTAATACCCGCGTTCCGCAGTACTTCAATTGCATCAGACCTGGCGACCATCCGTTCTTGTCCTGCAACTATCGACACAATCGCAAGTTGTATAATTAATTGACGCTCCGGTAATATTCCGCCGTCCGCGCAATGCCTTCGTCCAGGTCGACCTTGGCCTCGAAGCCCAGGAGGTCGGCGGCTTTGCCTACTGAAGGTATCCGGAGCTCCACGTCGGCGTAGTCCTTGCGGATGAAGCTTATGACGGATTTCGAGCCCAGGACGCGGACGACAGTATTTGCCAGACCGTAAATCGTTATCACCGCCCGCTTGTTACCGATATTGAAAGTCTCGCCGACGGCATTGGGGTGCGACATCGCCAGCATCGTCCCTTCGATCATGTCGTCAACGTAGCACCAGGTGCGAATCTGCGTTCCGTCGCCGTGTATCTCGATCGGCTCATCCCTTACCGCACGCTGGATAAACGTTCGCAGCGCGCCCTCTCCGACCTGCCCCGGTCCGTAGACGTTAAACGGGCGGACGACCGTCACGGGCAGCGACTGCTCCTGGTGGTACGCGATCGCCAGATGCTCTTCGGACAGCTTGCTCACCGCGTACGTCCACCTCGCCTCGCCGACCGCGCCGATCACCGTGTTGTCGGTCTCGTGCGAACCGAACGCCCTTCCGCCAAAAACTTCGCTCGTCGAGAAGCACACCACCCGCTCGCACCGATCGAGCTTAGACGCCGCTTCCAGAACGTTGGCCGATCCGACCATGTTGACCCGCATGGTCGCCACCGGTTTGATTATCACGGTATCAATACCCGCGATCGCCGCGCAGTGAACCACGATGTTGGCGCCGTCCATCGCGCCGGCGACCGCGTCGTAGTCCAGAACGTCGCCCGCGATAACCGTCAGGTTCGGGTGGTCGCGGAAGGGTTTGTCCTTCAAAGAGTCCCTCGAGAGATTGTCCAGGATGGTGATCTTGTTATCTTCGATCAGCCGCCCGGTCAGCGTCGAACCGATGAACCCGGCGCCGCCGGTGATGAATATCGTCTTGCCATGTATCATGTCTGCATGTCTCCAACCGCTTCAAGAATACGTTGAGATGCGGCCCGTTCGCGTAATGGGGGCAGTATAGCGGCGGGTGCCCGACTCCGCAACAACCACGAGCGAATCGGCGGGCTACTCGCTGGCCTGCAATTGAAGGACGATTCGCCCCTTCTTGCGATAAAGCACTTTGACCGCGAAACCATCAGGCACTTCAGATGTGCTCAGCAGCCCCGTCGTAATGCTCTCGGCGGTTTCGGCGCCGAAACTCCTGGCGTCCAGCAGAATCAGCCTGACGCCGCGGCCGTAAAGCCACCGCCATCGCTCCTGCGACGTCGGAAGTTTGCGCATGGGGGCCAACTGCTCCGCCGTCAGGCAACTCCCGATCAGGTCGGGCCTGACCCAGTAACAATAGTACGACATCAGTACTACCGGTTCGTCGATCTTCGCGCGGGCGTTGAGAACTTCCGCCGAACCGCAGTCGGGAAGCAGCCAATCCGAATCGACAAACCGCCCCGCGCCGTACTTGACGGCGTCCCTTCCGCCCCGCGAGACATCCAGGCTCAATCGACCGAGCAAAACTACGATCATCGCGCCGACGACCGCAACCGGCAGCACCCGCCCGCACGATCTCGACTCCAACGCCAACTGCGCCCCGACCGCCGCCGGAAGGATCAGCAGCAGCAGCGGCGCAAGGACGTACCGCGGCGCGAAGACATTGGGACTCAAACAGGTGAAAACAACCAGCCCGAAAACCGCGGACGACGTGACCTGAAACAGCGGGCTGACCAGCGGTCTGGCGCGGCGCCAAGAAAGCGCCACCAGCGGGAAAAACGCCAGTATCAGAGGCGACATCGTCCCGTACTGCATCCCGTAATCGCCGTAGAACAGCGCGAGCGGATACGTCATGTGAATCCATCGGACAATCGCCTCGCCGCCGTCGTTGGCGAACCAGTTCTGAACGTGCCACTCATTACCGCCGCCCACAAACGGAGCAAGCGGATTACCGAAAAAAACGCCGTTCTTGACCAGGTGCGGAATACCGGCCAGCAAAGCGAAGGCGCCCCAGACCGCCAACACGCGCAAGAGCGACTTCGATCGCCCGGCAGCGAGGCACCGCCACACAAGCAGCATCAAGACGCCCGGAACCAGCGCCGCGGCGTAGCTGAACTTCGCCACCGCCGCCAGCGACGTAAACAAACCGCACAGACACGCACCCCCTCGCGGACTCTCCGCCGTCCGCAATGCCCAGTAGACCGCCCCAACGCCCATCGCCGCGGCAAACAGGTCGACCTTCGCGTCGACGGAAATCAGCGTAACCGCCGTCGACGTGAAGTACATTACCATGGCGATCCACTTTCCGCGCCGCCGCAGGCCCGCCATTCCCCCGATCGCCAGCAGCATCCCCAGGCCCGCGAGAGATGTCGGCCAGACAAAACCCTTCGCCGCCGATGCGCTGCCCAGAGACATCAATGCCGCAAAGTGCATCTCGCCCTGCAGGCCCACCTGCGTGAAAGTGTGATACGTCCCCGGAAGAGGCACGAGGCGATCGTAGTGGGCCATATACTTCGGCAGCGTCATGTAAAACGCGACCGCATCGCCGCGGGGAGGCATGAACAACGCGCCGAGCCCCATCACAACTACCTGGGCAATCAGCAGATACACCAGAAGGCGCCACGGGCGGCTCTCACTTCGCATCGCCCGCCATTCCAGAACCCAGCGCCCCGAGAAAGCACTTATCAGCGACCTGGCCGACCGCCATCCGACCAGCACGCAAACCATGAGAACCATCGCCACAACCCATGTTTTGAACCATCCCCCCAGGCCGATCAGCAACCATACATTCGCCAGCACCCCCTGCCCCAGCAGCATCGCCGATGACACACCGACGACCACACCGTAACGTCCCGAAAGCGAATCGCAACGGAGGATCAATCCCAGCACACACGCGCCCAGAGCCAAACACGCAACGCTGTAGACCGCAAGAAGCGGAAAACTCATTAACACGTCAAACC
>JADHXQ010000031.1 GCA_016782885.1 Phycisphaerae bacterium | reverse complement strand
CCTGCGCTGGTTTCACCAGGCCAGCGGCCGATCCGCCGGGCGCGACCTGCTCACCTTAATGACGTACGACCCCGGCGTGAAGCCCAAAGTCCCGAGCGACCTGCCCCCCGCCCGGGTGTTTCCCGCCGTCGGACTGGCGTCGATGCACACGGCGCTCGGCGAGAAGGACAAGGACATCGCTCTGCTGTTTCGCTCCAGCCCATTCGGCAGCGTCAGTCACGGGCATGCCGACCAGAACGCCTTTACCGTCGATGCCTTCGGACGCGGCTTGGCCCTGGCGACAGGCTTCTACCCCTGGTACAGTTCACCGCACCATCACCAGTGGACGCGCGACACGCGCGCCGTCTGCAGCGTGCTGGTTGACGGCAAGGGGCAGGTCGTACGCAGTTGGAAGGCGCGGGGCAGGATCGTGGCGTTCAAAAACACCAAGGGTTACGATTACGTTGCCGGCGAGGCCGCCGAGGCCTACGGCGGGCGCCTCAAGCGCTTCCGGCGCCAGATCGTCCACGTCCGCGGCGGCGTGTTCGTCATCTACGACGATCTCGTTGCATCCAAACCCTCGACGTTTCAATGGCTGCTCCACGCCCATGACCAAATCGGCGTGGAGGGGCGAGTCCTCCGCGTCCGGCGCGACCCGGCTGCCATGGACGTCCACATGCTCCTGCCGCAACAGTCAACCGTCTCCCAGCACGACAAATACACGCCCGAACCGGAATCGCACAAACACAAGCGGCGCAACTACGAGAAGACGTGGCATCTTTCGGTCTCGACGAAGCGGCCCGAATTGTCGGAGCGATTCCTCAATGTACTGGTCGTCCGCCGCAAGGGCGACGAGCACCCCGTCTCGAAAGTCAATCTCGTCCGGACGAAGAGCGAACTCGGCGTCCATATGGTCCGCCACGATGGGAAATTCGATACGGTCCTCTTCCGCACCGGCCAGGGCGGCGACAATCCGGTTCGCGTCTTGCTCGGCGCCCTGCGAGAAAAGTAGATTCCGTCGTGACCCAGGTCACCTGCCGATGTAGTAACACTTCAGTCCCAGTTCGATGGACATCAATACTCAATTATTGAGTTTCGTTCAACCACGAGGAATAATCGCGCATCGTGTCCCGATCCTCTTCAGCCAGTTGACGGTCCCGTAGACGCGGACTCCGGCCGCGTTATTCAAGCGGCGAGACGCCGCTTCTACAATAACTCGAACGTCGATTCCGCGTTAAGGGTGTATGTAGCAGAACCGAGTGATCTTGGATTGTCCTGAATGTACCGGGCGATCCACAAGAACGATTCGACGCTGCGCACAATGTGATCGAACGACTCCTTTTGCCATATAGTGCCCCGGCGGCCTAGCAGGCGGTTTATCCCATGGGCAGTGAAAGATTTCAAGGACTGCAGGACACTCGATAGCTTTCGATCGCCAATAGGACTAACCAGCATGTGAACGTGGTTGGGCATGATGACCCAATCGGCCAACCTGTAACGCTGCCCGTCAAAATGTCGCAACGCATCGGCGACGAGTCCTCGAACGTCAGGTCCAGCGAGTATGCACTCGCCGTACCCGGCATCGAGCCATTTTAGAAAACGCTGCGTGAATAACTGATTAAACTCGCGTTGCAAATCAGTATCGTGCGGTGCGGGATGGAGTTCAAGCCATTGCTTGCGTTCAGTGATCCACTGACGGAGTTTCGCCTGAGGGATCGAGTCGGCCAGCCTGAATGTGACAAAATACGTCGCCCCGTCCTGCCGCCAATGGGGCAAATTGCCCTTGAGCCTGCCCACGGGACTGAGCGGGTCAAAATAGACCCTGGAGGCAGCTTCCGGCGGTTGGTCGTTAGTACACCCGGCGCCAGTGTCTGCCGTTTCCTTATCACGGTCGCTGGCCATTCTTGTTGCCTCCTCCAAGCGGCGGGACGCTGCTTCTACGTAGACGCTGACTCCGGCCGAATTATTCAAAAGCGGCGATCGCGCCGCTTCTATTACAACCCCATCGTATTATTCTCGGCTTTGTGGGAGTCGATTACTTTTGTTCCGCCGCGGATGGCGGCGCGGACCTTTTGTTCGATCGCCGAATACTTTTCGCGGTGCGCCCGGCGTTTGCGGTCTCTGTCGTTCAGGGTTAATTTGGCGCCGGGCATGTCGGCGCGGGGGAGTTTTTCGAGGGACGCCTTTCCGGCCTGGATTATCGCGAGCACTTCAGCATAAACCGCCGGTTTGCTTTTCAGCTTCGCCAGGCACGGGCTCTTTTCGGGCCGGTCGAAGCAGACCTGCTGGCCAATGAAAGCCTGGGCCGAACCGATAGAGTTATTGTTCAACCGCGTCAGTTTGAAGAAGCGTCCTGTCCTGTTACCGGGCAGCGGGTTCCGCCCGGGTCTGCTGCCGGGGCGTGCGGCGAATGTGGTGGGATAGTACGGGCTGTTCAGGTCGATCCACGTACACAGGCGATCCATGCTCTCGGCGTCCAGCTTGACCTTCTGATGACCTTTCTTGAGGTGTTTGATCAGCGAACTGGCTCGCGAGCCCCAGGTCCCGGCGGGCATATGCGCAGCCGGTCCGGCGCCGATCGCGCCTGTGTAGCCCTTGTGCTGGAGTTCGCTGTACGACATGTTGAAAGCAAATCCCTTGTCGCCGGCGAGGACCACCTTCTTGGCGCCCTTACCGCCGAAGTCATGGCACTTGATGCAGTGCTTGTCGAAGACCGGTTGGACTTCGGCGGTGTAGCTGAACGCGCGAGTCTCGCCGTACCATGTTTTGAGTCGGCTGGGCTTGCGTTTGAACGCCTGGGTGAGCTTACCGGTCAGAGACACTTTGCTGGTGCTCGTTCGTGACTCATGACACCCGACACAGCCCTGGCGTTCGCCGGAGTGAATCGACGTGCCGCTGCGCATTGACTGGATCATCATCCCGTCTTTGTCGAGCAATTGGAAGTAGACGAAGCGATCTGAAGGGACCATGAACGATGCGCTGCCGTCAGACTCCACGGGCGCCGAGCCCATGATGCGTTTGGCGGTGAAGTCGGTCCAGTTCACCGCGGGCACCTGTACACCCAGCCCGCTCCATGTTCCGCCGGAGACGCCTTGTTTGCTCAGGGCCTCGACTACGCGAACGTATTTCACCGAACCGGGGGCGACACCCTTCATATGCGTGCCCTCGTAAACGTTCTGAACGTAGAAGTGTCCGTCATTGTTCTTGTAGTCGCGCGACGATGCAATGTTCACCGGTTTGGGGTGTGGGGCCAGCGGCATGGGGTCGTAGCAACCGGGCTTCTCGGCGTACAGCTTCACTTCGTTACCGTCGACATCGCCGAGGCAGATCACCGCCGGAGCCGCCCGGTTTGGGGCGACAACATAAAGGAAGTGTTTATCGCTGAGCGGGAATGGCGTGTTGTACCAGGGCTTGACGCTGTTCAGCGCGTCGGTCCATCCGTAGAGCCAGTAATTGTGATCCGTGGGCACAAGCTTTCTCGCCGCCTCCGGCCAGATGCCCGTCATCTTGTGTGTGCGCCCCTTCTTACCGCCGGGGGCCTCAAACTCAAAACGCTTGACGACATCTTCGGGCCAGGTGCGGACGATGGAGTCCCGCCCGTCGATCGTCTTTCGCGTGTCGAGTATCGCCATTGCCCCGCCGAGCGATCCGTGATGAGTTCCGAGTATGCAGAGCACCCGTCCGCCGGGCATCATTCGCGATGTCCATCCCGCCGACGGGTGGGTGGTATTGTTGCCCCATACGATCGCCTGATTGGCGCCATCGGGATTGGCGACCCAGAATCCGTGCCCGTCGCCAAAGTTGCGGTCGACGTAGTCCCATCGGGAATAGAGGATACGACCGTCGGGCATGAGCGAGATTTCGTTTTCGTGTGCGGTGCTGCGAGTGATCTGGTGAATATTCGCACCGTCGGCGTCCATGCGGAATATCTGGGGAACGCGTTGGGTGGCGCAGGGTACGTACTTGATGTCGCGCGTGGAGCAGAATGCGATTTTCCCGTCCGGCAGGTAGATCGGGTCCACATCGTATACGTCCGGTGCGAAGGTCAGTTGTCTGGGCTTGCACTCGGCGGTTTCGGTGAACAGACTGGTCGGGGCGATCTGGATCTCGTAAATGTGAAACTTGTCCTTTGCGGTTTTGCACATCGCAAAGACGATTCGCTTACCGTCGAAATTGACGCAGGGTCGGCGTATGATCCCGTTCGGCGCCGAGAGAAGCACGCGCGTTTTGCCCGTCGCCGGATCGAGCACCTTCAGCGCGGCGCCCATTTTCCCGTATGTGCTCGGAACCATGTACCTGTGCGTTCCGTCGCGGTCGGGCGCATGAACGGTAAACAGAATCGGCGTCTTGCCCAGAACCGCCTTGGGGTCCGGCGCGGCGGCATGGGCGGAAGCACAAATCAACGTCAGCAATACAGAAATAAGGAGTGTTTTCATGCTTACGATTATATCAGAGCAGGTCCGGAAGAGAAAGGAGCGTACCGAACCGCGCTCCGGTGCTTGACCGGGTGGTGGTTTCAAGCCATAATCCTTGAAACGTATCGTCTAAGGAATATCTCATGAGTAACACTGATGAAATACGCTGGCGGCAACGTCTGGAGAACTTTGGTAAAGCATTAGCTCAGCTTGGTGCGGCCTGTGATAAAGCCGATTACTCCGACCTCGAGCGTGCCGGACTGGTGCAGATGTTCGAGTTCTCTTTCGAACTTGCCTGGAAAGTACTGAAGGACCTGCTCTTTTACGAAGGCCATAACGTAAAGAGCCCGCGCGAAGTCGCCCGCAAGAGTTTTGAGATGGAATATATCAGCGAAGATGACAGCGAGGTCTTTCTGGATGCAATAAGTAAACGTAATTTGCTCTGTCACACCTACGAGGAAGAGATTGCCCGCCAGGCCGAAAATCTGATCAAGAATCAATACTATCCACTGCTGCAAAGGATTTGCGATACGTTGGAGACCAAACGCGACTCATCATGATAGATGGACTGAAAGACAAACACCGCAAAGCGATCATCGAAATACTCTCATCCAGCCGGCGGGTGGAGCGTGTGGTATTGTTCGGCTCCCGCGCCATGGGAACATTTACGCCCACTTCTGATGTGGACATAGCGTTGTTCGGCCGCGAATTGACCTTGACCGATCACGCGAAATTCGCCGAGGCCATTAACGAACTTTCCATCCCGCAGCAAGTTGATATCCTGCTGCACAAGTCCATCAAGAATGAAAAACTGCTTGAGCATATAAAAACCCATGGCGTGGAATGGCTCTCAATCCGCCCAAAGATCAAAACCGCCCCGACCGATCCCAATAATTAAGAGGTCATCGGGGCTGATCCCAATGTCCCCTTTTCCGCCATCTATTCCAGCCCCAGCATTCCCTTGAAGGCGTTGGCTATTTCGGGATGAAGGTCCTCGTTAATGCCGTTTTCATCGTACTCGACGCCCATGGCGTCCAGGTCTTTCTTCAATTGAACGACTTCCTCTTCCGGACTGACGCGCGGGGGGACTTCCCTGCCCAGAGGCACGAGCCACGCGTTCAACGTGTGGCCGCCGTCGACGAGAAGATCGTGGCCCGTCACGTAGTTCGAAGCCGCCGACGCGAGGAAGATAATTGTCCCGTAGAGATCCTCGGGGCGTTCCATGTGGCCCATGGGCGTCAGGTTGCGAATGCACTCCCTGGCCTCGAGCGGGGTTGAAGCGTGCATCGGAGTCAGAAGATAGCTGGGGCTGAAGCAGTTCACGTTGATATTGAACCGCCCCCATTCGGCGGCGAGAGTTTTGGTCATGTGAACGATGCCCGCCTTTGAGGCATCGTATGACGCGTTGCAGTTTGCGATTCTCGCGGACATCGAAGCGGTGTTGATTATCTTACCGCCATCGCCCTGCTCGATCATCTGCCGGGCTTCGGCCTGGGCGCAGAGCCACACGCCGGTGAGATTGACCGCGATCACCTTGTCCCACGCGGACTGGTCGAGGGCTTCATCGCCGCCGAGAATCGCTATGCCCGCGTTGTTCACGCCGATATCAAGCCGCCCGAATTCTTCGACCGCCTTTGCGACCATGGCCTGGACCTGGTCTTTCGACGTGACATCGCATTTAACGAAGATGCTGCTGACGCCCATTTGGCGAAGGCCTTCCGCGGTCTTCTCGCCGGTCGGTTCATCTATATCGGCGATCGCGACATCGGCGCCCGCCATCGCCAGCGCCGTGGCGCAGGCCTTGCCTATTCCAACCGACCCGCCGGTTACCAGAGCTTTTTTGCCCGCTAGACCAAACATATCCAGATTACTGTTACACATCGCATTTTCCTTTGTTAATAGTTAACCGACTCATCGTCCGGGTCATCGGTGGGCATAGTCTACACCTGGATCGTCGTATGCTCAAGACCCCTCGATTTGAAGCTGGATGAAATTCTTGCGAAACAAAATGGGGGCAGTTACGCTACAATACAATATGTATAGGAGTTGAAATCGTATGAAGCCGTGTTGAAGGCGCACCGGGTATAACGCTAAGCAGGAGCAGATCATGAAACTGATCGTAACCCTTGAACGTGATGAAACGGGAATGATCGTCGCCGAGTGCCCATCCATTCCCGGGTGCATTTCGCAGGGCAAGACGGAGGCCGAAGCAATGGCCAATATTCGAGAGGCGATTCAGGTTTGCATCGAGGCCCGCGCCGCCAGCGGGATGCCGCTTACGATCGCAACCCGAGAAATCGAGGTCGGTGTGTAATGCCGAAGCTTCCGGTTGTATCCGGCAAGGAGTGTATCCGGAGATTCCAGCGCGACGGGTGGCGCCAAGACAGGCAACGTGGTAGCCATGTCGTGATGCTTAAGGCTGGCGAGACCGCGAGTCTGTCGATACCTCTACACCGCGAACTGGCGCCGGGAACCTTGAGGGCGCTGATCCGTGCGGCGGGCATGACCGTCGAGGAGTTCATCAACCTTCGGTGAGCGGTTGCCCTGCACGTTAACACGCATTCACGCCCATGTCTGACATGCGCCCCCCCGATTTGAAACCGGATGCAGTTCTTGTGAAATCCGGGGAGAACCGTTACGTTACACCATGTACGGGCGTTGAAATCCCCGGGCCCCCAGGGGCATGAACGGTCACCAACACAACGAGTACTACAGGAGTTTGCGATGTCCAGGAAAACAACAGGTTTATCACGTCGAACGTTTCTCAAGAGCACAGCGGCCGCGGCCGCTATTCCGATGTTTGTCCCCAGCACGGTCTTCGGCGCCAACGACAAGATCGCTCTCGCCTGGGTCGGTTTCGGTAACCAGGGCTGGGGCGACTTGAACAACTCCGCGAGGCACGGCGGCGAGGTCGTCGCGCTGGCCGACGTGAACCAGAAGATCGTCGACAGGGGCACAAAGCAGTTCAAGGGCGCCAAGCCGTACAAGGATTTCCGCAAGATGCTCTCGGAGATGGGCAAGAAGATCGACGCCGTGGGCGTGGGAACGCCGGACCACAGTCACTTCTCGATCGCCTACATGGCAATGAGCATGGGCAAGCACGTGTTCGTCGAGAAACCGCTGGCCCACTCGCTGTGGGAGATTCGCACGCTCCTGGAACTCGCGAACAAGAAGAACCTTGTCACCCAGATGGGCAACCAGGGCCACGCATTCGAAGGCGCCCGCCTGGTCAAGGAATGGTATCAGGCCGGGCTCATCGGAGATGTCAAGGAAGTTATCACCTGGACCGACCGTCCCAAGGGCGGATGGGGCTTCAACGGGCAGGTCCAGACCGCGTTCCCCAAGCCCGAACCCATTCCCGCGGGTATGGACTGGGACCTGTGGGTCGGACCGTGTGAAAAGAAGGTCCCGTTCAGCAGGCGGTTCCACCCGACGACGTGGCGCCCCTGGTGGGACTTCGGTTGCGGTGGGCTGGGCGACATCGGGTGCCACACCATCGACACTCCGTACTGGGCGATGGACCTGGGCGCCCCGACGCGAGTCGAGGTCGAGATGCACGACAAGCCCAACAACCTCCACACGCCCAACGGGTCGGTGGTTACCTACAAGTTCCCGGCCCGCGGCAAGCAGCCGGAGGTCAGCGTCAAATGGTACGAAGGTCCGACCATGCCCAAGGCGCCCGATGGTTATGACGGTAAGATCAGTCGCGGCGGCGGACTGATCATGGTCGGAACCAAGGGCGGAATCTGCCATCAGGGTATGCGACCGAACAGCCCGATGCTCTACCCCACAGCCAAGTGGGATGACTACAAGAGCAAGGCCAATGAGTCCAAGCGCGTCCCCAAGACGCTTCCCCGCGTCAAGAACGGAATCCAGGGCGACTGGATGCAGGCCATGCGGGACAAGAAGAAGAGCTGCTCCGATTTCAGTTACTCGGCGCCGCTGGCGGAACTGATCGTCCTGGGCACACTGGCGATCCGAACGGGCAAGGCCCTGGACTGGGACGTCAAGACCCAGACAATCAAGGGCAACGACGCGGCCAAGGCCCTGTTCCAGATTCCGGCAAGAAAAGGATGGCGCCCGGAAGACCTGGTCTAGAAAACCGAACAGAAACGCATAACACAGGGCCGGCCCTTATCTGATAAGGGCCGGCCCTGATGCGTTTGGTCGCGCGGGTCTGCTGTCTACTCGATCACGATGCGGAAGCCCACGTTGTACACTTTCTGGTGGGCCTCGTACGGCAGGCGGAATGACGATGTCGCCTGCCTGGGGCGATCGTACCATGACCCGCCGCGAACGGTACGTTTTGAAGCATCCTTCAGGGAGTTTCGCCCGTCGTCGTCCTTATATGGATACGCCTTGTAAAGCGACCGCGTCCACTCGGCGGCGTTCCCGTGCATATCGTACAGGCCCCAGGCGTTGGGTTTGAAACTGCCCACCGGCGCCGAAACGCGATAGGCGTCATCCACGGATTCCATTGCGGGCCTCCACGAGGGTATGCAATGGTGACTGCTTTCATGCAAGTTCTTGTCGGCGAGATTGGCGAAAGCGGCGAAGTCAACGTCCGCCCGCCCGTACCACAACGGTTCCGCCGATCCGGCGCGGCAGGCGTATTCCCACTGGGCTTCGGTCGGAAGGGTTACGGTCTTGCCGGACTGCTTCGAGAGCCAATCGCAGAACGCCATGGCGCTGTTCCAGGATACGCGGCAGACCGGTTGGGGCGGAGTGTTGAGCGGAAAACCTCGATTCCTGGAGCTGAAGTGCAGCATGTCGGAGTGTTCGAGGCGGGAATCGTGTTTCGGGTCGAACCGGGCGTATTGGGCGTTGGCGACTTCCAGCGAGCCTATCCAAAAACCCTTTTCGATTGCGACCTTCGCGCGCGGCCGCTCGTCGCGGAAGCCCGAGTCGCTTCCCATCACGAACTCACCCGGCGGAATCCATACCATATCGAGCTTGACGCCCTCGCCCAGATCGACGCTCATTTTATTTGTCTTCAGGGCGTTCTGCATTTTAGCGGCGTGTTCGGGCGAGAAAGGCCATCCTTTTGCGGTGACGTTGCGCGGCGCAGGCGCGGGAGTCGCGGCCGGCATGATCGGGGTAATCTTCTTCGTTGGCAGCACAAGTTTTTCGGGGTCCTCATCGATGCTCGCGTAGAGTTTCATCATCGCGCGGCGGCGGTCTCGCTGATTGAGAACCCTCTTTTCGCCGACGACCTCCCGCCATGTTCCGTGCGCCGGCGTGTTCAGGTCGATCCACGTCACGATCCGGTCCCACGCCTCGGCGTCGAGTTTGACGTTGTTGTGCCCCTTATCGAGCATCTGCACCAGCGCCGTCGTGCTCGCGTGCATCTCGTAAGGCTCGAGCATGTGCATGTCGCCTTCCATCGTCACGGTCCGCACAAAGCTGCGCAGCACCATGTAAGACGGCGTGAAGTTCGCCGCGTTGTCGTAATTGCGATTGCGGCTTTTGGGATGCACCGTCGGGCGGGCCGTAAGATTCGGTATCTTCTTACCATCCTTGCGGGGCTTGCCGTTGTGGCAGCCGATGCAGTATTTGTCGAGCACCGGCTGGACCTCAACTTTGAAGCTGAATCCGCGCGTCGGTCCGTACCATGGGACAATCTCCGAGGGCTTCTTCCTGGCGGCAATCGTGCGTTTGGTTGGCGGGGCGTCGTTCTGTCGCTCGTGACAGCCGATGCACGATTGGGTCTCGCCCGGCATCGCGGTAGCCCACGATCGCATCAGCGCCATCGCCCTTCCGTCTGAATCCAGCGGCTGCATCGAGATCGGCGTGTTGGCCGGTATGCGGAACAGCGCCGATCCGTCGGCTTCGACCGGAACGGTTCCCATTATGCGTTTGACATCCCATGGCCCGTCGAGCCCCACGCGGTTTTGCTGCCCGCCCATACCGTGATAGGCGTACTGGTAGGTGAAGATTCGCAGCTTCTTGACCGAGCCTGCCGGGACGCCCGCCAGTCCGCGTCCGCGGTAGACGTCGGTCATGTACATAACGGCGTCTTTCCGGTTCGGGTCGACCTTCGAGGGGATAATCGGCGGGCGGGGAGTCTTGCGGAACGGGATCGGCTCGAACAGGACGTTTCCAGGCATTTCCTTGAGCAACAGCATGTTATCGAACACGTCGACGAGGTAGATTCCCCAGTTCGACCGCCCGGTCGGCTGGGACGACACGATGAAATATTTTTCGCTCAGCGGATACGGATGCAGGAACTTAGGCCAACTGTTGTTCGCCAGATTGTCCTGAATTACGGGTTCGACCTTCTTACCGTATCCGGGTATGCGCTGGACGACGCCGTCGGCCTCGAAGCGTCCCTTGGCGGTATCGAACAGAATCATCTCGCCCATACGCGGCAGGCCGTGATGCCCGCCGATAACGCCCACAAACTTCGTCGAATCGCCGGGAATCGGGCGGGCGTAAAACGTCGAGTTAGGCCAGTACGAACTGCCCCCGTAATACTCCTTCTGGTCCGTCCCGTCGGGGTTCATGTGAAACAGTATCCGCGCGACGAAGTGCGGCAGGTCGGAGTATTCCCATCGCAGGAAGAGCACCCGCCCGTTGTTCAGGACGGTCGGGCACCAGTTGTGCTCCTGGTCGAAGGTCAGACGGCGGATCTTGCCCGATTTGGTTTCGAGGAGATACAGGTTGCTCACTTTCGACGAACCGCCGACGCACGGGACGCCGATGAACGGCGCGGTCGAGTTGAACATAACGTTCCCGTCGGGCAGGTAGCAGGCGTCGTAGTTCATGACGTCTTTTTCCATAATCAGCGGAAGTTCGCGCAAGCCTTTCCCGTCGGCGTTTATCTCGCATACCTGCCATCGTCCGTTCGATCCCGAGCCGTTGGAAAACAGCATGCGATCGCCGTCAAAGTGCAGATCGATATCGCCGACGAATCGCCCGCCTTCGGGCTTGAACAGCGTTGTAACTTTGCCCGCCGGCGAAACCGGCGACAGGACGGATATCTGGTTGTCGAACCCCGTACCGCGAATCGATGAATTGCCCAGCCAGTTGTTCACCAGGCCCATGTTCCTCTTGCTGCGACGAATGAACAGCAGCTTCTCGAAGTTGAGCAGCGGATTAGCAAGAAGCGCTTCGCTACGGAGCGCCGCGAACTGTTTTGCCAGTTCTGGCGTTTGCTCACCGGCGGCGAGTTGTTTTTCGATCGCGCCCAGCCGCTTGAGATACTCAGCCCCCTTGGGGTATTTTTTACCGTTGTTCGCCGTCAGGTCGCGAATCGCCAGCCTCAACGGGGCGATCGCTATTTTCGCTTGGGGCAGTTTGGCAGACGGGCGTTTGCCTTTAGCGTAGACCGGGCAGGCGGTCAATATGCATAACAGCGATGAACATAGCGCCAGCGCGGCAAGAGTCTTTTTCGGCATTCTTTCTCTCCAGCGTTTATTTCGGCTCGATCACAACGCGGAAACCGACGTTGTAAACTTTCTGGTGTGCCTCGTATTGCCGGCGGAATGACGATGTGGCACATTTCGGCCTGTCGAACCACGATCCCCCCCTTATAACTCGCCGTGCTGTGCCGCCGGCGGCGTTTCGCCCGTCGTCGTCCTTGTAGGGGTACGGTTTGTAAAGCGACCGCGTCCACTCGCCGACGTTACCGTGCATGTCATACACGCCCCAGGCGTTCGGTTTGAAGCTTCCCACCGGCGCCGAGACGCGATGTGCGTCGCTGACGGATTCGACCGCGGGCTTCCAGGGCGGTACGGCCCCGGAGGGCAGGCCCCAGCCCAGCGTGTCCATTTTGCGCAAGCTCTTGTCGGCGAGATTCGCCAGCGTCGCAAAGTCGGTGTCTGTCGGACCGTACGACATCGGAGCGGCCGATCCGGCGCGGCAGGCGTATTCCCATTGCGCTTCGGTGGGCAGCGTTACGGTTTTGCCCGACTGCTTCGAGAGCCAATCGCAGAACTTCATCGCAGAGTTCCAGGATACGCGGCAGAGGGGTTGGGTTGGTCCGTTTACCGGGTAACCCCGCTCGCGCGTGCTGAACTGCAGGAAGTCTCCGTGTTCCAGGCGTGAATCGTGTTTCGAGTCGAACCGGGCATACTGGGCGTTGGTGACTTCCATGGTCCCGATCCAGAAACCTTTTTCGATCGCGACTTTGGCCCTGGGGCGTTCGTCGCTGTGTCCGGTCAGGCTGCCCATTACGAATTCGCCAGCCGGTATCCAAACCAGATCGAGCTTGACCCCCTCGCCGGCGTCAATGCTCATCTTGCCTTTCGCCGAAGCGTTCTGCAGCTTCGCCGCCTGCTCGGGTGTGAAAGGCCAGCCCCTGGCGGTGATCTTGTCCGCCTTCGGAGCCGACATCTGTTTCGGAATTATCGCTGTGGGCTTTGCGGGCTCCGGGGCGATGCCTTCGAGATCTTCGTCGATGCTGGCGTAGAGTTTCAGCATCGCCAGACGACGCTGGCGCTGATTGGTCACTTTCTTGTCGCCGACAACCTCCAACCAACTTCCGTGGGCCGGGGCGTTCAGGTCGATCCAGGTGATTATCCGGTCCCAGGCCTCGGCGTCGAGCTTTACGTTATTGTGCCCCTTGTCGAGCATCTGAACCAGCGCCGTTGATGATGCGTGGAACTCGTAGGGGTCCAGCATGTGCATGTCGCTTTCTATAGTCGCCGCACGCACGTACGATCGCAACGCCATGTAAGACGGCGTGAACTTCGTGCCGTTGTTGTACGCGCCGCTGGCGGCTTTGGGATGAACGGCCTCGCGGGCGACGAAGTCGGGGATGGTTCTCTTGCCCTTGCGGGGCTTTCCATCATGGCAGCCGACGCAATACTTGTCGAGCACGGGCTGGACTTCGCGTTTGAAGCTGAAGCCCCGCGTCGATCCGTACCACGGTTTGATCTCAGAGGGTTTCCGCCTGGAAGCGGCGGTCGGCGTGGTGCCGGGAGCGTCGTTCTGCGATTCGTGACAACCGATGCACGCCTGGGTCTCGCCGGGCATGACGGTGGCCCACGATCGCATGAGGGCGATCGCCCTTCCGTCTGCGTCGAGCGGTTGCATCGAGATCGGCGTGTTGGCGGGCACGCGGAACAGCGCCGACCCGTCGGGCTCGACCGGGACGGTGCCCATAATGCGTTTGACGTCCCAGGGTCCGTCGAGCCCCACGCGATTGATCTGCCCGCCCATACCGTGATAGGCGAACTGGTAGGTGAAGATTCGCAGCTTCTTGACCGCCCCTTTCGGCACGCCTTTGAGCCCGCGCCCGCCGTAGACATCCGTCATGTACATCACGCCATCCTTGCGGGTGGTGTCGATCCGCGAGGGGATAAGCTGCGGGCGGGGCGTCTTGCGGAACGGGATCGGCTCGAACAGGACGTGTCCGGGCATTTCCTTCAGCAGCAGCATGTTGTCGAACACGTCGACGAGATATATCCCCCACTGCGATCGTCCGGTCGGTTGGGCCGAAACGATGAAGTACTTGTCGCTCAGCGGGTAGGGATGCAGGAATTTGGGCCAACTGCCCCTGACCAGTCCGTCGCGGATAATCGGCTCGACCTTCTTGCCGTATCCGGGTATGCGCTGGATAACACCGTCGGCCTCGAAGCGTCCCTTGCCCGTGTCGAACAGGATCAGCTCGCCCATGCGCTGCGTGTCGTGATGCCCGCTGATGACACCAACGAACTTCGTGCTGTCGCCGGGGATCGGGCGGGCGAAGAACGTCGAATTCGGCCAGTACGAATTACTCCCGTAATACTCCTTCTGGTCGGTCCCGTCGGGGTTCATGTGGAACAGTATCCGGGCGACGTAGTGCGGTATGTCGCAGTATTCCCATCGCAGATAGAGTATTCGCCCGTTGTTCAGAACGGTCGGGCACCAGTTGTGGTCCTGGTCGAAGGTCAGGCGGCGGATCTTGCCCGAAGCCGTCTGGAGCAAGTACATGTTCGTGACGTGGGACGAGCCCTTTACGCACGGGACGCCGATAAACGGCGCGGTTGAGGTGAACATGACGTTGCGATCGGGCAGGTAGCAGGCGTCATAATTATTGACGTCCTTTTCCTTGATCAGCGGAAGTTCCCGCAGGTTCTTTCCGCTCGCGTCGATCTCGCAGACCTGCCATCGACCGTTCGACCCGGCGCCCATCGAAAACAGCATCTTTTCGGCGTCGAACTCGATATCGACATCGCCTACGAATTTCCCGCCTTCGGGCTTGAAAAGCGTTGTAATCTCGCCATCCGGCGACACCGGCGAGAGGACGGCGATTTCGTTGTCGTAACCGGTCCCGCGCATCGACGAATTGCTCTGCCAGTTATTCACCAGACCCCCCTTCCCCTTGCGACGCACGAAAAGCAGCTTCTCGAAATTCAGCAGCGGATTAGACAGAAGCGCCTCGCGGCGGAGCGCCGCAAACTGTTTTGTCAGTTCGGGCGTCTCCTTGCCCTCGCCAAGCTGTTTGGCGATAGCGTCCAAACGCTTGAGATACTCTGCGCCCTTGGGGTACTTCTTGCCGTTACTGGCCGCCAGGTCGCCAATAGCTCGCCTCAACGGTTCGATCACTACTTTTCCCTGGGGCCGTTGGGCAGGCCGGGCTTGCCTGCGAGCGGAGGCCTTGACGGGCGTGAGGACAAACTTCTGGTATTTCTTCTTGCCGAGATAACCGAGGATATTGACGGTCAACTTCTCGAGGTTACTCCGATACGGATTGTTTGCATGGCTGTAATGGGGCAGGCGCCAACCCATCGCGATAATGCGCCCTTTACCCAGTTGGTACTCAGCTAGCGGATTTTCGCCTCCGGACGAACGGGCCAGCAGCATGCCCTTTACCGGACCGCCGGACCCGTGAAAGTCAGCGAATGCCGGATGCCCCGCATTGCTGAGCATGATCGTTCGCCCGCTGTATTTGAGCCCCGAGAAAATCGGATGCTTATTCTGGAGCGGGACCAATCCCGCCGGACTACCGTCTTTTCCGGGTCCGCCAACTCGCGGCCTGACGGTTTCCATGCCAAGTGTTTTTACCATGCCCAGCGCCGCACCCGAAAGAAACAAACCCTTCCCGCCGATGACGTAGCTGCGCAACGCCTCGCGAGTCTTCTTACCGTAGATCGGCCCGGTCTGCGAGACAGAATCGCCCTGGTGATACCAGAGAACATCAAAGCTGCCCGGAGACGCCGCCTTTCCCGCGCTATCGACAAACTTCCCGTCAGCGACTGCGCGAATGGGCGTTGCGGAGTATTTCGTCATCGCCAGTTCCCGCGCCGCGCGTCCCTCCGGGCCAAGCTTCCCGACAGGCGTATCGCCTGTCAGAAAACCGATAGACGTCGCGGCGTGAGCCTGCAGCGGCCAGACCGTCAATATGCCCATCAGTAACAAACATCGTGGGAGTCCGGTAACTCTTTTTCGCGGCATTCTGTTTCTCCAATCACTTCCTAAAACGCTCTGGCACTCCCGATATGGCGGTTAAAATAACACATCTGCACCGCACATCATGCGAACAGATATTATACAGCGGAATACCGAACACACCCACCAGTTACTTTATGAGTCTTGCCCCCGCCAGATCGACGTGATCGCCGACATCCAGAAAATCCTTGCCAAAATCCACCCGAACAACAAACGTTTTCACACCGGTCAGGCCCACACGCACCGATTGCGGTTTCTCTTTTCCGGTGACCGTCAGAGGAGTCGAAAGCTCTTTCCCATCACCAAGGAACGTAAGGATCGCATCACCGCCCGGGCGAACGACATCATCGATACCGACAACAGCTATCAGGCTCTTGAACCGGGCGTCCAGTTTGTAGGTCAGTTCACAGAAGCTGTGCAATCCCAGTCCCGTACTGTAGCTCCGCCCGCCCAGCGTAATTGCGCCACCGCTGACCGAACTGTTAGTTCTCCATCTCATTGACGTGTCCAGCAGCCCATGCTGTTTGACGTCATGGGGCGTCAGATCGCTTAGGTTCACAACTCGATCTGACACAAACTTCACGGTCGCCACATTGCCCGCGGCAGTTTTGGTATCCCCGGAACCGGAGAGGCTTATATTGAACACAGATTTTCCGTACGTCAGCGAAGCGAATCGCACACTCGACCCGTCGCGGAGTGTCACCACGCCTTTGAACTTCTCGGTTTTGGCATCTCCGGTCGGCGCCACGAAGACCGCCCGGACTCCTGCAAGACTGATCTTGCGGTCCGTACCTTTCCACGAAAACGTCAGCATCTTGTCGTCGATGGACTTGAGAATACCCTGAACTCCGAGCCAACCGCCTGTTTTCCTGGCCACTACGACAATATCCTGATCTCCCCGACCGAGTTCGAGGGCGAGGCATTTCCTGGCAACATCCGCTGCCGATTGGCTGGAAGTGGGAAGGTATAACGCGGCAACACTGGGAAACGCAAACGTGATCTTGCCCAGCACGGAATTTGTGAAGTTGACCTTGCCATCGACCGCCGTCACCTTCGCCGCCGTCACATACTGTCCCGCCGACGTCAGAACAACCGCCCGTCCGACAACGGTCATCGGATCGGCCGGCTCGGCGACTGTCATCTCGGCCAGATCGGACAACGCAATTTTCGCGTCGCCGGTTTTTGTTTTCAGTGTAATATCCAGCTCCGACAACGCGACAAGTCGCCCTGAAGTGATTCTGGCATCCAGGGTTTCGGTGCGCACTTCGAGGCCGCCCGGTTTGGCGGCGATCTCGGCCAGAACCAGTGAGGCAGGCATAAGGCACAGGCATATTGCTGCAATTAAGCTTCGCATCACTTGTCGGCCGGGGTTTTGGTTAGCGCTGAGTGGTAATCGCTGGTGATGTCCTTGTGCCGCTCAGAGATGAGTTTCCGAAGCATTTGACGAATTTTCTCCTGCTCGCGAGGAGGCAGGGTCGACCAGTCTCCGTCACCAACGCCCTTGTGGTCAGTAGCGTCACGCGGCGGGCGCGCCGTCTTACCAGGCACCAGGGCGCTGACCTTCGCGGGATTCGTCGGGTTGTTCCCGTTGGGATTACCACCCTTGCCCTTCCCTTTGCCCTTACCTTTGCCCTCACCTTTGCCTTCGGCTTCAGCTTTGGCCTTGGCTTCTTTGCATGCCTTGCACGTGCCCTTACCGCCGCACGTACAGCCTGGCGGAGGCGGCTGCTGCTGCGAGCTGGACTCCTTTTCTTCCTGCGTCTTGATCAGGTCCTCGAGGAGAGCGATAATCTCGCCCTCTTTTTTCTGCGTATCCTTACCGCTGTCCTCGGCGGCGAGGCGCGTCTGAACGTAGCCCATCTTCTTCGCCAGGGCGTTGAATGGATCGCTATAAACCTTGGCGTACTCCTTGACCGTCGCGTATATGCTTTCGGATTCCTTCTCGGTGAGCGTCAGGGCGTAGTTCTCCAGGCAGTAGAGATACATCTCCATCGCATACTGAAGACGGTGTATCTTCTCGTAAATTTTAGCCGCCTCTAACGCCGCCGAGGCCGCAAAACTGATTCGGTCGGGCATGTTAATCAGTATCTCGCGATAGACCTCTACCGCATCTTCGCCCCGACCGCTCCCGGCAAGACACTTCGCGTAGAGATAGAACGTCGCGGCACTGAGATAAGTTGACCGCTGGTCATCGACCACCTTCGCCGCCGAAGCGGCGGCGGACTTGTAGTCCTTCTTCAGCATCTGCCCGTACGCCTTACCAAACAGCGGATCGACCTTCGCTAAAGCCTTGCATATCCGCTCGATATTGTCCGTCTGGGTGTTGGCGGCCTTTCCTCCCTTCAGGATCTTCGTAGCCGCGGTGATGTCTTTGGGGTCGTACAGCAGACCGCCTTTGATCTCGGCGGCGACCTGGGCCCGCTCCTGCTCCAGGCGAAGCACCATGGCGGCATTCATCAGCTTGGCCAACTGCTCGGGAGTCATGGCATTGAGCAGGGTGTCCAACTCGTCGACGGTCATCTCGCGCTCGCCGTCGGCAGGCTGAGTGGTGGCGTCCTGCGCGAAGATGGGACCGCGGGCGATGGACAACATCACGACCAGAAGCACTCCCAGGGACCAGTTCGTTTTGAATATATCAACCATGATGTATCTCCTATGTGGTATTGCCTTATCGCCCGGCTTTGGATTTCTTGGCCAGTTCTTCGGTCATTGCCTTGACCTTCGATTGCCTTCCGGCGAGTTTTTTGTGCATATCGCCAATCTGCTTCTTTGTCCCGTCCTCAGGAGCCTTGCTCTCTGACAGGGCCAGCGTCCGCCGCTGTATCTGCCGCTGCAGGCGGTAGAGCATTTTCAATTCGGCCAGATTCGACACCAGCGGCGGTTTCTTCCCTCCCCCGCCCCCTCCTCCGCCACCGCCTCCGCCACCGCCGCCCTTGCGGCGGCGATTCGACATCTCCTTGCGGATGGCGTCTATCATGTCCTGCAGCGCTTGTTCGATATCGGCCTGCACGCGCTGGGTCAGCTTTCCCGGATTCTTATCGGCCAGATTGCGGTCGACGCTGCGGATATCCTCGCCGACTTCCTGAAGCACCGCCGGGAACACCGCGGTGGTGCCCTCCTTGAGGAGCTTCTTGCGTATCATGTCAACCTGGTCGGCGAGTTTGCCTTCACCACCAGCCAGCCTGGTCAGTTCAATCTCCTCGGCACGCTCAAACGGTTTACCGGACTCGTGGGCGGAATCGACTTTCTTTGTGGCTGCAGATATCGTTTTCTGCGTGTTGAGGATCTTCTGGAGTTCAGCGTCTATCTTGACCAGCGCTTCAAGCTGCATGGCATCTCGCTCCTCCTTGATCGCCTTGTCAAGATCGTCACGGGCCTCCTTGAGATCCTTCAACGCCTCCTTCTGATCCTCATTTGCCTGCGAGGACTTTTCCTGGCTCAAAGCCCCCGCAGCCGAACTCATTTTGCCCGAAGCGCTCTTGGCTGACTTCTGCCCCGGCATGGCGGGAGACTTCTCGGTCTTGCCCATCTGGTTGGCGGTATCGTTGGTCCGCTTTGCCAGTTCGGTCTGCTCGGAAGCCTGTTTGTCCATGGGCTTCTGGGCCTTTTCCTTGGTCCGCCGCATCAGTTTTGCAAGCTCGAATTTCTTGTCCTCCAACTCCTTGAGGGCTTTTTTCATCTCTTCGGCGGCGTCTTTGGGTTTTCCGTCATTGAGCTTTTCGGAGGCCTTGTCCATGTGCGAGGCGCTCTTGTTCAGGTCGGTCTTGCCCGGGTCCGAACCGGCTTCCTTGGAGGCCTTGGCCATATCCTCGGCGAGTTTCTTGGCATCGTTGGCGAGTTTCTTCTGCTCGCCGGCCATCTGGGACGCCTTGGCGCCGGACTTCCCCGAGGCCTTGGACATAGCGTCAGACAGCGCCTTCTCGGCAGCCTTAAGGCTCTGCATTGCGCTGCCCTGGGCGCTTTTGGCGCTTTCCTTCTTGCCCTTGGACAGTTCGCTGCCTGCCTGGTCCATCTGCTTTCCGGCCTTGCCGGCCTCGGAGGCGGCCTTGTCCAGCGCCTTGGGGTCGGCCCCCTTGTCGGCGAGTTTCTTGGCTAGTGCTTTGTCGCCGGCGGCTTTCTTGATCTTCTTTTGAATTTCCGCGGTTTTTCCGGCCAGTGCTTTCTGGGCGGCGCCCACCATGGGCAGCTTCCGCGGTGGGATGTTTTCGGAAGCGGCGTCGATCTTGCCCTGCTGTTCGATGAGTTTTCGCACCTCGTCCCTCAGATCGGAAAGCTTCTTGACGTCTTTGTCGCCCTCGGGCATTTTCTGCGTTTCGTCCAGGAGCTTTTCCTGTTGGGCCTTCAGATCGGCGATGGCCTGGTTGATTCTCGCCAGTTCGTTAGCCAGCTTCGCATCTTTGAACCTCGACGACTCCTCGAGATCTTTCTGCTTCTTCATGATCTCGTCGATCGCGGCGCGCGCCGCCTCCATGTCCTCAATCCGCTTCTTGCGATCTTCCTGGCTCATTATCCCATGCCTGAGGATGTCGAGCACCCTCCGCAGTTCCACCCCGACGGCGCCTCCGGTCTTCTTGGCGGCGGCGGCGAGACCCTGGGTCAGGAGTTCGGCGACCTTGCCCATGTCCTTGGCGATGAAGGCCCGCTGGGCCTGATTCACCGCTTCGGTGAGGACTTTTGCGGTCTGCGGGTCGCTTTTCTCCAGGAGCATCGCCACCTGTGTCATTTCGGCGACGAGGTTCTCGAACTGTCCTTTCGTGAAGCGGACCTTGGGCACGAGCGAAGCATCACCGACACCCTTGTCCCCGGTAGATTCGGCCAGACCGGAAGTCATGGCAACTGCGATCACACCCAGGCAGCATACACATCCAATCGCAAAACCAGTGGTCCTCTTGCGTATCATAATAGTCTCCAAATCGCCTAATCTTAATCGGAACCTTTCAGGGCCGGCTTCGCTACGGTCTTTTTGCAGTGCGGACACTTGATCTTCGCGCCGGGCCCGCCGTCAGGCCCGAGGGGCTTGGTGCATTCGGGACACTTGAATCCCAGCGCGTTCTGAATGTCCCAGTCGGCCCGGCTTTCGGCTGCGCGCATTACACCGTCCCAACGCTCGATTAGACGCTCCAACTTGTACGCAAGTTCCTGAGCTTCTGCAACTTTTATCATCCGCTCCAGGACTTTTTGCATAACTTCAAGAATAGACAGTTGTTCCGACCGGATTTCATCGGCCTGTTTCAGCAGATCATCACCGCTGGCGGCGCCTTCAGCCGTTTTCATCCGCACCGTCAGGACGTCTACCCGCTGTGCCAATTCGCCCAGCGGGGTGACAATCCCGTTGAGAGTCTCGGCGCGCCCCTTGGCTTCGATTATGCGGTTGTAGACCATTTCAATGAGGATATCCCCCATTGCCACGGACGTTTTCGCGCAGTCTCCCCCGACTCCGATTTCCATGCTGGTGGCGTCTCTGAGCCTGCGGGCGGCGTCACTGACGGCAAGATCGCTGTTGAGCATCGTAATCATCGCTTCGGTTGTGGCGATGGAGTCTTCCTGCTTCCGGATAGTCTGTTCGAAATTCGCCCGAAGCGCCTTCTGTCTGCGAACCATCTCGGCAAGCAGTTCATCCCGCTTGACGATCCTAAACGACATGGCGCCCGAAGTTCCCTTGTTGGGACCGTTGAGTTCGGCGGGCATGAGGTCGTCGGCCTCGACCATGACGCGAATGGTCATCCCGGGCTTGAGATTAAGATCCTTGATGTCCCGTTCGTAAAGCGTATCGAACTGTGCCTTTCCGCCGGGGGAAGGCTCGACCACCCACGATTTGCTTCCGGGCTTGTCGCCGCCCCAGGTGAGCACCACGCGGACTTCCGAGAGTCCTGAATCGTCCTTGGCCTCGATTACCAGCGGAAGGATGGCCTCGGGCGTTACCGCACCACCGACACCGCGCCTCTTGAGCGACAGGCGAGGGGCGGTGTCCGGTTCGGTGCGGATCTTGTATTGAGCGGCGCGGGGGTTCTCGAAACCGCCGGTGTCCTGCAGGGCGATCGTAAGCGTCCGCATGGGATTCTTGTCTTCGTGCTTTTCCGAAGACGCCGATTTTTTCAGGCGGAACGAACCGACAAGGCGCGTCGCGGCCTCCAGTGGCGCGCCGGGGGGCTTATCGCCGGTGTCGGTTTCCAGATTGCCCACTCTCTGCCCGTTGAGGAACATGCCCGTGGATACGCCCTGGAACTCAACGGGCTTGTCGGCTGTGGCACGGACGGTGATCAAACTGCCCGGAGGCGCAGCGAGCACCGCACGCGACGCGTCGAACTTCCGCGACGGGCGATTCATGTAAGGCGGATACTCAACGGTAAACTGCAACCATCCGATCCCCGGAGGATCGATCAGGCTGACTCGGTGCCTTATTTCCCGCTTGTCGTCCCCGCCGACGAAGAAGAACTCGAACGGTTCGGAAACGCTGCGGAACACCTTGGTGTATGTGCGAGCCCCCTCGGTGTCGGGCTTGATGTCGGGTTCCGTCGTCCAGCCAACCGATTCATACTTTGCATAGAGAGTTATTGTCTCGGGGGGCGGAGTGACGATTTCACCGGAGCGTGCGGTGACAAGGATCTTCAGGTCATTGCCCCTGAGCACGCGGAAGACGCCATTTTTGCTCTCGACCAGACTAACCTTGCCATCGGCGCCTTTTATCTCCCTGGCGACATCGAGGTAGATATCCTGAGGCCAGGCGGTATCGGCGAAAATGACGTTACGGTTCCACCAGCGGCCCATGATCCCCGTCTGCCAGAAGCTGAAGCCCACCAGCAGACCGACGGCACAGAACGCCAGGGACATTCGTTTCCTCAGGAGCGATCTTTCGACAACTTTCCGGAAATCGAGCCCGCTTGCGGTTTCGCCGGCGCGGGCGATCACCAACCGGACCATCGCCTGACTCTGCCCCGGAGTCACCTGTGCGTCGCTGCGCGTGAACTGCAGCGCGCTTATCAGGCTGTCGCCAAGTTCACCATAGCGGTCTTCGACCAGAAGCGCCAACTGCTCATTGTCCATCGGTACGAGGAGCGGGACAATCAGTTGGCGCCAGATAACCCATGCAACCCCCAAAAGCAGCGCCCCCATGATTACGCCTCGCACCGCCGGACGGTCGAGGTGCAGAACGTAGTCGAGACCAAGCGTCACAAAGACCACGAGAACAAGCGACATCGCACACCAACTGATGCCCTCGCCGGCCAGACGACGCCGAAGAGTCCGACGCAGCCCGCGAAGCTTACCGCCCACCTTCGATTCCAGAAATTCACGATCGGTCATCTTGGTACAATTCTCCGGCCTGGTCGGGAGATCAGGCCATGTTGTATTTCTTTCTCACCATCCACTCGATTCCCAGTAACAGCACGACAAGTATGAGCGTCAGCGGGCAATCCCAGAGTTTGCTGGCAAGTTGACGAGTAGTCTTCAGACGCCCCGACGGAATCAACTCCTTCAGGCGTGACATCTCGTGGATCTGCAGGAAGCGGTCCTCTCGCGAGGCGATTGTCCGCAGGGTTTGCGGATTGGCCTCGCGACGCCTCGCCTCGGCTTTGGGGAGTTCCACGAAAATCTTCTTGCTCGTCACGTCGTCAGGCGAATCGGCGCCGCTGCGAAGTGCGGTCACTTCAAAAGCCCCCGTGTGTCCAGCCACAATCGTCCGCTTGTATCGCCCGGGTTTCGCCTTGACATCCACGGCAGGCAGTTCGATCGCCTCGGACTTGCCCGTGGCGGTGTCTATCATTTCAACCACGAACTTCTCGGCGGTAAAGGGCTTGTACTCCTTGTCGAACGCCTTGACCTCGATGGTGATCTTCTCGCCGGCGGAGAACTGGCTTCCGCCGGTTGAAATCACGATTCTTCGCGTCCGCATCGAGGCAAGATAGCGCATCGACCTGGCCCAGAAACGCCGGTGATAGTACCCGTCGTGTACGTATCGCCATCGCCAGGTGGCCTCCATGCCCACATACAGCGAACGTCCCGAGCCAACGGTTTCTGCCACAACCAGCGGGAGGCGGTCGCCGCCGGCCATTCGGCGCATCGGATTGGAGCTCACCGCAAGCACGCGGGCGCCGGGCTTGATCTTGAACACCGGGTGCGACCAGTACTGACCGGGCAAGACTTCCCATATCCTTCGGGTATCATCGTCGGACCCGCCCAGGCGCGTTATGGGATGCTCCAGCCCGTAGCTGGTAAGCTTCACCGGCCAGGCCGCGGGCCTGTCCTGCCTGATGCGCATGGCAATGTTGACGGTATTGGTCGCAAGGACCACAGGCAACACGTCGGCCAGGGGCTTGAGAACACCCTTGCCGATCATGGTCTCGTCGGTGTGCTTATTGCCCGCAATGTAGCACAGACCGCCGTTATGCTCTTTGACAAACTCCGAGAGAATCTTGACGAACTGCCCGTCAAATCCGTTCTTCGTGTGCTGCGGATCGTACAGCACGACCACGTTGTATCCCGGTTTGGTCTTGTCGCCACGGACGCCGATCAACTCCTGGAGGGTTCTCGGCAGCTTGGTGAGTTTCATACCGCTTGACGCCGCCTGGTTCACGTCGGGGTCCGCATTTTGCTGCCACATGCTGAGGCGGTACAATTCGCGCTGGCGAACGAGAAAGTTCCTGAGGTACTGGAACTCCCAACCCGCGTCGCCGCTGATAACGAGAATCCGGATTCGGTTCTCGCTTATCGTCACGATCGACGCCGCGGAGTTGTTGTCGCTGGTTTTCTCCTCGCCGGTTACCGGTTCGATCACCGCCCGGTAGGCGAAATCTCCGAGTTTCGTCGGCGTGTAGATCATGGCGACGGTCTGGAGCGAGCGGGACTGGACATCGTTTTCCGGGCTGTTGGCGAGCACCAGGGGCTCGCTGACGCCGGTATCGACCCAGTCCCTGCCGTCGGCGGGCCTTTCCTGGAGGCGAACTGTCACGTTCTCTCCGTCGAGATTGCGGTGCGTGACGGTAGCTGTGAACTCGGCTTCGGAATCCTTGCGGATTTCCCTCGGCGCCTGCAGCGCCGCAACGGTGAGATTCCTGGGCGGTTCGGGGTCGCCTACGGAGACACCATAGAGGGGCACTTTGGATTCCAGCGCGAAATCCAACGCCGAAGAAAGCCTCCCGTTCCCGCCTCCCGTAGACGTTATCTGCCCGTCGGAGATCACGATTATCCCCGCAAGGCGCCGCCCGGAAACCTTCTCCAACGCGTTGCGAATCGCAGTGGAGAGATTCGTCTCGAACCCCTTTCCGGTCAGTTCCGCAAGCGACGTCCGACGCGCAAGGCCGCCGCTGCGATGCAACCGGACCAAGCCGTCGGCGAGCTTTGCAATTTCCTCATCGTTGCGGTGGGCGTCCAGATATTTGAGCAACTCCCCGGCGCCACCGGCAAGTTCGACCAGCATCGCCAGGCGAGAGTCAATATCGTAGGCGGGAAATTCGTCGAACTTCGCAAGCACATCGCCGCTATCGTCAACCAACGCCGGAGCCGTCGCCGGCGCGGTAGATGTCGGCGGCGACGAGACGAGCATCTCCACCGCCTTTCTGACAACGGCAGGATCGATCGCAACGTCGACCGGCTCGACGGTCTGGCCCGGCTTGGCTTGGGGGTCTTCTTCCGCCACGGGAGCATCCATGAGTTTCCGGGTGTACGATTTGCTCTGATCGGCCGTCGAAAATCGCATGAGCACCAGCGGGTGGTCTTTCGCCAGTTCGCCAAGAGGACCGCCCCGCTTGACCAACAGGCGGCGGACAATGTCCTTTCGCGACATCGTCTCCAATTCATCGACCCGCAGGCCAAGCTCATCGGCCAGAGCCTTACGCTGGGCAGCGGCTGCGTCGACGCGCCTCTGGTACTCCGGGGGACTCTCGTCGCTGCGGCGTGTAGGAGAGAGGTACTTGTCGGCAAATGACATCGACAGGCTGTCGTCGATCAGCACAACTACGGAACTGTACAGCGTGTTGGTGAAACGAAGCACTATCGCCGGGCGGAAAAAAATCACGAAAATGATCGTGATGATAAGTATGCGAACGGTTGCAAGGAAACCTTTGGCGACCTTGGAGGCGTCGCCTTCCCTGAGATAGCTCCGGATCACCAGGAACGCCAGGCCGGCAAAGAGCACCGCCACACCGAGGATCACTCCGCCGCTATAATCGGCCACGAAGCTGAACTCGGCGCCATCTCCACCGGAGAACTTGCCCGTATCAGCCCCCAGCAACCATTGAAATATATCGTTCAGCATCAGTCTTAAGCTCGCAAGCAGGTTATCGATTCATTAAGTTATCGCAGCGACCGGGCATGCTCATTTGCCCGAGTAGTGTCCGAAACGCTGTGCCAGGACGGTCTCAACCATCAGCACCACCAAAAGCAGCGCCAAAAGCAGCAGCCAGTATTCCTTCTGTTCCTTTGTCTGCACGTCCGAGGCCGACCCTGCCGTAAGCCGGGAGACGTACTTGAAATCCGCCGAACCCAACGCGCGGGCTATGAGTTTTTCACCGCCCGGGGTGAGGTTGCCCTCGGCGGGATCGACGTTCCGGGCGAAGAACAGGTCGTTCTGAGACCCGTCAGGCATTCCCAGGGACATCGTATAGCATCCGGCATACGGGGGATTATCGTATCTGACTATCTGCGCGGGCTGATTGTCGTCGCCCTGGACAACGGTCTTGAGAGTAATCACGTCGTCTGCAGGAAATCGCGGGGTCCGGACCGTGACCCGGGCATCGCGCGATTCGCGGTCTATCGTGTGGAGAATCGGTTCACCGACTCTCAGCGCCTGCGAGCCCGCCTGCGACCTGGCCAGGTGCATCATCATGTCGAGCATCGGTGCGCTGTAAGCCGACTCGGGCTCGTCATCGGCCCAGTCGTTCCAGCGGGTCGAAGCAGTGCTGTAAAGCATCATCGTTGTGCCCTTACCGAACTGCCTGACCACTATCGCCGGAGGCCCGTCGCCACCATCGGGAGCGGTGAACCTGGCAACTACTCGAGGAGGCTTGATATCGCCCGACGGCGCAGATCGCGTCAAGGGATCGGAAGGAGTATAAGCATAGAACCGGACCATGGCGCAACGAATCGCGCCACCTTCACCACGCAGCGAACGCAGGAACGAATCGCCGGCGATGCTCCTGGCGTCGAGACGCCGATATTTCTCCCTGGCGGATGCATCACCGCGAGGCGGACTTATCACCAACGGAGAAAGCCCGGTGCCTTCGGCGTACATTGGCCCGTTATAGAATGCAAGGTTCACATTGCTTCCGGTGAATATCGCCAGCCCGCCACCATCCCGCACGTATTGCTCCAGAGACAACAACTGCGGATATATCACCTTCCCGCTCTCGGCATCGAGCGCCGAAGACAGCTTGGGAACGTCCAGGAGCAACACGAGGTCGTAGTCACGGAAACTCCGAGCCTCCAGGGCCTCGGCGGTGACCACCGTTACCTCGTTACCGTGGCTGGCGTTCCTCTGCGGGTCCAGGAGGAGGGCTATCCTGTAGGCTTCGCTCAACGCCGGATCGGTCATGTCCGGATGTCCGTCGACTATCAGTACGCGAACGGCCTTGCGAACGTCCAAAGCCAGATACCCCGCATTGTCTCCGGCCAGGTGGTCTGACGGCAAATCGGTTTGTATCGCCGCGGACCCCTGCTTCGGAAGCGTCACGGTGAACTCCATTCGAACTGACGAATCGGCCGAAATCGAGGAAATCGTTTCGGCCGGGAAAATCGCCCGTTCGTCCTCGTTATCCACGCGCCACCGGGCCGACATCGCAACAGCGACGTCCTCGACCCGGACCGAACCGTTGTTGCGAACCGTAACTCCGATACGCGCCGGAACACCGACCAGGGCCCACTTGTCGAGCAACTCGATTTTCTCTACGGTCAGGTTGGAGTTCACGCGCCTGCCGTAGTCCAGCGTAATAACGCGAGCGCCCTGCTCGCGAAGGGCCCTGAACGCGGTCTGGTACTGCCCGGCCTTGCCCTTGCCCAAATCGACCGCCCGGAAATCGCTGAATACAAAGACGTTTTTGGGTTCGTCTTCGGCGGCGAGCATTTCCCCGGCGGCGGCAAGAGCCTCTCCGAGTCTGGCCGGTGAGTCGCTCGGCTCGATGCCCTCAATCCTCGCAATAAGCCGCTCAATCTCTTCGTCCCCGGTGACGGGCATAAATGCCTGGAACGCGTCATCGACGCGCGGTCTGGATGTCAGCAGGATCGCTATCTGATCGGATTTGGCACTCTCCGACAATCGCTTGATCTGCCGGACCACGTCCTTGATGGCGTTTTCCAGGATCGTCGGACCACCGATTTTCTGGTCCATCGAGAAGCTGTCGTCGAGGATGAACACGCTCGTCTCGGGCGCCTGATCGCCACCGGGCATGAGATCATTATCACCACATCCGGTAAACCTTGCGATGGCCATTGCAAGCAGAAAAATCGCCATGCATCGCAGCGCCATCAGGATCAACTCTTCTATCCTCAAGCGGCGGCGGTTACGGCGCAGGGAGTCGAGCAGGAACTGCATCGCCGCCCATTGGCGAATACGAAACCGCCTGCGATTGAGCAGGTGAATTATGACCGGAACCGAAACGGTTCCAAGCCCAATCCAGAATATCATCGGCGTCACGAATGACATCTATTTATCTTTCAATCTCAAAGGCGGGGCTATCTTTTGGAGCCGGCCTTGCGGTTTGCCGCCGCCCGAGCCGCCAGGAACGCCAGCAGCGCCGCGTCCAGGTGGTCGGCAGTGGAAATTCGTTTGTAATCGATCCGGGACGATACACAGCGGCGCTGGACGTCACGGCAGAATCGTTCCATCGACTCGATGTACCCTTTCCGCAGGGCTCTGGGTTCGATGAGCAGGCGACCGGTATCTTCCAGACCCTGGAACATCGTGTTTCCCTGGAACGGGAAGGTAAGTTCATCCTCGTCCATTATGTGGAGCACCATTACTTCATGCCCGTAGTGCCTGAAGTGCTCCAGACCGCGCATCAGGCCCTCGATATCGGTCAGCAGATCGCTCACCAGGCAGACCATACCGCGCCGGGATATCTTCTCGGCCAGCGAATGACAGATCAGCTCGATCGACGTTTTTGCCCGTGGTTCGTTAATCGCCAGGGCGTGAACGAAATTTTTTATCTGGTTTGGATGCCCCGAGGAGGGAATGTAGGTGCGCAACTGCTCGTCGAAAACGCCAAGCCCGACGGCGTCCTGCTGCTGAAGAAGCAGAAACGCCAGCGACGCCGCGGTCGCGGCGGCGTAGCGGTACTTGTTGAGCCTCTCGCCACCGTCACCGCCACCGTAGTGCATCGATTCGCTGACATCCACGAGGAAAGTGGCCTTGAGGTTCGTCTCCTCTTCGTACTGCTTGATGTAGTAGCGGTCGGTTTTCGCCTGCACTTTCCAGTCGATATGCTTGATATCGTCACCGGGAACGTATTCGCGGTGCGCCGCGAACTCCACGGAGAAACCGTTGAACGGGCTGCGGTGCATTCCCGAGACAAACCCCTCGACCACCAGGCGGGCCTGGAGGTCAAGACGGGTGATCTTCGCCAGCACTTTCGGATCAAGATAGTCTGTAAGTTCGTTGCTCATCTTTCTGGTGCCGTCCAAGGCAATCTATCATTCCACGTGCCAAAGGAACGCTATACCACTTCGTCGTCGTGTATTTCAACTTCGCCGGCACTTTCGGAGGCGGGCGGTGTGCCGACGGCCTTGGCGGTGGCAGGGTGAGACGCTATGGTTGAATCCTTGGCGGGCACTATCTCCAGCAGGTGGGCGATGATCTTGTCGGCATCGAAGCCCTCCGCGTCAGCGTTGAAGTTCGTAACGAGCCGGTGGCGTAATACGGGCCTGGCCACAGCCTGGATGTCTTCGGTGGAGACGTGATATCGCCCGTACAGAACCGCCCGAACCTTGCCGCCGAGAATGAGATACTGGCACGCTCTTGGACCGGCGCCCCATGAGACGTAGTCTTTGATGATTTTCGGCACGTCATCAGAGGGTACTCTCGTTGCCCGGACCAATCGCATCGCGTAGCGGATAACATGATCGGCCACCGGGACGCGGCGGATGATTTCCTGCAGCGAGACAATATCTTCGCCGCTGATGATACTCGACAGGCTGGTCTCCTGTACGGCGGTAGTCAGGCGGACGATGTCAAACTCCTCGTCCCAGTCGGGATAGTCCACGAATATTTTGAACATGAACCGGTCCTGCTGTGCTTCTGGCAGCGGGTATGTACCTTCCTGCTCGATGGGGTTCTGCGTAGCCAGCACGAAGAACGGATCCTTCATCGGCATCCGGTTTCCGCCAATGGAGACCTGCCTTTCCTGCATAGCCTCGAGCAGGGCGGCCTGGGTTTTCGGAGGAGTGCGATTGATCTCGTCGGCCAGGATAATGTTCGCAAAGATCGGGCCCTGGAGGAACTTGAACTCTCTCTGCCCGGTAGCCTTGTCTTCCTGGATCACCTCCGTACCGGTAATGTCCGAAGGCATCAGGTCCGGGGTGAACTGAATGCGTGCGAAGTCCAGGTCGAGACAATCCGCCAACGACGAGACCATGAGCGTTTTTGCCAGGCCTGGAACACCCTCGAGGATAGCGTGTCCCTTGGCGAAAATGCACATCAGCAGTTCCTCGAGCACCTGGGCCTGTCCGACGATGGCCTTGTTCATTTCGTCGCGAATGGTCTGGTAGGCCCGCGTAAGTCTTTCGGCGGCCTGTATCTCGGTTGAGGTAAGTTCGCTCACCGGCGTGTTTGGATTGTCAGTCACCGTATTCTCCTGTTCTCTTGTTCTCTTGTTTCTGGTCGCCGCGGACCGCGTAGAGCGGCGCCGCGGGTTATCTCTGAACGATAGGCAGGTATCCGAAAGGCAGTTGGAGGATCATCGTGGCGATCGCCGTACCGTATGTCGTTCCGACACTGTCGCCATTCCAACTACCGTCTGGATTCTGCATCTGCGTGAATCTCTGGCTCATTGCCGGATAGTAGGCTTTCCAGGGCTTCTTGCCCTGCTGGTACTTGACCTGCGAGAGGTAAAACTGCGTGTAGAACCAGTGTCCTCCGCCGCTCGACCCGGTCCCCGCGGCCCGGTCGACGTACTGTACGAGCTTCTCAACCATCTCAGCCTCGGTTCCCTTCCCTCCCGTGCCTCGGTCGTAGACACCGGCCGCATAGAAGCATGCAATCGCCGCAGCCGAAATCGGCGGGCGCGACGAGCCCCGGCTGGAGAACGAGTAGCAGATACCCCCGTCGGCCATCTGGCAGTGCCGGAGATACTCGACGGCCTTGTCGATGCAATCCTTGGGCACTTTGATCCCTACGTTGCGGCAGGCCCGCAGCGCCTGGAGCTGCGTGACCGTAACCGAACCTTCGTCGCTGCTGCTGCCCGGGGTGTAATACCAACCACCGCAAGGCTTACCGAACCGCGAAGTCTTCTTCGACTGGCTATTGACGATGAGTTTAACGCCACCGTTCAGGACCTTTCGGAGCTTCGCCTCGGTAGCTATATTAAGCTCCATCCCGTAGCACTGTGCCAGGAACAGTACCGAAAACCCATGCCCGTACATGCTGCGATACTCGGCGCCTGGCCCCGCCACGAGCCCGTCGGTATGAGTTTCCGCCACACGCAGCAGGTAATTCATCGCCTTGGCGACAGACTTGGCGTACGGACCGGTTTCGGGCGTTGATCCGCCGGCCATCAACGCCAGACCCGACAGACCTGTCATCACCGCCGGGTACATCCCATATCCGCCCTGGTTGAGCCAACTGCCGTCGCGCCGCTGAGTGTCAACGAGATACTTCAGCCCGCGATCGATAGACGTCAGTATCTTGCGATTGACGAGTTCGGGCATGATGGGGCTGGGAGCCTCGGCTTTTGCGGTCTGCTTTCCGGGCAGAACGGTCAAGGCGACCACAGCAACTGCGAGCAACAGGCACAGGCCCTTGCCGCCGGACATGTCACGGTTGTTGCGATTCATTTTTCTCTTGCCTCCGATACCCGCAGGCTGTTCCCACACCGCACCGGAAAAACCGGCGCCGCGTCACTTCTGTTTATACACGCCCACCCCGTCGAAAGTCTCGACTAAAAGACGTCCCTTTATCAACGCCGGCTGGAAAATTGCGCCGAGCCTCAACCGATCTTCCTGCTTCATAACGTCAGTGAGGCCCTTGTATACTTCAATACTCTGGAGAGAGCGGCCTTGTTCGGTATCGATCAGATGAATCTTTCGCGGTATCGTCTGCTGGGTGTCCTTGGGCGCCGCGGCGATCGTCCGATCGGTAACAATAAGCGGAAGGGTGTTGAAGTAATAATTCGCGGCGCCCAGTTCGTTGCGCCAGACAACCCGCCCGTCACCAAGATCGATTTTCTGGACACCCAGCCCGCGTATCATTGTCTGTCTTCCAAAATACCTGTTACGATCGCCCGAGACAAGTCCCCCGAACGTCACGTACAGATTTCCTGCTCTCGCGACAGCGCCGGTTATGGATGTCTGGGCGCCGTTGAAGCTTTCGATTTTGACGCGCGTCAACGGACTACCGCTGCTCATAGATACTACTTCTATCCATGGGCTGTAGATGCCTTCGGAGATGAACAACTGCCCGCCGCTGCCGGTCAGCAATATCGGTTTGGCCGACTCGCCGTACTTCCTGGTCCACAGCGGGTGGCTCATCCGGGCCGGATCGTACAGGGACACTACCCCGTCAACAAGGACAAGAACGAGCCCCTCAACGGTCATTCGCCCTTCGGCAGACGAACTGCCCGCCCATTTCTCAATGACCTTCCCGCCCTTGATATCAAAACAGGTAAGCATCCTGTAAGTGTTGCTCTGAAGCATGACCACGCCATGGGCGATTCTTGCCGGAGCGACGGGCGCCCTGTTCCCTCCGACAAGTTTATTCATCCACCGCACCTTCCCGTCCGCCATGTCAACACAAACGACCTTGCCCGCGGTGTCGGTGAGCACCATAACGCCATCGCCGGCGGCCATGTAGCTCATAGACGCCATCCCCCACTCGGCGGAAGTCCCGCGCCAGGCGACCTTGCCCGTGGCGATATCAAAACCGGTGGCGGTGCGACTTCCCCTGTCGGCCAGCACAACCGTCTTCGCGTCGGCGCTGAGGCCCGCGATCAGCCCATACCCCGGCGCCGTCATGTAGTTGCGTATCTGATCGATCGCCACCACCGGCGCGCCACTCTGCCAGAGGATCGCATCTTCGGCTGATTTCGCGGCGGTGTTGAACCAGACGGCCTTCCCGGCGTTCAGCAACAGCACGTTTTCGCCCTGGTGAATCGGTTGGTATTCCTGGTCGCGAACGATGAAGACGTCGCTGCCCTTGATCGCAAGCACTTCGGTCAGTGGCGCAACGAGAGACTCCGGCGATCCGGCGGATTCGAGCGGAAGGGGCTTGTCGCCTTCAAACTTTCGGAGAAACTCGACGACGCGGTTTTCCTTTCCGGCGAACTCGATTGTTTCTGTGAGTGTGATTCCCTTGGCCCTGCAGAGCCTTCTCATGTCGCGACAAATGCTCCGGGCGCAGTTGGTCATGCCCATGGAGTGGTAGATCGTAGCCCTTCCGGCAAGCGATGAAACCGCCAGCATCGGGTCGTCGGTTATCCTGGCGGCCAGCGCCAACCTCCAGGCCGCCTGTGACATCGCCGGATAATCTTCTTCGCTTCCGCTGGCGAGCGTCCTGGTGTAAAGGCTCGTACCAGCCTCGTACATTGCCTGCGCGGCCCAGAGACTGTTAGGCCAGCGTTTGGCGACTTCCAGCATGGTGTCGCCGTCATTGTCTGATATTGCCTGGCGCAGCATTTCGCCGGCCTTGTCGTCGAAGGGCGCGTAGCACTTTCGCCCATGGGTTTTGATGATCCGCGGAATAAACTTCTGTTGGGCCCAGACTCCGGCGAGCATCAGCGGAGTATCTTCGGTATCCCGCACGCGATCGTTGGCATCGGCGCCTATCCGGATATCGGGAACGCGCCTGTCGGCGTGGGTCTCGGCGATCTTCCTGGCGAGTTTCACCGCTTCTGTCAGGATCGCGTGACGCTTGCCCTCGATCCGGGCTGCAGCGGGCTTGTCTCCGGCGCCCAGTTTGGCGGCAGCGGACGCCTGGTACTCAATCGCCCGCAGTTCCATCACCCGCGCCAGTCGCATCGTGCATCGAAGAACAGCACTGCTGTCTCCGCTAAGCGTCCGGGCCACCGTCAAAGCTTCCTGGAAATGCTGCTGCATTTTGTCGGCGGTCTTGGCGGCGTTGCCTACCGCCACGTGCGTTCGATACAACCAGTGCGTCACCTGCGCTTCAACGGCCGTATGACCGCCCTTGCGAGCGGCAGCGAGGGTGGTCTTGAAGTCCGCCAGGGCGTTGTCAAGCTGCCCCGAGTTGAACGACAATTGCCCTCGATCGAAAATCAGATTGAGCTTCGTGAAACCATCCTGGCGCTCGATTCGCTTCGTCAGGGAGCCAATGGAATCCTGGTAGCTCAGGTACACGCAGACGCCAGCGGTGTTGGCCGCGATCAGCTTCCCATCCACGCAAACCAGGTTACCGAGCAGGCAATCGCTGTTCGTGAAGACCCGTGTCGAGCGGGAGTAGTCCTTCAGGTTCATGCGGATCAGTTGGCCTTGTCCGCTGGCGAGGACGCTGTCGGACGAAACCGCGGGCCGTCCCACAATCCCCGCATCCGAGGTCCTGTGGATTTCCATGCCCGTTGCGGTGGACAACACGATCAGGCCCGGTCCGCTGAGCAGGATGCGGTTTGCGTCGATGGCGCTGAGATCGCGATGTCCCTGCCGGGCGGCGCTGGCGCCGGACGGCTTGCCGTCGATGGCCGATAACATGAGAACCTTTGAACTGTCGATGGGAAGGGATATCACCTTGCCCCGCGTCACGATAACAGGGTTCACCGACGGTTGACCTGTTAGTTGTATGATTGAACCATACCGGCTCATCGCCTTATTAATGTCGCTGTCGTACTGGTAGGCCCACACCGCGGCGCCCGACTCTGCCTCGAATGCCGCGACGACGCCGGCATTGGTGGCGACAAACGCCATACCCTCGGCGATCGCCACCGGGCTGCCCCTGTCCAGCAGGTGCTGGTTGTACATCCGGTAGTTCTGCGCCATCGCCGGTATCTGCGATATAGATACGCGCCAGATCAGCTTGCCTGTCTCGGCGCTCAGGCACATGAGATGATACATCTCCCGAAACGCCACCAGGCTGTACAGCCGCCCGTTGTAAACCGTGGGAACCGATATGAACTTACCGCCCAGAACTGCATCATCGCTGTTGACCGAACTGTCGTCGCTCTGCCACATCAGTCGCCCGTTGCGGCTTATCGACAGCGCCTGCAGAACGGAGGTATTGGCGTACTGCCGGGCGGTCGTTACACCTCTAACACGGGAGTTCTTTGCGGGCGTGAACTTCGCCAGCAGATACACCCGGTCACCGTCAACCGTCATCGCATAGCGCCCGTTATCTGAGACTTGCTGTGTCGTACCGCTATAGTATCGCACACCCGAACTGTATCCCTTGCGATACATCGGAGAAAACTGCGTCGACCAGATCGGCTTGCCGACACTGTCAGTACCGGTATCGATGTCGTAAGCCGCCACCCCCTCATCGAGGCGGCAGAGAACGAGGTTTCCGACCACTACCGGCTGGATACCCGCGGGCATGAAGAATCCGCTCATTGCGGCGCCCATTCCCCGCGTCCTGACATAATTAACATGCACGTGGCCTTTGCGGGGCTTGGGCACCATCGTGTAGCTTCCGCCGGTGTAGTTGGTCAGCAGCGACTGCATTGCAATCATCTTTCCGCGAATGTCAACGGGCCCTATAGGAACGTCGCCGGGCATTCGCCAGCTCGGTGTCAGAACTACGTTGCAATCGCCCATAATCGCCATACCGTCGGGAAAAGCGCCCAGCCCCCTCCACTCCTTGCCCGCCTGATGTCGCCTGGCGGCGATATCGGGTACTGGTATCTTTCTTACCTGCTCGACGAACGCCGCGAGGTCCCGCTTCTTTCCACCCATGACACCCGTCGCGTTTGGATGGCTCTTGCGCAACTCGGCACCGGCGGACTTGCTTCCGGCGGGGTCACCGGCCAGATGCAGCGCCGAAGCGATTTTCGCCAGCAGCATCGCCGGTTGGCCCGAGGCAAATTTGAGCCTCAATGCCCTCCGCCAGTACATCGCGGCCCGGGCGAAATGCCCGCGGTCGAAATGAATGTCGCCAAGCCCCCGCAATGCCTTGTACCCGTACGCCGTATGCAGAAATTGCTGCGTAAGGCGCCGCAGCGCGGCAGTATCCTGCGTGCCCGCCGCCTGCTCGAAAAGTTTCTCCGCCTGCGGATCGTATAAGCGCCTGTAGAGTTTCAGGCCCTCGGGTCCCATCCCCGCCAATGCCTCATTAGCGCTATGCCACAACGCCACATACTGCTTACCGTCGGTATTGGCTACAAAACCGCTGTCGGGCTTGTCAATCAGCGCCTGGAGAATCTCTATCGCCCGATCGTAATTTCCATCTTTGATATTCTTGCGGGCGCTGGCGAGATAGCTCGCCAACTCGTCGTCGGCATTGACCAGCGCCGGAGGCTTTCCGCCTGTGGAAACCGACGAGATCATGCTCCTGCCCCTTAGAATCTGGGCATCAGAAACACGCACGCCTACCACAGCGGCCGCAAACACGACCACTGCACCGACAAGCCGATACCTCATTGATCTACGCTCTGCTGTCATGATTGATCTTAAAAGGCTCTCTCACCACAAGCACGCCGCTTGCACGATCACCCCGGACGGCATTCCGCGGGACCCGACATAACTACTTTATACCATCGCACCTTTGCAAACAAGGCGATTGCGAGTTAACATTTAGACGCACAGTGTCCCCGAAAGTTCTGGATATTACAAAATTCGCCATTCTTTTCTCACCCTATAACACTGGACATACGATATAATATATATAGGGTGGCCTGCAAGCCATGGCCCCGGCAGTAACTTACCGCACTCATTGATACCTTATACCAGCCAAATGCAGGCAACCAGCGCAATGGTTCCCCTGCAGGTACTGTAATTCGGTATACAGTCTCTCAAAACGCCGTTTTGCGGCAGATAAGGTGATAATTGTGCCTTCATCGGATAGCGGACAACCTCAACGCCCAGCCGACAGCGCCGGCGACCTCGGACAACTGCCCGCCCCGGTGGCCAGTGCGATAAAAACCTTTGCCGCCGCAGCCAAGACACGTCGCATCGAGAATATCTGCAGCGCTTATCAAACGTTGAAATCTTCCGTCAACGGACTGGGAATGGACCAGATTCTTCCCCTGGCGGATAGCGTGCTGGGGCAATCGACCATTGCCCTGATCGTCTCGGCATATTCGCACGAGAGATGCTTCATGTGCATAAACGGGGCGGTTCCCTGCGAGGCCTGCAGCGAGGAGGACGCAGAAACCCGGAGCCAATGCCCGCATTGCAACTCCACCGGAATGGTCCCGTGTGAATTCTGCGACGGTACGGGATGGGTCGGAAACGATGTGATTCCACGCGAACTTCACCGGGCGGTATGGCGAAGCCGCCTGAAGCACACCCACCACTCTCTAGAAAAATACGCGGCAGTCTATACCCATGAAAAGATCGAAGCCCTCTCCAGACAGCCCGCGGGCAACAAGCAGCGGTGCAAGGCGATCATGTCGACAAATCGCCTTGCCGCCAAACTTCACGCGCTGGCCCGCTCATGCGCAGTCGGCGACCCCGAGCACATCAGGCATCTCAACGCGGCAGAACGGAAAGTCCGCAACTGCCTGACAGTGCTCTCGGGGAAGTGATTCTCAAAAGTCGATTTCACGCCAGGGTAACTTTCGCTACAATGTCCAACCGGATCAATATGTAAAAAATACAAGAAATGTAAGAAAGGATATCGCGTGTCTGCATCACAACGCCTGCTGGTCATAACCCGAAAGATCGACAACCCCTCGTTCCGTCAGCGCATACAACCTTATATAGAACCGCTGGCCGCTCGCGGTATCGAATGCGACCTCCAGGAACTCGAAAAAGGACGCGGGCGGCGGGCGCAGCTCAAGTCCGCGCGCGACTACCTGGGCGTCTGGCTCCACAAGAAGACGCTGACTGTGATGGACGCCTTCCGCCTCCGCCGCAGCGCGAAGAAAGTCATTTACGAATTCGACGACGCCATCGTCTTCCGCTCCGGTTCCGAGTCGCCCGACCCCCACCCGCTGCGCCTCAAGCGGTTCCGCAGGACGATCGGACTGGCGAATCTCGTTATCGCCGGCAACGAGGTGCTGGCCGACCTCGCCCGGGAATACGGCGCGAAAGAAGTCACGGTGATTCCGACCGGCCTGGACACTTCCAGGTACATCCCGAAAGTACACGAGCCCGCACTCGACCCCGATTGCGACACCGATCAAGACACCGATCAAGAGCCAGATCGCGAACCCAGCCCCGATACCGACGAGTACCACGAGCCCTGTACCGAGCAGGTCCGAATGGTCTGGATCGGCAGCAAGAGCACGCTCAAGCAGCTTCGCCTGTTCGGCGAGATGCTCGATTCGATCAGTTGGCAGATGCCCGACGTCATTCTGCGAGTCATCGCCGACGACGAACTTGTCACCGAGACGCTGCCCGTCGAAAACCTCGCATGGAGCCGCGACGACGAGGCCCGCATGCTCAACGAGTGCGATATCGGGATCGCACCGCTGCCAGACACGCCGTTCGCGCGGGGCAAGTGCGCTTTCAAAGTCCTGCAATACATGGCCACCGGTCTGCCCGTGGTCACCAGCCCCGTCGGCGCCAACGCCGAGTACGTCACGGATTACGAGAGCGGGTTCCACGCCTACGACGACCACCACTGGACCGAATGCATCAGCCAACTGCTCTACGACCACGAACTGAGGGCAACCCAGGGCGCCGCCGGCAGACAGCGGGCGGTCGAGGAGTTCGATTTCAAAGTCCTCGCCCCCAAAGTCTGCGACGCGATCGTGGGTGTACTCGAATCGGACTAGAATTTCGACACAGAGACGGAATCAATATCCAATATCCAACACGGTCGAGACTGACCCGTGGAGGTGAACGTGGGCGCCGTCGTCGCGGGCGAGGACCAGGCCTTCCAGCGGGCTTATGTCCACCGCCCTTCCGACATACTCGACGCCGGCGCTGAGGATTCGCACGCGCTGGTGCAGCATCCCGCATCGCCTCATCCACTCGTCGTGCAGGGAATCGTAGCGGCGGGCCATGATCTCGCCTCGCCAGTAATCAAGCCGCCGGAGAATGCTCCTGAGCAGGCCCACCCGCTCCGCTGATTCCGAATGCTCCGACAGATGCGTCGCGGGCCTCCCGATCTCCTCCGGCGGCGGGCTGGCGTAAACGTTGACGCCAATCCCGATGGCCGTCGCCCTTGCAGGCCCGTGCTGGGCGCTCTCGATGAGTACTCCAGCGGCCTTCCGCCCGCGGATGCAAACATCGTTAGGCCACTTCAACTCGCAGCGGATCGAGCATGATTCTTCGATCCCCTCCGCCACCGCCAGACCGGAGGCGATAGTGGTCGGTTCATGTCCGAGCAGTTCCGCTCCATCAGTCAGCAGCACGGAAAACAGCAGTCCAGCCCCCGGCGGGCTTATCCATCTACTCCCCTGCCGACCCCGCCCGGCCCGCTGGGATTCGGCGGTGACTACCAGCCCGCCGGTCCCCTCCTGCGCCGCGGACGCCATCGCAACATCGTTTGTCGAATCGACCTGGTCGAAACAGACGACGCTCCGCCCAATCAGGTCCGTATTCAGATCGCGCTCCACCAGCCAGGCGTCGAGCCTGATCGGCCGGGCCAGCCGCACCCCCCGCGCCGGCTCGATATCGATTTCATGCCCCCTGCCCCGCAGTTCATCCAGCCCGCGCTGGAGACGGTCGCTGTCGCCCGGGCAGTTCAGTTCCAAAGCCAATTCATGCATCGAGACAAAGTCCCGGCGATCATACAGCAGTCCCAGAATTACATTGGCGTCATCCATGGCAAACATCGTCGCGACCTATCCAACGAAAGTAACGTACCAGAAATGCCAGACCACGACAATCGTTGAGAGGCTTGTGAGGTCGGTTCAGTCGTTGGCTGGGATAATGGTATTACGGTTCCCAGGGCTCACCAACGGGATCGCACCTGGGCTACGATCAGTCATCCGCCTATAGTTGTGCGGACTCCACGGCGAACGACAACGGCGGACGGCGAATGTCAACAATCCCGCACATGCGAACCCCCGGCCCGGACCGCAAGCAACCACCCGCACCCGCCACCTCCCGGCCCTGTGAAAAACGAGCATCGTCAGCCCGTCTCGGCGAACTGGCGGATCCGGATATCGCCGCCGGGCATGTGGGCCACCAGTTCCAACTCGCCGCCAAGCGCATGGACCAGACGCTGCAGTGTGCTGATCTGCATGTCCTCCTGCGACTCGAGCTTCGAGAGGCTCGGCTGCTTGATGCCCATCGCCGAGGCGAGGTCTTCCTGCGTCAGGCCGACCTCCTTGCGAATCTCGGCCAGGAGCATTTCGGCCATCATTTCCTTGGCCTGCATCTCCGACCGGGCGAGTTGCCCGGGGCTCATGCGGCTGCGAAGTTTTTCGTACTTGTGTGCCATCAGATCAATCCATCCTCTCGGAGTTCTTCCAGATGTTCATCGTATAAGCGGTCGGCCAGCGGGATCATGCGATCGTAGAACCGGTCATCTCCGGTTTTGTCGCCGCCGATGAGCAGGATCGCCAGCCGCCGGGGATCGAAGGCATAGAACGTTCGGAGCGGTCGGCCTTTGCTCTGCGTTCGCAACTCCTTCATGTTCGAATGCCTCGAACTTTTGATCGTATCGGAATAAGGCCGGGCCAGATGCGGTCCGAATTGCTCGATCAATCGGACGGAAGCATCCAAGGATGCTTGCTCATCTTCGCTGAGCATCTCCCACCATCGGCCAAATTCGTCTGTGTATTCTACGCTCCACACAACTGTATTATAGCTTATCGGCGATATTCGTCAAGAGCAATAATCGTTGCTACGGTATCGAGCATGATGAGACGGGCGTTCAGGTCTCCCTGACGGACAATCCGACGAACTGGGCAGAGAGTCCTGATCGTCAAGGATGGCTGTTATGCGATCTTAACTACGACGGGACTGTCGACAACGCTGACGAGACCATACGTAACGTTGTTAGACCTCGATATCCAGAGCAATGTCCATCGCGCGGGCCGAATGCGTAAGTGAGCCCAGGGCGATTCGTTCGACGCCGGTCTCGGCGGCCTGCCGCACGTTTTCCAGCGTTATCCCACCCGAGGCCTCCAGCAACAGTTTGCCTGACAGGCCCGCCGCGTCGCGACGCCCCGCGGCCTGATGCATCTGCTCGGGGGACATGTTGTCCAGCATGATCACGTCGGCGCCAAGCGGCAGCGCCGCGTCAAACTGCTCTAGCGTGTCGACCTCGATTTCGATGAACCCGCCATCGGCATCCAGCGACGCCCGGACGTCGGGGAACCTGGCGGCTAGTTCGGCTATCGGATCGTCGACGCCGGCGGCGGCGAGGACGGCGAGGTGGTTGTCCTTTATCAGCACCGCATCGTATAGGCCCATGCGATGGTTAACGCCCCCCCCGCAGCGGACGGCGTATTTCTCCAGCACCCGCCAGCCGGGGGTTGTCTTGCGGGTATCGAGTATCTCGGCGCCAGTACCGGCGGCCGCGCGGACATAGCGGGCGGTAAGCGTCGCGATCCCCGAAAGCTTCTGGAGGAAGTTCAGCGCGACGCGTTCTGCGGCTAGCACGCTGCATGCCGGCCCGTCGATCCGGGCGATCACTGCTCCGGTCTGGAGGTCGGCGCCATCGTCGGCCTGTACGTCAACCGCTATCGTCTCATCGTATGCCGCGCATATCTCAGCAAGAAAAACGCCCCCGCAAAACACGAGCGGCTCCCTGGCGACGAGAATCCCTTCGGCGCGGACGTCGTCGCTCAGCATCGCGGCGGTGACATCGCCGCCGCCTAAGTCTTCAGCGACCGCCATCGCCAGGAGCGCCCGCAGGTTTGCGATTTCCGTTTTGCCTGGTTCGATAATCATGCCTACAAGGATAACGGATCATCGCGCGGCTGAGAAGTGTGCGTTTATCAGCTATTAGCTATCGGCTGTCAGTTGTCAGCTAACGGCGAACGGCAAACGGCTCGCCAGCTTCACGTCTTTGGGGGTTTGAAGTCGTAGCTGACAGCTGATAGCTAATAGCACTCCCCTGTCCATGCACGTTATTGCGATATCAATAGTTATGTTGGACTCGTAAGGCTAGTTTCATTTTACGTTTCAGGTGGCCCGCGCCTGTAGGCCGCATAGTGCTCGCCATCATACAGCAGCTCGAGGGCCCCGCGGGCGCGGGCGGCATGCAACCAGGCGTCGAGCCTGCCGAAGAATGCGGCCGCGGGCGCCTTGCCGCGACCGCGAACGTCGAACACAAAACACCGAATCTCCGGGTGTGATCTGATGAAATCGATTATCCGCTCGGCCTCGGCGGCCGAGTTCCGCTCCTGCTTGCCGGGAGTGTAAGGCAGGACTATCCGCCCGGTGAGAAGGTGGATTACCCTCTCGCCATCCTTCGGCCCGCCCACTTTCGCGGACGAGCAGTCCCCGCCGGCCAGGGCGTCGGCGATGGCGAAGAAGTCGGCATACTTCTCCGATCGCGTCACGTGGTAGAAGCTGTCCGGTTGGACCCATGCCGCATACGAATAGTAAACCGCGTTCCGCAGCACTTTGGGCATATTGCATGCAACGCAGACCAGCACGAAGATACCCATCGCTCGCAGGTACGTCTTACCGCCGCAGGGGCGCTGCCGGCGGCGGTGAATCCACCGCACGCAAATACACAACCCCTGAATGACCGCGTAAAGGTAGATCGGCATCAGCGTCAGGAAATACCGCGTCCCGATCATGTCCGGACCCATCATCAGATACGCCGCCAGCGCCAGCACGGTGAAGATCACAATGTATCTCTGACCGCTCCGCCACAAGTGCATCATGCCCGCGACGATCACACCACCGGCAAGGATGCCGAGCGGTAAGAGGCCCCGCTGGCCCACGAGCAGTTTCGTAACCACGTCCGGTATCCGTGCGGCGGCCTGGGCGACAGCGGAAACCCGCCCGCCTACTCCACCGCCACCGAGAACTTCCAGCGCATAGTTCAGATAGCCCGGCGGGCGCCCCGAAGCCATCCACGAAACCGCCAGCATCGCCCCGGCGATAATGAACATCGGACCCAGCATCGCCACCCCACTCCATCGCAACCGACGCGCGCCGCCGCAGCGGTCTCCATTGAAGAATAACCCCACGCCCAGCGGGCCTACAAGCAGCAGCCCGGGCGCGCGAATGACGATACTCAGCAGCGACAGCAACGCGATAACCGCCAACCACCACGCACTTCCCTCCCGTCTCCGCAGGCACGCGTAGAACATGCTCCAGAACACCAGCGCAAAAGGAATCTGCGTGAGGATCCGGTGCGAGTTGGAGTAGAACGGGTAACTCAACGCCGTGACCACCGCCACCGCAAACGCTATCGAATCACCGCTGAGGCGCCGAACGCTCAGGTACACCATCGCCACCACGCCCAGACCGCAAAGAGCACTAAACATATTCCCCGCACAGTACCCGCGCCCAAACGCCCGCTCCAGACCCGCC
>JADHXQ010000124.1 GCA_016782885.1 Phycisphaerae bacterium | reverse complement strand
ATCACGGCCCGGTCGCGCCTCCCGGCGGTCAGGATGTCCTGCAATTTCCGCTGCATCAGGAGCGTTTCAGGCGTCCGGGGAGTCCTCGGAAGACCCCGGTGTATCGCCCGGGTTGGGGGAAGTTTCGTCGCTTGGAGAATCGATTTTCGCCTGTTCGATACCGATCAGATCGGAGACGGTCGGCTTGTCGAGCACTTCACCATCGAATATTCGCATTACTTCGTCGGAACCGAGGGTTTCGTATTTCAGGAGAGCCTGCGCAAGGCGTTCGACCTTGTCCCGATTGGTCTCGATCAGTTCGCGGGCCAAACGGTATCCGCGGTCCACTATCGCCTTTATTTCCCTGTCAATCAGATCGGCGGTATTGTCGGAGTATTCGTTCTGACCGAACATCGGCGACATTTGCTTTTCTTCGGCGCCGTTACCGTAATGCACCAGTCCGAGTTCTTCAGACATACCCCAGTCCAGAACCATTTTTCGTGCGATTGCGGTGGCCTGGGCAATGTCGTTGCTGGCGCCGCTGGAGGGGTCGCCGCAGAATACCTCTTCGGCGATCCTCCCCCCGAAGCAGACAGCCAAAAGGGCGTCGCAGTACTTTTTAGTGTAGATGTACCTGTCCTTCTCTGGCAGAGAGAAGGTGGCGCCGCCCATTCGCCCTCGCGGGATGATCGAGACTTTATGCAGCGGATCGGCGCCTGGCGCGTAGACCTGCACTATCGCGTGACCGGCTTCGTGGTAGGCGGTGCATTCGCGTTCCGTTTCGTCGATGGCGCGGTTTTTTCTGGCGCGACCCCAGCGAACCTTGTCGCGCGCCTCCTCCATGTCGCTGAGATCAATGTAGTCCTTGTCAGACATCGTTGCGGCGATTGCAGCCTCGTTTACCAAAGCAGCCAGATCGGCGCCGCTGAACATCGGCGTACCCCGCGCCATCTTGCGGAGATCGATATTCGAATCGCATTTGACCTTGTCGGCATAGATTTTCAGTATTTCGTAGCGCCCCTGCAGATCCGGCAGGGGTACGTCTATCTGGCGGTCGAAGCGTCCCGGGCGCGTCAGTGCCGGGTCCAGAACGTCCATCCGGTTCGTTGCGGCTATGACTATAACCTGGTCGGACGAGTCGAACCCGTCCATTTCCACCAGGATCGCGTTGAGCGTCTGCTCCCTTTCATCGTGCCCGCCACCAACGAACGACGCGCCCCTCCTCCGCCCGACGGCATCGATTTCGTCAAGGAAGATGATGCACGGGGAACGATCTTTGGCCTGTTTGAACAGATCGCGAACGCGAGAGGCCCCAACACCGACAAACATCTCGACGAAATCACTACCGGAAATCGAGAAGAACGGCACGTCGGCTTCGCCGGCAATGGCTTTTGCAAGGAGCGTTTTTCCGCAACCGGGCTCGCCGACGAGCAGCACGCCCCTGGGAATCCTGCCGCCGAGGCGCCGGAATCGCTGCGGGTTCCTGAGGAACTCGATAATCTCGCTGACTTCCTCTTTCGCTTCGTTGACGCCGGCTACGTCGTTAAACGTCACGCCTGTCTGGTCTTTCGGCGTCAGGCGATGTTTGGAGCGTCCAAAGCTGCCCAACATCCCTCCCCCGCCACCACCGGCGCCGATTCGCCTGAACACGAAGAACCATATCGCCAGGAACACCAGCGCCGTCATCAGCAGGTGTGGAAGCATCAACTCCCACCATCCGGTAGGCTTGAACTTCACATCGAACTTACCGGGATGCTTCCGTGCGATTTCGTATATCTTGTCGGTGAACCGCTCGTCATCGCGATGGTTGTACTGGACGTAAAACTTGCGGGTTTCTTTGTCGCCCACGACAACATCCTTGGTGTTTTCTCCGGCGATCGTATCCTTTTCGATGATGATATCGCCGGTGACCCGTCCGGACTCGACGAATTTCCAGAAAGCGGTAATGGTGATTTCCCGCCCCTGGTCCCCGCTCCGAAGAAACGTCATGAGCAGGACGGCCATACCGATAATGAGGACCCACCCCATCAGGGATCTTCCAAGCCTGTTGGTCGGTTGGAGCCCGGGCTCCGGTTTGCGGGGGTCCTTGCCTGGAGGCGGAGGGCCTTGGGGTTCGTTCGGTGTTTGATTCGGATCGCTCATAGATCTCGGCGGGGTCCGGGTGCAAAATCGCACCTTCTGGGGACTCTCAAGCGTGAGGCCGGCGCCTCACGGTGCAATCGAGCCCGGGTTTTATAGTTTCTCGTCACCGTCGGCCAGGTCGGAAGGATCGGGCCATCCCTCCTCAAGCTGTTCGACTATGCGTTGGGCGGCTTGCTCTATGGCTTCCTGGCTGCCCGTGAAAAACGTCTCGCCGAACGGAGCGGCCGTAATATATCGCCCGCTGACCTCCAAATTCTTTCTGACCACGCGTTCATCGCCGCTTCGCAGGTCGATCCACTTGAACGAGACGGTGAAAGTAGCCTCCATCGCTCTGGAAGATCCGGTGTCGGTGTTGATCGTCAGCGATCGCTGGCGAACGTTATCCAGTTGTCCGGTAAGCTTGGTGTCTGCCTGCGTTTCATTGGTTATACGATACCGCGTGTCGAGTTGAATCCGATTGACAATGGCCTTGGTAAGTTCCATTTCGAGTCCGCGTCGAAAAACACCGTGCCCTCGAGTCCAGACCGGTATCGCAATACTCCGCACGTCGCTGCGATGGAGCGTTCCGATCTTGTATCCGCAACCGGACGCGGCGGTCAGCGCGATAAGTCCACCGATGGAAACGAATCGTAACGTTTTCATTTTTCCACCTTGCCGTTCTTCGGCGGTTTGGAATCCGCATCGGTCCGACCGGTGGATTTCTCCACGGTGTCGGATCGCGGTTGGGTCCGCGGTCGGGGTTTCTCCCCCGAGTTTCCGCGCACCTCGGGCCTGGCGCCCAGTGCGCCCAGTGCATCCTCAGCCCGTCGTGCCCAGTGGCTCTCGGCGCTCTGGGCGACAACCTTTTTGTAGTAGAATACCGCCGCGGTCTTGCGCCCCACACGCTGGTAGAATTTCGCCGACGCGAAATATCTCCGCACGAGGGCATTGCGTATCTGGGACAACACCATTGGTATGTTGGCCTTGTCAGCCTGTTCGGGGTAGCGGTCGGTATAGATGATGAATCGCTGCTGGGCGTCGGTCAGCGGAGTATCATCGAAGGCCTCTCCCCTGTACTGGGCATACCTCGCCCTTGCCGCCCGCAGCATCGCATGGCCCAAACGCTGTCGCGGACTCTGTGGGAACGTCTTGACGTAGTGGTCGTAGGCATCTACGGCCTCAACTACGTTCCCGGTATCGTAGTGATAGTCGCCCACCCTCAGGAGGGCCTTCTCGGCGATAACCGTTCCGGCCACGCGATCGGCAATAGCGTTAAGGATTTCGATCCCCTTATCGACGGCCGAAACTCGAAATATCCGCCACACCCGCCGCTTGCGCCCCTTGAGAAACGCATCGGCTATTTCGTATTGTCGCTGCACGGCGCGATCGTAGAACTCGCCGTTGCGGTACTGGTCCATCTGCTCGTTGAAACGGTCGTATGCCTTTTCGTAACGCCCGCGGTCCATCTCGGCCTGTCCAGCGAGTATCATTATCTCTTCCCGACGCGAATCGTTGGGATAACGGGCCATGAAATTTTTGATCGCTTTCAACGCATCCTTCGGGCGATCCTTGTCCATGTACATTCGCACCAGGGCAAGTTCGCCTTCAGGCGTGCCTTCGACGGGCCTGGGGGCGATGACCCATTTACCGTCTTTCCAGACGTGCTCGGTTTTTTCGGCGCCCGCGAGAGCCCCTGAAACCAGCACAACGGTAAAGAAAATCACAAACCATCGGTATTTGCTTGTCATAGGTGTATTCCTGTCTTGGCATCCGGAGCGCAACGGACCGCACCGAAACGTCCTGTCATTATACCGACCTGAGGGCAACCTGCAAGCCATGGAAATCCAGGGCAATCGATCGCGAGCCCCAATCGAGCCCAGAAGGCTACCGAATGACGTATCTGGCCATCCGCAGAGGCTTGCCCAACTGGTACGACGCGTGGTACGACAGCAGGCGGTTGACACCGAGGACCTCAGCCTCGGACAGCGAAACGCCCCCGCGGCCCCGAGCAACCTTAAGACCGGCTAGACCGCTGACGGCAACCTCGCTGACGCTTGTTTTCTCATCTGCCCTGCAACCGCAGGACCCGCAAAGCAGACCACCGCGAGCCGAACTGAAATACGATCCATGCTTCCGATCGCCCTGGTCGAGAGGGACATCGCATTCGACGCAGCGGCTCAACTGCCCGAGCAGGCCCGCGTGACGGAGCATCCGCCACTGAAAGTACGCCAACACCGCTCCCAGAGGCGCATCGTCGTCACCCAGGCGCACCAGCGCATTGTGCAGGAGGTCGAAGGCTTCGGGGTGCGGGTCGCCCTCGCCCAGCAGCAGACCGACCAGTTCTATCATGTACAACGCCGTGTCAAGCCGCCCCGCATCGGCGCGAAGGGGCAGGTGAGAAACCGTCTCGGTAAACTCAAACAGAGTGCCCATCGCACCCGACGGGGGTTGGGAAAACACCATCTGCCCCTCACTGAGCAGATCCAACGGGCCGCCGGACTTGCTCTTGGGGCGCTTGGAGCCCTTGGCAAGGACGCTGACGATACCTGAACCACGCGTCAGAAAACGCAAGACCTGCGAGGTCTCGCTGTAGTCCGTTGTCCTGATGCAGATGGCCTGTTCGTGTAGAGGCATGGACTCAGCGTAGCGAATCGAACCGCTCCGGGCAACTCGTATCACAGGGGAGTCGAGCGGCAGAACCGGCGAAACGGACCGATTTACCGCTCTGGCCCGAATGGCGCGTGGTTAATAACGCCACAGCAACAGAGTAACGGTGAGAACCAACCGAGCGCCGCGGCAGACCCATATATGAAATACCCGGCGCCTTGGGAGGCGCCGGGCACTTACGTATCATGTTCGGTAATGGATCGCCCCGCCTTGTTCTTCAAGGGCGTCTCGGAACTTTTCTTACACTCACTCCGCGCCGGCGCTTGCGACGAATCAGCATCGCTATACCGCCCATCACCAGCAGGCTTGTCGTCGCCGGCTCGGGCAGGAGTGTGACATTGGAGGAGGCGTTAAAATCCGTTTTGAAGTCCTTGATATTCCGGTCCAGTTGCCAGGTTATGTCAATGATATTTCCGCTGGTAGCGAAGTTGTCGACCAAGCTCCCGGTGGCGTTGTTGAAGCCGCCCGAACCGGTCAGCAGCGACCATGGCATATCAGGGACCTCTTCAACGTGGAAACTGTTGATGTCGACTTTCAGGAGGAGATCGCCTGTAGCACTCCCATCCCTGATGATTATCTCGCCACCGGTGAATATTCCGATAGCCTGCCCGGAGTCCGAGTTCTCGCTACTCAGCGTGGTTGTAAATTTGAAATAAACATCCGGAAACGTTTCCTGGGGAATGCCTGATCCCGCCAGGACCAGCGCGACCCCGCTCTGCTCCATGGTGAGCAGTCCGATAGGATCGCCGCCGTTATAATCATAATCGTACGTCGTGTCAATCGCAGTGGCACTGATCGCCTCGATCGTATCATCGCCATCGATCATCGTAGCGGCCGCGGGAACCGGAGACAAGCACAGCGCCCCGGAAACTGCAACCAAAAGAAGCCAACCTCTCCAACCCGGAGCGAAACTGCTCCTGGCTCCCTCAACGCCGGATCCCATCCCCATCCTTTGAACAGTCATGTCTCCTGCTCCGTTTCACACTCAATGCAATCTGACAGTCCTAAACACGGGAACATCCCATGCACAGCCTGTCCTGTATTGAGACCGCGGTAAGCGGACCTGACGGATTCACTGATCCGTCAAGACCTGGCCGGGCGAAACAACGCCACCCGGTGCGGCCGAGCAAATGAAACATCGACTCCTCCGGTCAACACGCTTACTGACAAGGGCAGGGAAACCGGTACAAACCGCTCCGATCAAGTGAGGCCCTCATCAGTCCGGTTCAGGCTCATCGAACCAAACGTGCTGATCGATAACGTCATTGTACATGCAAATGGGCACATGTCAAAGGAAAACTCATTTTATGATGGCTTTTTTTCTTCCTGATTCTGATTCGCTGGAACCGGCTGCCCCTCTCGAGAACCAGCCCCTGACCTTTTGAAATTTATCACTTTACGCCCAATGGCCTGTAATGGCGTATAATTGACAGTATCGTGGAGGAATGAGGATAAGGCGACGGTGAGAACCGACCCTGGCGCCGCGGCAGGCTCATATGAATGCGTATTACGTTTAGTAATGGGTTGCCCTGTCTGCTTCTTCAAGGGCGTCTCAGGACGTTTATTACACTCCGCGTCCGCGCTTGCGACGAATCAGCATCACCATACCGCCCATCGCCAGCAGGCTCATCGTCACCGGCTCGGGCAGGAGTGAAACGTTGGAGTCGCCAGTGAAACTCTCTGCAAAGCTATTGATTTCCGAGCCCGGGGTCAGTTTCCAGGTCACGTCACCGATCAATCCACTGGTCGCGAACTCGGCCAGGTCTCCGTGGACTTCCCCATCGGTAAAGGTACCGTGTCCGGCCAGAAGAAAAATCTCACTTGACATATTCTCTGTCAACTCGAGCCTGACGATGTCGGCTCGAAAGAGGAGATCGCCTGTAGCACTCCCATCCCTGATAGTTATCTCGCCACCGGTGAATATTCCGATAGCCTGCCCGGTGTTCGGGTCCGAATCATCGCTACTCAGCGTGGTGGTAAATTTGAAATAAGTATCAAAAAGCGATTCCTGAGCGACACCCGCCCTTGTGATGACCAGCTCGACCCCGCTCGTTCTCTCTATGGTGAGCTGTCCGATAGGATTACCGCCGTTATAATCATAAACATACGTAGTGGGAATCACAGTGACATTGATCTCATCGATCATTGCCGCGGCCGCTGGAACCGGAGACAAGCACAGCGCCCCGGAAACTGCAACCAGAAGAAACCAACCTCTCCAACCCGGGGCGAAACCACTCCTGGCTCCCTCAACACCGGATCCCATTCCCATCCTTTGAACAGTCATGTCTCTTGCTCCGTTTCACACTCAATGCAATCTGACAGTCCCAAACACGGGAACATCCCATGCACAGCCTGTCCTGTATTGAGACCGCGGTGAGCGGGACTGACGAATTCACTGATCCGTCAAGACCCACCCGGGCGAAACAACGCCACCCGGTGCGGCCGAGCAGATGAAACACCGACTCCTCCGGTCAACACGCTTACTGACAAGGACAGGGAGACCGGTACAAACCACTCCGATCAAGTGAGGCCCTCATCAGTCCGGTTCAGGCTCATCGAACCAAGCGTGCTGATCGATGACGCCATTGTACATGAATATGGGCAAATGTCAAAGGAAAACTCATTGATGATGGTTTTTTTCTTCCTGATTCTAATCCACTGGAATCGGCTGCCTCTCTCGAGAACCAGCCCCTGACCTCTTGAGATTTGTCGCTTTGTGCCTGATAACCGGCCCCGCCCGCGGTAAAAGCAGGCGGGACCGGTCTTTTTCTCCAAATTTCCACAACCGCTAGCGAGCAACTTTCCAACCGCTGTAGACCACTTCAAACCACAGCTTGTCACCAGGCAGCGCCAGGATCTTCTGAAGCTTGAAATGCGTTCCCTTTACGGGCAGGGACACGCGGATCGGTGTAGCCCCCTCCGCACGAGCCTGGGCGTCAACGCGCTGGTTGAATCGTTTCTGCATCTGGGCGGCCTGCTGTGCGGGCTTGCTGGCGATTACAGCGACCCCCGCGCTTGTCGACATCGACGCGAACTCCTCGACCACCTGAACCGGACCGGCGAACGCACTGGCGCCCCAGCCCCTGGTGTACTTGCCTTCAGCCGGCAGGTAGAGGTTATACATGACGTGCATCACCGGGACCTCGCACACCGGCAGATCGACGCGAAGCGTGCCCGAGGGCGGGGCGGTCTTGCCTTCGCCGGGTGTGTGGACGTATACCACCGTCACCGGGAACGCCGCAAGCTCGCTGGCGCCGGATTTGCTGCGAACCAGCGGTATCAGCACCTTGCCTTCGGCGTCCTTTCCGGGGGTGGCGGCTTTTCCTGCAACTGAGACCGACCATATTTCCGTCCCGGCGGGCATCGCCAGACGCAGGAACTGGCGGCGGTTGTTTCGCACGCTGTATGTCGCCTTCGTCATTCGGCGCCCGTCGGAAAGCTGCATACCGGTCAGCACGATGCTGTCGGCAACGGTAACCAGCACCGAAACCTCACCATGCTTGCGGATGCCCAGCGGGATATCGATTTTCTCGCCCACGTAACGGAAGCCCAGCAGGATCGGCTGGTTGGTCATCGCCGTCAGCGTACCGGGCAGGCGGTTGGCGTCTATCGCCGTTGCGCCTACGACCTTACCGGCCTCGATCTCCACGTTTGCCAGCGCAACTACCGCGACGAAGCCCTTCTCGCGCTGGACGCCGGTTGCGCGAATCACGGGCACGGGCACAGAACCCTGGGCGGCGGCCGCCTGTTCGTAGGCGATCTGCAGGGTGAACGAGCCGATTGTCTCGCGGGCGAGCGTGACGGTCATCGCACCGTCCTTGTCCACCCGCCAGTCCTGCAGGCCCGAGGCGGTAACCGTAAGCACGCTGGCGCCCTTGGGCACGGTGAGTTTAAGTTCGCGGACGGGCGTGTGCAGTATGTTGAAGTATACCGATTCCTGGCAGAGCAGCAGCCCGTCAGCGACCGAGACCAGCGTGGCGGTTTCGGCGTAGAGTTTGGTCGCCGCGACCGGCGCCTTGGGAATCGCCCGCTCCCAGGTTACCTGCACGGGCTTGCCCGTGGGCAGGGCGGCCGCTACGGAGGTCTTGCCCTGGGCGGCCTTTATCGACAACGACTGGGCGCCGCTTACCTTGACGTCGACCTTGTCGCCGTCGACCGTGAGCTTGACCACGCTCGATCCGGGCAGTGAGCGGGCGAAATTGACGGAATTCATGCCCCCGGATTTCGTTATCGCCACCGCAAACGTCAGTTGGACGGGTATCTTACCGGTCTTGTTGGTCAGGACTTCGTAGTTGGCGCCCTGGACGTTGAGATACGCGCCATCGGGCAACTTCGAACTCTTGAGCGCCACCGTGGCCGGAAGAACCGGTATCCGCTTCCAACCTTTCTCCCGGAGCACGTCGAGTTCTATCGTGGCGACGAACTCGGCGCTCTCGCCGCTCAGGGTCCCTGTGTAGTCGCCGGAGGTCACAACGTAGTCCGTCGGCGGCGGGGTCGTGTCGCCCTTGCCGGCCTTGACAGAGTATTCCAGCAGCGCGCGGAACTCCGTCCACGGAAGGTCGACCGTGGCGGCCGCACCAACGCGATCGATCTTCTTGACGCCGAGGAGCTTCTCTATCTCGTCCCATTTGACGGTGATAACCTGCCCGCCCTTCTTCGTCGGATCGTATCCGGTGATCTTGACGAACTGATCCCAACTGAGCGTCACCTGTCCCTTGCTCTCCGCCGCAGCCGCCGGGGGTGCGGCCGCACCGGCCGAAACACCCCAACCCAGAACCATCACCGCCACCGTCGCCCAAATAATTGCCTTGCGTTCCATAATCATCTTCCTTTCCATTGGTAGTCGAAGCGGACGACCATTTCGTCGCTCGGCTTGACCAGTGTTTTTTCGAGTTTGACTAACTCCCCGACGCGGGGAATCTCTATTTCTTGGGGTGCCGCAACGAACTCGACCTGCTTTGACGCCTCCTGCCAGTGATGCATCTCGCCGGCGCGGACGGCTGTGAGATAACCGCTATTGTCGATCAGGACGTATTTCTCGTGTGCGACGTAAACCGGATTGTCGGCGATGTCCAGCGTGTTGCCCTTGTCGCGGCTGCGGGTGACGTTCGTCGTCATGCTGTTAGCCAGCAGAGCGTCGGTGCCGACGATCGTGTCCTGGCGGGTCTCGTTGGGGTCGACCTGGCGGCCGTTGGCGACCGCCTTCTTCGCGGCGTCCATTTCCATCAGCGTGCGGAACTGGGCCTCGTCGACAACGGTGAACGATACGTCGTTATTGCCCTTGTGGAAATTGATGCCCAGCGAATTAGCTGCGGCTGCATCCACGTTGATGTTTCGGCTCGAGACATTGGTCTTCTGCCCGCGGTTAAACCAGAGCCTGCGGGTCAGTTCAACCTCGTCAAGTTTTCCCGCCGCCGTTACGGTCCCGCTCGGTTGCGGCTTGGTCTTGTCCCGTTTTGTTGTTTCCCCGCTTGCGGACCGCCAGGCCAGCGAGTTTGAAGCGTCTGGTCTGCCGCCGCGTCTCTGCCAGGCATAGTTCTTGTCGATAAACTTCTGCAGGTCCGGGTCAAGCTTGACGCCCCGGGGCTTTTCGCCGCTGATAACAGTCCCGCCGGTGACGCTCTGCGGACGGTTCAAGCCCGCTGCCTGGGCCAGTTTCCGCTTACCGGGTCCGGACAGTTTTTCGCCTTCGTATATGAACCCGCCGTCGACCTGCTGATTTAGGGCCTCCTGGAGTGCGAGATTCCCACCTACCTGAACCTGGGGCCCGCGAGCCTGGCGGAACCCTGCGATCAACTGCGAGACCGCCTTCTGCTCACCGTGGGCGGCGGTTACCACCAGCGCACGCTGGCCACCGTATGTCGTGATCTGCACCTGGCCGTTCTTCGCATCTTTCAGCAGCGACTTTACCTGCTCGGTGAGTTTGGACGTTCGTTTTCCGCGGACCTCTTCCTGCCGTGCGATATCTTTCAGGCCGCTGGTGTCTTCGAAATTCTCCAAGGCGGTAACGAGGTCTCCAACCTTGTAGACCTGCCGGATGGCGCCCCCGTCAGACATCACGACGCCTCGGCGCGGTTGGGCCTGACCGTCCATGTTGGAATCGGGTTGTTCCTCATCGGCATGACCCTGTCCCTCGCCTTGCCCCTGTCTCTGGGCCTGCTTGAGAGCTAGAACTGCTCTAGCCGAGGCGATAGCAAGTTGCTCCCTTTCTTTCTGGAGTTCGAAGCCAACTCCGGAATCGCCGCTGTTGGCAAGTTCGTCGACGTCTCCGGCAAGTCGTTCGGCAAGTTCACCCGCCGCGTCGATCTGCCCGGACTGGCGGAGTTGTTTGAGCTGCTTGAGTCCCTTGTCTAACCTTTCGCTGCTGGTCTTCCGTGCGATGTCGAGCTGCTGCTTTGCGACCCTGAGACGTGCGCGCTGCTCGATTACGTTTTCGCCTTTGGCGACCAGCTTCTTACCGAGTACTTCAGCCGCCTCGAACATCTGCTGTGCGCGCTTGATATCGCCCCGTTTGGCGGCATGCTGTCCTCCTTCGACCAGTTTGGTCTGATATTTGAGGTCTGCTACATTAGCGGCGCTGATCTGCTGTTTGACCGCCACGGCGGCGGCTTTTTCAGCTCGGGATTTGACCTTGAGCTTGCCCTTGAGAAGCTTGATATTCGCCAGAAGGCGCTTGGCGTTGGGGGCGTCGGGCGACTTGGGAAACATTTCGACCACCTTGCTTAGCGACCTGCTCGCGTCATCGTATTTTCCCTGTTTGTACGACTCCTGTCCAGCCCGCCAGTAGTTCCGAGACAACGAACCCGCAGGCAAAGAGCCCAGACCGCCGAGCGAGTACGAACCGCCTGCGGGGACCGTGACACCGCTTTCGGGGGGCTTGTCCGGCGTCGCTGCGGTCCCTTCGGCGACAAGCATGCGTCCCGAGTCCCACGTCTTCTTTGAGCTAAACAGCCAACCCAACACACCGCCCCCGCCACCACCCTTAACCTGCGGGGGTGTCTTTTTCGTCTCTGGCAAGCCCAAACGCTTCATTTCCGGATCGACGGCCGTTGCGCTTCCGTAAGTCATCGACGCCAGCGCCGTCTCGCTGGAGTACTGCTGCACCGGCCTCATGACGCCCGAGAACCTCACGCGTCTCATGCCCCCGGGCATGTGCGCCTGACACCATGCGTATGCGATTGGAACGTCCACCCGCGGAAGGGCGACGGCTCCGGCGCCGCCGGCTCTCAGGGCGCCGCTGCGATACATGTAGACCACCTGCACCGGAAAGCTCACCAGGCCCATCACCGAAGCGGTGCTGCGCTCAAGCGGCAGGAGATACTCGCCTTTTTTCCCCGGCAGCGGCGTCATCGGACGCGATTTCTCGGAGACCCTCGCAAGCAGCACTTTCGCACCGGGAGGCAGGGTAACCCGCAGGAACTGGCGGTTGCGGTTTCGGATTTCGTAATCGGCGCGGCAGATCACCGTGCCGTCGGGGCGATACGCGAACTGGTATCGCGCGCTGTCGGCGATAGTCTGCTTGATCGCGAACTCGCCGAGGTTCATCGATTCGGCCCGGGCCGACCATTGCGACGACATTATCGAGTACGCCAGCACCGCCTTGCCCGCCAGTATCGCCGACGCCGCGCGCGGGATATCGCCCAGGGCAATCTCCTTTAGCCCGGACATTGCGGCCGGTTGGATTTCGCTGCCGCCGGCTGTGTTGGTTATCACCAGCGTACCGCCGGACCACCGGCCGCCGCGTATCTCCGGACGCCCGAGGTCGGCGGCGCCCTTGGCGGCGGACAGTTCGTAGTTGAGTCTCAGGTTCGTCCGCCCGCCGATCGCCCCGCGGAAGAACACCGAAACGTCTCCTCCATTGGTGCGAACTTCGCGAACGTCAGGCCCGGATACTTCAAGACGCTTCGCAGCCGCGGGAAGAGTAATCTCGAGCCCCTCGCTCTTTCCGCCGAGAATAGCGATCCGCAGATCGGCGGATACCTGCCTGGCGGCCGATCCGAAGTTCCACGCCACGGCGCCGCTGATCTGGTAGGCGGCCTGGCGGGCGGTGCGGCGCTGGAGGGGCCGATAATTCAGAACCAGCTTCGATGTCGGCTTCAGCGGCAAGACAATGTGTGTGCCTTTCTCGGCCGATCCAACCGCCATGCGCGGGGCGCCAACTGCGGTCACCTCAAACGCCCGCGGCGAATCCAGCGCGGCTGCGGTCTGCACGGTCCGGATGATCGGCAGGGTGAACGTTCCGCCGGCGGCCTTGAATCCTTTGAGTTCCGCGCGGGCGCGAATCACGAGATGCCCGGGCTCCGCGGCCTGAAACACGAGCCACTTGCCCTTCGTCGCGGGTTTGAACGGAGCGGCGCCCAGTTTGATCTCCGACCAGGCAAGCGAAGTCGGCAGGACGGCGAGGGCCCCGGTCCGGCGTGCGTCGAAGACCAGCAGATGAATCTCGGCGGTGATACTCCCGGCGCCCTTAGCATCGATTTTCAGGCGATAGGCGCCGCGGGAGCGTATGCACGACACGCCGGACGGGGCGGTGCCGCCAGTAGCTTCATCGACAACGAACCGCTGCCAGACCCAGCGCGGAACGCGGAAATGCGCATCTTCGAGCAGACGCGAACGATTTACTATCTCGCGGATCAGGGCGGCGCGATCGGCGGGCCCTTGCGCGCAGAGGGACCCGCTCTGCGCAGAGATAACAAGAAGCAACGCTATTACCGGAGCGAGTCGTTTCATGCAGGTGATTTTCCGGATTTTCCGTGGTTTACGGAACTTCCCGACCATCCGGGAAGATCAATATATCACTTGGACGCTGTCAAACCGGAAAAGTTCCACATTTTATGAGATTTGAGCGACCTTTGTCGAATCCGTCGCCCGCGCCCCCGTGTCCGAATTCTAGACGACCTTCACGCGCAGGCGCGTGATCTTTCTTTCATCGGCCGCCAACACCGCAAAATCCGCCCCGTATGCACGGAGCGTCTCATCGACCCGCGGGATGTATCCCAGTTCCGAGAATACCAGTCCCGCGACGGTGTCGTAACCGGCGTCTTCGGGTATCTCGAGGTCCAGCGCGTCGTTGAGGTCGTCTATGTACATCCGCCCGTCGGCTTCGATGGTGCGTTCGTCGATACGCTGCATGAGAACCGGCTCGGACTGATCGTACTCGTCGGTAATCTCGCCGACTATCTCCTCGATCACGTCCTCGATGGTCACTATGCCCGCCGTCCCGCCGTATTCGTCGAGCACGACGGCGATATGGACCTTGCGGGCCTTGAACTCCTTGAGCAGATCGTCCAGGGCCTTGGTCTCCGGAACGAAGA
>JADHXQ010000002.1 GCA_016782885.1 Phycisphaerae bacterium | reverse complement strand
GGACATGCGAGATAGTGACCAAACACATAAACCGCCCCGCGGGCAAGAGCAAGTACGGGCTCGGACGGACATTTCGCGTCGCGCTGGATCTGATCACGCTGCGGTTTACGACGGCGTATCTGACCCGCCCGCTCCATTTTTTCGGAAAGTGGGGCCTCATACTCTTTGCACTCGGTTCAATCATCCTGACCTACGGTCTGATCCGCAAGATAATCGGTTGGTTCGGTGACGGATTCGACCTTTTCACGGTACACGGCCCGCTGATGGCGCTTGGGTTCATGAGCGCAATTACGGCATTGCTGCTGCTGGCGACGGGACTGATCGGGGAAATGCTGATGCGGATATACTTCGAATCCACCGGCGCCCGTACCTACCGCGTCCGACGACTCGTGGGACTGGGACAAAACCGCGATATCCCACCGGACACCTCGGCTGGGGCGATTCGGGAGCCCGATGACGCCGGCGACACATCGGACGACAAGGCCTCGCCGCAGAGGACCATAATGACCTGAAGGCATTTTCCCGCGGGCATCGGCGCAGCCCACGGAAGTCCGCATAGTTTTGTATTCTGAGTTAATGAATTTTGAATAGTTATTTTGTTGATGGAGTAAGCAGGTGACAAAGAAGGACCAAGGCGACGACAGTCAGGCCAACGAGCAGTCAAACGAAGTTCCGCGGGACGAGACTCCGCGGGACGAATCGGCCCCGCCGACGCTGCCGGACATACTGTTCGGTAACGAACGGATCGATGATCTGCCCGTACAGCAGGAGATGCGCGAGTCATATCTGACCTACGCCATGAGCACCATCATGGACCGCGCCCTGCCCGACGTGCGCGACGGGCTCAAGCCCAGCCAGAGGCGCGTCCTGGTGGCGATGAATGACCTCAACCTCGGACCCCGCTCCAAGCACCGTAAATGCGCCAAAATAGCCGGCGACACCTCTGGCAACTACCATCCGCACGGAGAGGGCGTGGTCTATCCGACGCTGGTGAGAATGGGGCAGCACTGGTCGCTGCGATATCCGCTGATCGATCCGCAGGGCAACTTCGGCTCGATAGACGGAGACCCGCCGGCTGCAATGCGATACACCGAAGCCAGGATGACCGCACCGGCCACCGAAATGCTGCACGACCTCAACCTCGACACCGTGGACATGCAGCGCAACTACGACGACACTCGCGATGAACCGAAGGTCCTTCCGTCCAAATTCCCAACGCTCCTGGTAAACGGTTCCCAGGGCATCGCGGTAGGAATGGCCACCAGCATCCCACCGCACAATCTCAATGAGATATGCGATGCGCTGCTGGCGCTGATCGACAAACCGGAGACTACCATTGCCGAACTGATGGAGATTGTCCAGGGCCCGGACTTCCCCACCGGCGGGCTCATCTGCGGACGGGGCGGGATACTCAACGGATACACGACCGGACGGGGCAAGATTCTCGTGCGAGGCAAGGTCCATACCGAGCAAAGCCGAGGGGGCAAGAACCTGATAATCATCACGGAGATCCCCTACCAGGTCCTGAAGAGCACGATTATCGAGCGAATCGCCGAGACGGTCAAATCAGGCAGGATACCGGATATCGCCGACATCCAGGACCACAGCGACCGCACGGGAATGCGGATAGTCGTGGACCTCAAGCGCGGCGTCGAACCGGAAGTGGTCCTGAACCAACTCTACCAGTACACACCCCTGCAAAGCACGTTCAGCATTATCAATATCGCACTGGTAGACCGCGGGCCGAGAACACTGACTCTCAAGGAAATGCTGGTCAATTTCCTGGACCACAGGAAGGAAGTCGTCCGCAGGCGGTCAATGTTCCTCCTGAGACGCGCCAGGCAACGGGCTCACCTTCTGGAAGGACTGATTCTCGCGGTGGCCGACATCGACAAGATCATCGAACTGATCAAAACGTCACCCGATGTCCCCACTGCCAAAGAAAGCCTGATGGCCCACAAACTCCGCCTGACCGAACAGGCCGCCGTCCGAAAACTGCTGCCCAAAAAATTCGTCGCCCGGGTCAGCAAGGACTCGCAAACCCTGACGGGCGTACAGGCCGATGCCATCCTGGCGATGCAGCTTCAACGCCTGACCGGTCTGGAAATAGAGAAGCTGGCGAAGAACTACTCCGACATCGTCGAGGAAATCGAAGGCTACGAGGCCATTCTCAACAACGAGCACCTGCTGTTGGACGTGATCCGCGAAGACATCCACGAAATCAAGGATCGCTACGGCGACCCGCGCAGGACGCTGATCGTGGGCGACGTGGGCGACTTCAATATCGAGGACCTGATCGCCGATGAAGACGTGGTTGTAACTCTCAGCCACGAGGGCTACATCAAGCGGATTCCGCTGACAACCTACCGCCGCCAGGGACGAGGCGGGCAAGGTGTGATCGGCTCGGACGCCAAGGAAGGCGACTTCATAGAGCAGTTGTTCGTCGCCTCAACGCACGATTACATGCTGGTATTCCTGGACAACGGGAGAATGCACTGGTTGAAAGTTTACGATATACCCTCCATGGCCAGGCAATCCAAGGGACGTGCGATCGTCAACCTCTTGAAAGTGGACAAGTCCGAAAAGATACGCGCGGTTATGTCCGTCAGGGAATTCGACGACAGATTCCTGGTCTCCGCCACGCGGAAAGGACAAATCAAAAAGACCGCCCTGGAAAGTTACTCCAGACCGCGAAAGGGAGGCATACAAGCCACCGGACTGGGCGCCGGAGACCAGGTAATCGGCGTGTCGATCACGCGCGGTAACGACGAAATCGTTCTGGGCACGAGAAAGGGCCAGGCCATCCGGTTCAAAGAGACCGACGTCAGGTCAATGGGCAGAACCGCCGCCGGCGTCAAGGGCATAAAGCTGCGCAAGGATGACGAGGTGGTCGACATGATTATCGTCGACAAGATGGCCACACTCCTGACAGTCTGCGAGAACGGATACGGTAAGCGAACCGATTTCGACCAGTATCGCCTCCAGAGTCGCGGCGGAATGGGCATAATCAACATCAGGGCCAACGACCGCAACGGTCGCGTTGTGGGGCTCAAGAGCGTCAGAAATGACGACGAGATGATGCTCATCAGTCAAAAGGGCAAGATCATTCGGGCGGCAATCAGCGGCCTCAGGACGATCGGGCGCGCCACGCAGGGAGTGCGAGTAATCTCGCTGAAGCCCGGTGACAAGTTAGTAGCCATCGCGAGCATGGCTATCGACGATGACGCCAAACAGTCAACACTACCGCTGGAAAGTGAAAATACTGAAGAATAACCCCGGGATCTCGATGCACCGCGAACGTTAAACGCTCTGACCGGTAAGGGTGTCGGTTTTTCGCTGGATGGGCAGGTTGACGGTAAAAATCGTACCGCCGGTCGGTTCGGATGAGACCAGGATCTGCCCGTGGTGCTCTTCTACGATCTTCTTCGCAACGGCCAGACCAAGCCCCGTACCCTTCTGCCCTTTGGATGAGAAGAACGGCGTGAATATGTCGTCAATCTTGTCCGGCTCGATCCCACTACCGTTATCGGCAACGCGTGCGATTATGCGGCGATTCATAGTATCGAGGCGAACGGATACCGTGATCGCGCCTCTCTCGTCTTCAACAGCATCCATGGCGTTGGTGATGAGGTTCAGGAACGCATGGTTCAGACCGGTCGCGTCAGCGGGAATTTCCATCACGTCGGGTAGTTCGGTTATCAAGGCTATATTGCGCTCGTCAGCGCCCGGCGAAGCCAATTCAACGCAATCGCGAAGCACTGCGCCCACATTTACGTTTTCCAGCAACGGTTCGCGATCCTTTGAGAACGCGAGCATGTTCAGGATCAGGGCGTTTATCCGGTCCAGCCCCCTCTGAACAATAGGCCATGCGTCGCGGGCTTTTGTGATGTCATCTGCATTGAGCCCTATTTCAACAATATCGATCCCGGCGCCGAGGGCATGGAGAATATTCTTGATATGGTGGGAGAGGAACGCAACGGTCTCGCCAACAGCAGCCAGGCGTTCGGATTGAACCGCGGCCTGGTAAAGCTGAACGTTTTCGATGGCAAGCCCCGTCTGGTATCCAATAGCCGTAAGCAACCGCAACTGTTCTGTGGAATAAGACTTCTCGGTAACGCTGCAGTCGACCTGGATCACGCCCAGAACACGATCGCGCCCCATGAGAGGTACACAAATCGCCGAACGAATACCAAAGTCATGAACGCTCTTACCGGCTGCAAATCGCTTGTCACTCATGGCGTTTGAACTCAGCACGCCAACTCTACCACTGACAACTTCGTCGACAATCGTGTGCGAGACCGGTGGGATACCATCGCCGCTGGAACCCTCTCTATCTTTGGAAGCCATTACCGACATCTTGCCCTGTTCGTCTATGAACATGATGAAACCGCGATCCGCTTCAAGCAATTCGAAGACACGTTCCAGGGCGTATTCCACCAGGTCATTCATGTTCAGGAAGGTCGAGATGTCAGCGATGAGTTTGTACAAACTGCGAAGATTATCGATAGCTTTGACGCCGGCCTCGGGGGTCGGAATGATAACCGAGTCCTCGCTGGACGGTACGGTGGCAACAATGGCCGAATCCACCAGCATGCCCTCTTCGTCAATATCAACCCCCGCCCCGGGTACGGGAGAAGGAGTCGCGGAATCACCCTGGTATACGAGCAAAGTCGAACCACATCGCACCTGATCGCCCCTTTTCAGACCAGTGGAATGAGTGATTTTGACACCATTGAGAAAAGTACCATTGGCCGAACCAACGTCGCTAAGCAAAGACAATCTGTTGTCGACGTTTATGCATGCATGAGCACGCGAAGCAGTCTGGTCGTTGAGCACAATCGTTGCGCCATTCTCGCGCCCGACGATATTGTCGCCTTCACGAAGATCAAAAATACGGCCCTTGTCCGGGCCCTGAATCACACGAATCGAAGCCACGAAATGAGTCCTCAATCCCGACAAATCCATCCGGATCCACTACCGACAATGGATACAGAACAAACCAGCCGACATCACGGCTAGTTCTGGTGTCCTGATGATATGTAGTATAACGTATTAGATCAATTGCGTTTTGGGGCATCGTCTCGCCCGTGGAATACGCTGAACACCAGTATCCTATCCTGATACGCCCTATCTGTCAACAAAGTTCTGTGAGAATGAAACTTATTGCAAAAACGGGTTCGTGGTCCGCTCAAATCCAATGACCGTTTCCGGTCCATGTCCCGGTATCGCCCGCGTATCGTCAGGCAGGGTCAGCAGATTCCTGCGAATGTTGTCGATAAGCTGCCCGTGGTCGGCCCCGGGGATATCGGTCCGCCCGATACTCCCGGAAAACAGGGCATCCCCGACAATAGCAAGCTTCTCCCGAGGACAGTAATAGCTTACCCCTCCCGGCGTGTGACCGGATGTATCAAGTACAGTCCAGACGGTCTGACCGAGGATGAGTTCCTGACCGGGCCTGATGAGTTCATCTGCCGGAAGGCTGGTCATCGGCATACCAAACGGGGCTGAGAGATTCGTATCAGGATCGTCCAGCATTTCCGCATCCTTCTCGGGACAGCAGATTATGACGTCCGGAAAGGCCTCCTTGAACTGCTCCGCACCGCATATGTGGTCGCAGTGCCCGTGGGTCAACAGGATACGACTCGGTGCCAGTCCGTCGGTCTGCACGTGTTCGATGGCCGGTTCGGGGCGCATTGACGGGTCAACGACCCAGCAGTCACCGTCCTGCCCGTCGGACAGTATTACGCAATTGGTCTGAAAAGGACCTAGTGGAACGGTTCTGGTAACCAGCATCGAAATCACCTGTCGTTGAGATATGCGTTTATCAGTTCGGTAATATCGCACGTATCGGTTTCGTTCCGGGACAATCCCACGATCTCACGTTCGCGAATCGCGTTTTCAGGCGAGTCGCTGGCATGTGCTCCGTTCCTCATCAGATCGCGTCCGAAATCGCTTCGGACGGTTCCGGGTTCGGCCTTGCTGGGATCCGTCGAACCCAGTACCTCACGAACTCTCGCAATCGCATCGGGCCCCTCGTAAAGCATGGCCAGGCATTTGGCGTTCGAGGCGGCGGCCTTGTCGGCTTCGTCAATCGACTCGGGATCAATACCCGTCATGTATTCAACTATCCTGTTGAACTCACAGTTGGCGTTACGTTCGGCAAGATGATCGGCCAGAACGTCGGCGTCGGCTTGCGTGAACTCGAAGCTGAACGCGTTTTCCAGGCACTCCATGACCCTTCCGGCAACGAGGAATTTGAGCTTACTGACGAATATCTCCTTCAGCGGTCCGTAGAATTCCTGTCCCTTGGCGACGGTCATATTGAACAGCTTGACCGCAACGATTCTCAAACCGGTCCGGCTGAAGGTCTCGATGATATTCCCGGGCCTGCGTGAGGGTTGGTAGAAGTTATCCGGCTTGAGCATCACCAGCGAGCACTCCACGTTTGGGGCGTCGTGGCGGCACTGTCCTTCGAGGATTCCGCCGTCGGTAAGAGCGTGGTCCGCCAGCAATCGTAGATGCCGGTCATTCAGGGCCGGATCGGGGCAGGTTATAACTGCCGGTTCAAAGTAGTGAATCTGCCCTTCGCTGTCACGGATGAAATCTCCGTAAGTACCCCTGACGGTATCTCCAACGGGTTGCTCTGTAAACGAGCCGATCACCTCCTCCTTGAGGCAGCGTACGGCGTTTTCCCCTTGCAACAAAAGCAGCATGCAGCGCGGAAGGACGCCCCATGGATTATCTCGGCGCAGGAATTCGTCAATATAGGCGTGCCACGCATCTTGGATCTTCTTGTCCATCGCTTCGGGGCAGATGAGCTTCTGGTAGGTGTCGACGAACTCGTCGGAAAATACATACATTCGCGCACCGGCGAGTTCCAGGCTCGGATGAGCCAGAAGCCGCCCGATAATACCGCCGGTACGGCTCTTGTGGAGGCTGTATGGCGTGATCAGAGCGTAAGCCAGTTCCATGCTCATTTGCAGTCCTCTCGTCCATGGATTCAAATAGAAGCGCGAAAAGATAGCAGATCGTCAGACCGAAGGCAATAGTCAATCATCGCGACTCAAGGGCGAAGGTGTGGTTTCGCCAGCGCCCGAGAGGTCACCCTCGCGTGTTGACGGCTTGTGTGCGATTGATATAAGCCATGTGGGCTCTGATGTTCTTTCTGAACTCGTTCTTCGCATCCTGGCGACCCATCGTGGGAAGCATATTCAAGAGCCTTTGAAAAAGATCGAATGCGATCTTGTACTTGTGATCTCCCTCGTAGGCGCAGGCGTTGAAATACTTCTCCTGCACCTGCTCGGTCAGTGACTTTGAGGCGTTGCGGAAACGCCTCTCGTCTTCGGTGTTCAACACCCCGCCGTAAGCTCGAGAGAGTTTGAACCAGTAAAGCCCCCTGTAAAGGTAGTCGACCTTGTGCGTACTATCCAAGGCCAGCAGTGCTTTGTCCCTGGCCCTACCGGCTTCAACGGGATTTCGGTCCCTTTGGAGTTTGGCGGTGACGGCGCTCTCGATCTGCTCTCTATTCATCAGTGCGGGGCGACCCGCCCGCCCCCGAGGCCCTCGTCGCTCGACCGTGGTAACGACAATCAGGCCAATGGTCGCAAACACCGCAAGGTACACGCCAATGATAATCCCGTACTTCTTTTTTTGGGCCTTTAGTTCCAGTTCGGCCAGTTCTTCGGAATCCAGTTCGCTCTCTTCTCCGTCTTCGGGCACGGGGGACGGTTCGGCGTCTCCGGGTTGCCGATCGTCATCCGGTTCAATCTGCTGGTCCGGAAGCACCGCAACTGCAGGCGCCGCTGTGGCGGATCGGCTCTTACCCTTCCGAGCCCCGCTCTGCCTGTATGCTATCACCGCGGCTTCGGTGTCATCACCAGTCGCCACGAACAGCAATTCAGTTTCGGAGCCCGCGGCGATAATGTCACCGGTATCGAGTATGATTTTCTTTCCGGTTTTGTATTTCTTCCCGTTGACGCGACTCCTTAGCGCGGAGATGTTCTCGAATACCCAACCGTCCCGCGTAAGTGTGAGTTGGAAGTGTTTTCGAGATACATGCTCTTCAGTAAGTTGCACATCCGCCTGCTGCCCCCTGCCGACTGTAACAACCGCCGACATCAGCGAGGCTCTCTGACCGGCCTGAGGTCCCTTAACGTAAACGAGTTCCGCCCGACCTGCAGCCATTAGAATATACCTCCGCTCTCTATGAATCTTACGACCGCCGGACCGAAGACCGTCAGAATCACGCTGAACAATATCAACGCTCCGGGCACCATGATTCGGACCGAAGCCACGGCGGCAAGGTTCTCAGCCCTGACCGACCTCTGGAGTCGCAGCAGCGAAGCCTGGGAGTGCAACACGTCGGCAAGGGGCGTGCCCAGATCCTCGGCCTGGATAACGCTTGCCACAATGCTTCTGAGCATGTCAATAGGTATGCGAATCGCAAGGTTCTGCAATGCCTGCCGGCGCGTCGTACCGAGTTCAATTTCGGCCAGTACTATTTTCAGTTCTTCATTGAACGGGTCGTCGCTTTCCTCGCGAACGACTGTCGTGATCGCTTCGGTAAACGTGGCGCCGGCGCTCATGGCCAGGGATATCAGGTCCAGTGCGTAAGGCACGCGTTTCGCTATCAGGCGGAGACGCTTATCGGCCATCTCTCGCAACTGATAAATCGTCAGCCCCATACCGGCCATGAAGCCCAGAATCGCCGACACGAAGCTGAAGTCCCCAAGGGCGACAATGTAAAACGACACAATAGCCAGAGCAATCATTACCCCGTAGAACAGCGACAGCGCAAGATACTCCTCGGGCGAGTAGTAGCCGGGGTTGCCCGCGGCTACGAGCGTTCTGCGAATCCAGTCTTTGAACCGCGGCATCGCCATTCTGTACGAAGTGGCCAGCATGATCCACATGACCGGTCGCAGCAACGGATTCTCGAAGACGGTTTGACGGTCCGCATGCCCGGTCTCAATAGCCGACCTCCGCTGGTATGAAACGGTGATCTCGTAAGGCTGGCGGAATATCGCGACCACGAACATCGTCACGATAGCGAATATCCCTATCGACAAAGCGATGTCGTATATCCACGCGTTGGGATAATCAGCGGTAGCCAGTATAGTCGCCATGTTCATTAACGCCAGCATGTTTCAGTGTACTCTTGCAGTTAGATATCTATGTCCATGATCTTCTTGATCCACAGGAAACCCAGGATATTGAGGACCACGATGGCAGCAAGGATAATCTTCCCGGGGGTGCTGGTAAACATACGCTCGACACCCTTGGCGTCCACGATGAAATAAACGATCGCCAGAACCACCATCGGCATGGCGCCAAGGAATCTGGCGGTGGCGCGTCCCTGGGCTGTCAGCGAGTCAACACGGTGTTCGAGCCTTTGTATCTCGCGGATCGCTTCGCAGATCTTGTCCAGTGTCTCACCGAGGTCTCCACCCCTTTCGCGGTGGGTCAGCAGTGCCGCAAAGAGCAGACCGAAATCGCCCGAGCCGATCCGCACCGCGGCGTTGCTCATAGCGTCCTCCAACCCCAGCCCAAACTCGTATTCCCGCACCAGGTGGGCAAACTCCTGGCGCAGCGGCGAGGGAGCGTCATGCGCAACGAGTTCGAGGGCCTGAACGAGGTTCAACCCCGCCCGCACGCCCGATGAAAGCGTCTGAATGCCCGGAACGAGTTGCTCGTTGAGTTTCTCGAGCCTTTTCTCCCGGAGATGCTTTATGTACAACGTCGGAAGCATCAGCCCGATGACCAGGCCCACACAAGCCCCGAGAGGGCTTCCTGTGATGTAGTAGAAAAGGAGCGTAAAGAAAAACATCAGGATAGTCGACATGACAGTAACTGTGCGAGGCTTGATCGTCATCAGCAAGCTACCACCGATGACTTTGGCGTAGTGCCTCTCACGACGCAAGATCAACTGACCGAGCGGTCTGGCGCCTATGCGAATCGCGACCGCGGTCGCCACCATTATCGCCACGCTGGCGACAACCTGCTGGGTCATATCGAGCGAAGCATCTCCGGCGCCGAGGATCATGTGAATACCTCCACGTCAAGGAACTTGTTCTTGATGAGCTGCTCGGAGAACATGGGAATGTATCCTGTATGCATCAGAGAGTCATCCCCCCCGGACTTGCCCACCAGCGAGGGTAAGATGAATATATCCTCGGTGACAACCTGGTCGGTCTCCGGATCGATACCGCATATTTCCGAAATATGCGTCACGCGGCGGCGCCCGTCGACCAGTCGCGCGATCTGGACTATCACGTCCAGTGCGGCGACTATCTGTTCCCGGATGGCGCGCACGGGCATTTCAACGGCCATCAGCACCATCGTCTCCAAACGCCCTATCGTGTCGTCGGGAGTATTGGCGTGAACGGTACTCAGCGAACCGTCGTGTCCGGTGTTCATCGCCTGGAGCATATCGAGCGCTTCGGGGCCTCGGCATTCACCGACAATTACGCGATCGGGTCGCATTCTCAGTGCGTTCTTGACCAGGTCGCGTATGGTGTAGGCGCCCTTGCCTTCGATATTCGCGGGCCTGGTCTCAAGGCGCACCAGGTGATCCTGGGGCAGTTGCAGTTCGGCGGAGTCCTCGATGGTGACGATCCGCTCGGCGGACGATATGAAGCTGCCCAGCACGTTCAGGGTGGTTGTCTTGCCCGAACCCGTACCGCCTGAGATCATCATGTTCTTTCGCCCCAGCACGCAGGCGCGCAGGAAGCTGGCGGCCGGTTCGGTGATCGTGCCTCTCTCGACAAGGTCGTCGACGGTGAACGGAATTCGGGCGAACTTCCGGATGGTGAGCGCCGGGCCCGAGAGGCTCAGCGGATTGATAATCGCATTAACTCGCGAACCGTCCGGAAGGCGAGCGTCAACAAGGGGGCTGGACCGGTCAATTCGCCGACCGACAGGTGTGATTATCCGCTCGATAACGCTCAGGACAATTTCGTCAGAGAAGAAACTTCGCCCGGTGTTCTGCAGCGCGCCGTCCTTCTCTATATAGATGTGATCTTTGCCCACAACCATGATCTCGTTGATGTTGGGCATTTCCAGGAGGTCCTGGAGCGGTCCGTAGCCGAGCACGACGTCTTCGATCTCCTTGGACAACATCCGCCTGACAATGTAACTCCGCAATTCGGGCGATATCTGCGCCGAGATGCGTTTGAACTGGTTGTCCCAGTCGGCCTCAACGGTCGCGACGTCTTCCTTGGCCGTTTGGGAACGCAAACGAAGCGGAAAGTCGCTGATAACGTCGCTGACAATGCGCGCGATCACCTCTTCAAATTTCGCGACCAGCACGTCGGAATCCTCAAACCCGTAGCTGTACATCATCTTACCGGTGCATCTGCGCGCCAATTCGGTGACGATCATCCGCCAGAGAAACTCGCGAACGAGGTAGTTGCTCATGGCGTCGTTCACTTCGTCCCGAACGTCTTCGATGATATCGGCGAGTTGCTGCTTTATCATCGCCACCTGCTGGCTGTCGGCGGAACCGCCCTGGGAAGTCACGCGCAGGTTCATGCGGTCCAACAGTTCGGCGTGAAGTTTCTGCTCCAGTTCGATGACCTGCCTTCGCGGAGACATCGTGGCCTTGCGACCACTGACGCGGCGAACGGAAGGCTCCATCATGTACAGCGAAAACTCGCCAATACGAATCTCGTCACCGTATTCGATCTTGCGCTTCTGGCCCTTGGTCAGGTCCCTGTTGGCGACCACCGCGCCGTTGAGCCCGAGCGCCTCGAGGAAGAAACTGCCCCCTTCGAAGAATATCCTCGCGTGACACCTGGAGACGAACGGACTGCGAAGGCAGACGTCGTTGGTGTCGTCGCGTCCTATACTGACACTCTCGTCGCCGACCTTGAGAACGTCGCGCTGATCGGCAAGCTGGTTGTAAACCCAAATCTCCACGCACTAACCTCAGATTCACCGCAAAACGAGCATCCGGATGGCCGGGCAACCCCGAACCGCCGGACGAGCCCTACTCGTCATATCCGCCACCATGGGCAGAGACAGTGGCTGCCTTCGTGGTATACTCCTTCAACTCCGCTGCAATCACCCCATCCGTGCCCTTCTTGGGGAGGTATCTGCTGGGGCATATCTCGATAATAGCGGATCCTTGCAGATGCGTCTGAAGGTTGTTCCACTGAATCGACACGTCAGGGTCCTTCCGTTTTACCTCGACGGTAATGGTGTTGAAATTACGCACACCAAGCTGAGCGGTGCCCCTTCCACTACCGGAAGGGTCCTGGCGGTTGGTCTGTCCACCGATGGCCACCACTCTAAGCCATTCAATAATGCGATATATCTCGTACCCGTCCCGGTTCTTTCTCGCGGGAAGCATACCGAGGATATTGACGTGGTTCCCGATCCGCAGGACCTTGCCCACTGAATTTTTGGAGTCAACGGCGATCGTTATCTGGACCATATCTTTGCGCAGACCATCCGCTGGTCCGCCGGTCATGACAGTGGTGAAGTGACCCATCATCGCGAACTCATCTTTGCTCACGTCCCGCTTGACTTTCCGGCCAACGCCCAGAGAGTCCTTGTCCTCCTCCCCAAGCAGTCTTCCGACCTGGTCGGCGAAGTTCTTGGGAATCTGCACTCGGACGAGATCGTCGTTTTTAAGGGTTTCACCAGCGTCAATGTCACGGTCGTAACGAAACGCCGTAACCTTTTCCTGGTCCATTCCCGCCTTGATCCTGCTGATATGCAGATTGTACACGATCATCACTGCCAAGCCGAGCACGCAAGCAACTATCAGCAATCTCCAGTTCTGTACGGTAGGAGCTTCTTCGCCCATCATGTATCTCCTCATTCTCGGTCCGACCGATCGCTATTCCAACCGGTCAATAGCCCAATCAATCCCTCTATATTGCGCTGTTCGGTCTCGTTTGGCAAGAAAATGAATCTTCGCCTACAAGTTCGGATACACCAGGTTCAAGGTGATCGACAGCGTTTTATCGTTTCCGGGCATTTCTCGCAGCATAACAGTAACGTGCCGCTTGGGCCCATGGAACACAAATATCCGACGCGGACGAGCGTATCTCAATGAATTGGGTCGACTCGAAGCGGAACGTCCCGCACGAGTTTGCTCGCCCAGAAACTTCATGCCCTTCCCACCCAGATACTTTCTGTAGTATTCAGCCGCCTGGTCAGCAGAACCCTGCGACGTATAGCGGGCCATCATTTCGACCTCGCCGCCCGTCCGCCGCACAAATGCCGACTGCCTGACGGCGCCAGTGGGAGGAGCGAGCCCGCCAGGGTTCCCATCAAGAGGCGTCATCGCCACACCGGCCAGCGGGTTGTCGGTCATCTCACTCGGTCCGGTGGTCGGGGGTGGCGCCTGCGGTCCTATCCGCCCGTAACCGCGGCGCACGAAACAGGATTTCGACGGATCGGAAGATTCTTCCCTGCCCTGGGGAGACCGCACGCGCTGATAGAAATAGACGGTAAAGCCGACCAACACGATCAGCACTACAGCGTAGAGAACCCAGAACCACCACCGCTTCCGGACACCTCCCCTCCCTTCGGACGCGCCGCCCGAGGTATTGGACGAACTCTGTGATGAATCAGGACCCGTCATAGTACCAGCTATCAGCTACCAGCTACCATCTGGAAAGATAAAGTCTTCGTGCCATACCTGCCAGACCGTCACCAGGCGAGGGAACGCCTAGTAGTGTAGAGTCCAACTTGAAGAGGAACTCGTCTCTGATTACCGGTTCGCACCATATCTGGCGCCATCGCCACTCCAGACCGTCACGCATGTGAGTGTGCTTGATGCTTCCCTGGTAATTTTCGACCTGCTGGAAAATGCCTATCTCGCTGGGGAAATGCCCGTGGACCGTTGTCCATCTACCGCGGGGAGACCTGGTCATGACCATCGGCTCGGCCAAAGCTGAGGCCTCCGGAGATTTGGCATCCGCGGCCATCACCAGTTCCTCAAGAGTCTTGAGCGTCTCGTTGCTGTACGTCCCGGAGTTATGGTGATACCTGTCCTCGTCGAGGCGCCCCTGGAAAATCCGGTCGTTCAGGGTCTCAGCGCCAACACGGGCCCCCGCCCGCACTCTGCGCCACGTCTGGAACCGATCGGCAATCTTGACGTGCTGCTGGTTGACCATCGCCCAACCGAAGAAGAACGTAAAACCGAGTATCGCCGCCAGCAGCGGGATAACCATCACGAACTCGATCATCACATTTCCACGTCGGCGACCGTGGCGAAAACCGCTTGATCCCGTAATGATTCTCTTCATTGTACTCGCACCTTCCGTCCACACTCACGCGGCGGTATGGGCGTCTTCCTGATATACCCTACTGACCGCCGACAGCTTTAATAAGGGCGTCGATCTCTTTATGTTCGGCGGGATCTTTGGCGTAGTTTTTGGCTATCTTGTACATTGCCGACGCAGTAACCAGATCATTGGCCTCTTTGGCCGCATTACCCTTGTCAAGAGACTCATGATATCTGCTCTGGCGAATCATGGTCTTGGCTTCGGGGTAGCTTTCCTTCAGGTGGTCAAGTATCTTCCGAACGTCGGCGTACTGTTTGTTCACCAGGGCCGCTTTCCCTTTTGCCAGCGTGTCAGCAACTTTCCTGCGGGCCCTCATGTCATCCAGTTTGGGACCGATAACCGCATCGTAGGCGTCAGGTTTTAATACTCTGAGTTTTTCGCCTATAGCCTCGGCTTTGGGGTAGTCGCCGGCCTTTACCGCGGCGTCGAAATCGACCAGCAACAGCATATACTGGCAGTGGGCCATCTTTTCCTTGATATCTCTGCGACCGCGAAGCTGGACTCTGAGTATCTTGAGTTTTTCCAGGGCTTCGGCCCACCGCCCTCGATCGAACAGGCGGAAGGCTTCTTTCTCCGCGGCGATCTTGTCCAGTCTCTTCTTCACGCCTTCTTCGAGGCGTTTTGCATATGCGTGTTCGGGATTCTTCTTGATAAAAGCGCCCAGCGCGTCAAGGGCGCCCTTGAGATCATCATCGACTACGAGCTTCTTGATTTTGTCGAATTCCGCCGTTTCCTGAATCTTCGTGATTTCCGCGGCCCAGCTTGCGACGAGTTTGGGCGGAACACCGGGTTTGATCATCGCATTTTTCAGGGCCCTCTGCAGGCGGTCCGGGTCCCCGCTTTTCCTGGCGTTGTCGACTATCGCCATTATGTCCCTTAGACCCTTTTCCTTCGTGAGTTTCGCCCGGGCCTTATTGACCTCAGACTGCATTGACAACCACTTGGCCTCATCGATGTGCGGTTTCAGTCTTTGGAGACCGGCCGAAGCCGTCTCCCAAGCCGCCAGCGCCGTCCCGGTGTCGAGCGAATTTGAATTCCTCGCCGCATCCATTAGTTTGGCACACTCGTCGCTACTCTGCTTCCTGGCGATCTTCTGCTCGAAGTTTTTCAATTCTTCCTGCTGATCGGCTTGGAGTTTCTCCCGCTCGTCGTACCGATCGTTCAGACTTGCCAGCGCCGCATCATACTTACCCGCGTTGTACAATTCCTGGGCCTCACCCATCGCCTCGTCAAAAGCTTTCCGTTCGATCCTCACCAATTCGAGCGCTTTGATGGAATCCTTGACTTTCACGGTCCACTCGTAGAGCGGCGTGCCCGCGGTGCTCTTTCTCTGGATCTTCAAAGCCAGATCGGCGGCGCTGTCCTGTTCTCTCTGGGCGCGAGGCCAGTCGCGGGCGGAGATAGCGAGTTGAGTCCTGCACATGTGGATATAAACCTGCGACGGCGCCGCATACTCGGTCTGCCCGAAATTCTTGCGCACAACCAGGAACTTTTCCTCGGCCTTCGCATAATCCCGGTCGCTCTTGTAGATCTCGCGTGCGTCTTTATAGGCATTCTTGGCGGCGTCTTTCTCGATGGTCACTTCCTGTCCGGTCATCCATCCGCGTAAGACAAGACCGCCAACGATCAAAAGCAAAGCCGCAATCGCCATAGAAACCTTCATGCGAAGGCTGAGTTTGCGTTTGGGGATCGGCGCGGTGACGTCGTCTTCGATATCGAAGGGTGTTCTTTCGGTATCGCCGTCCTCCGGCATCGACGCCGCCTGACCGTTTACCGGAGTCGCCACGGGCACCGGCGCCCCGGAAACTTTGGCGCCGGGCCTGAATGTCTGCTTGATCGCGCGCCCCAGATCCTCCATGCCCGCAAACCGCTGCTCGGAGTCTTTGGCTATCATCCTCAGGACGATATTAGAGAGCGTAACCGGTACGCCCGGGTTCACCTCGTGCGGGGGCGGGACGCTGACTTTCGGATTACTGTGCCACTTCATCCATCGCACCTTCTCTGCCGTGCGATCGCGGACGATATCGGCGAATATCTCGTTGAACTTCTCGCGCCCCACCAGCATTTCATATGCGATGAAACCAAGCGAATACATGTCCGCCCGACCGTCGACATATCCGCCGGTGAACAACTCGGGCGCCATGTACTTCGTCGTCCCCATCACCATTGACGCTTCGCCCGAAGAAGTCGCCGCAACGCCGAAATCCGTAATCATCGGTCGCAAACCGTCGGCAATGATGATATTGCTGGGCTTGATGTCGCGATGGATGACGCCCGCGGAATGCACCGTATGCAGCGCCGAGCAAAGGCGCCAGAGTATCTGCAAAGTAGCTTTGAGTTCCACCGGACCGGGGTTGCCCGCCAGTGTCCGCTCGATGCTGATACCATCGATAAATTCCATCACGATAAACAAACCCTGCCTGTTCTCCAGCAGGTCGTGGATGGTGACAACTTCAGGCTGCTCGGCGCCGAGACGCGCAAGAATCTGTGCTTCGGTGCGGAACCTGTCGAGGAACATCTTGTCTTCGGCCAGGTGCGTGGATATCTGCTTGATCGCCACAAGACGGTCCAGGGCGGGATCGTGACATTTGTAGATGATCGATTGCCCGCCAATGGCAATTCTGGCGATTACTTCATACCTGCCGATCTCTTCACCCGGTTGATATCCGATTCCTTCCGCCAGGCTGGACTCATTAGTATTAGCCATCAGGCACTATACCCTAGAATTACAGGTTCATCGGCAGCAGCCGGTCTGCCGGTTGGAAAGTCGCCATTTCATCACTATCCGCAGTGGTTGGCCCGGCTGGAGGCCATAAATATAATCGGCAACAATAACGGGCGGTTCGAGCAATTATCCACTAAAACCCGCACGCTGCCATCTACTTATATAATAACCAAAAGCAACCGCAAGGAAAACACTAAATATTCGCGGCGATACGCACGGGAGCGTTGGGGGGCTTATTGATCTTGGGGGAATGTTTCTTCGTCGACGTAATCCTGCACGCCCTCGTTGGTCAGCGAGCAAGTGGCCCGCATTATCAAACCGTATTCGCCGATTCCAATATCCAGTTCGACACCGTCGTCGAGGGCTGCGAACACGGTCCTTGCCACGGGAACAGACAGATAGAAAGTATGGCGCACCGATACCTGCACGTCTTCGGCCTCTCCGTACAGATCACCACTGAGCGGCGGGCTGAGATCCACGAAAGTGTGATCTATCGCATACCGCCACTTGCGTTCCAGGTTGGCTTTTACCCACCCGGGGGTTTCCTTCCCATACGCGGTGAAAAACTCTTCGAGGCCTCCCACCAGTTCGGGCAGGTCGGATTTCTGCTGGTCGCCGGTGGAGCAGGATACGGGCATGACCGCCCATGCCGCCGAACGGAGAATCCGACGCTGCTTCGCGGAGGAATCAGGATTGGGGTTCACGTAGTTCTGCGCCTCACCGCCAAATCTCGCCAGGTCGTCGGGGATGGCGACTATCGCGGTTCGGGCGGCACAATACGCCGAATACTGAACGCACAAGTGTCCAACCATGAGGAACGACGACTGGGCCAGCAGCAGCAGCAGCGACATTGCAAAAGGCAAGACCAGTGCAAATTCGACGATCGCCCCGCCTTCCTCGCTTCTCCGGCGGACTCTGGCGCGAGCGCCAATACGCCACAGCATATGGCACGCAACGCACAATGCCGCCCCAAGGGCCATCGTGATCAGGGCGTATTTGATGAATCCCCTGCTACCGAGGGCATGCGGTAACCATTGCCCCGCCGACGACCCTCCGCCCGTCGCCCACAAGCACGCGGCAACGCCAAACACCGGTATGAGGAGGACAAAGCATACCGCGATCAGCAACCACCCCCAACGCGTCGACACCGGCGGCGCGGTTTTCTGTCCGGTAGAACGGTCTGATTGTCCAACATTACCTGCCATCAGCCCACTCCGAACAACCGGGCCGTTACCGGCCCGCCGAGCAACACGTCGATCAATTCGAGCGCCGCCCCGATCGACAACGCCAGTCCTATCGCGATTGTGGGGCTGTCCGCTTCGCTGGGATCGCCCGGTTTGGCCCGCATCATAATCAGCACGAGAAACCGCCAAACGCGTCCCAATGTCCTTCGCAAAATGCGACGACGCAACATCACGAATATCGCCATCACACCGGCGATGGCGAACCCATAAAACAGCGAGGCCAAAGCGAACTCCCAACCGGCCAGTGCGCCAACGGCGCCCATGAGTTTGGCATCGCCACCCCCCACACCGCCGGCACGCCAGGCTATGAACAGCGGACCAAAACCTACCGCCAGACCGATCAGCGCACCGCCAAAACCAAGCCGCTGCCCGTGAAGGTCAACTCCACCGAAGCAATGACCGACCAGACCGGCCAGGACGGCCGGGTAGGTTATCCAGTTGTGGATCTTGCTCGTGCGAACATCGTCAACCGCGGCGGCGGCAAGGACCACAACCAGAACACCATATGCCCAATATGCCCACATCTCCGCTTGTGGCGGTGGCATAACTCTCCTTGCCTCCAGGCACCATCACGATACCCGGAGTTCCAAGCCGTTGACCTCTACGATTACAGGTCGCCAGGATCCAGCGTGCCCGAGGCACTTCCGCTGGCGCCGCGGATCTGACCCCACCAATTATCAACAGCTTCGGAAATGTCGTGCCAGAACCAGATTATCACCGCCAGCAGGGGCAAACCGACCGCGGCAATAATCAAGATGTACTCGACCATATCCGCACCCTGCTGGTCCTTGTGCAGGGCCGACAACGTCTTCTTGATACCTTTGAACATACTCGTACCCATCCAGGCTGACTGGTTTTACATTCCCATTTCCGGCAGCCCTACGGAAACGGAAGCGTCTCTACAAACGTCACCATTCTGTATAACTCCGCTATTGCCCTCAATATTACAGAAAAAACCCAAAATGATGGTAAACCGACACCAACCAGGAGCAAAGCCCACTCAACAGTGCTCGCTCCGGCAGTATCGCCATGGAAGTCACAAAGTTGTTTGGGGATAGCGGTCATATATCACGAATCGGAGCCTTCCTCTATATCGGCATCAAATATCTTTTTCGTTAGGTTCCATGAATCACGAAGAACGCGAATTTTAGGCTCATCGCAGAAAGTCGATTTCCTACCGGTCCACTGCAGCCTGCCAATGCCCTCCTTGCCTTGATCGCCGACAAGCCGGTATTCAAACATCGGATGCACCTTATAATGCCCAGTGTCGTCCAGCGGCAGCACTTCAGCGATCTCGGTCAGACACCTCCTGCCATCGTTGAATCTGGTGACCAGCACGATCATGTCGATAGCCGATGCGATCTGGGACCTCAACGCGTGCAGCGGCAGGTCGATCGCGTTCATCATCGCCAGTGTTTCCAAGCGGTTAAGCGTGGTCAATGCCGTGTTGGCGTGCAGCGTGGACATACTGCCCGCATGCCCGGAAGTCATCGCCTGGATCATATCCATCGCCTCGCCGCCGCGGACCTCGCCAATGATCACGCGGTCCGGGCGGAGACGCAGCGACGAGCGAAACAGTTCGCTGATATTCACCCCGCCCCGTCCCCATCGGTCCGGCGAGCGCGCTTCCAGGATAACCACATGGTCCTGCTGGAGTTCGAGTTCCGAGGAGTCTTCGATTGTCACAATCCGCTGATGGTTGGGCACAAAAGTGCTCAAGACATTCAGAAGACTCGTCTTACCGCTGGAGGTACCGCCGGCCACCAGGATGTTCTTCTCGGCCCGGACCATCAGTTCGACGTACTCTTTGGCTTCTTCGGTCCAGGTGCCCAGTTTGATAAGGTGTTCGGCATCGAACATTTTTTTTGCGAATTTTCGGATCGTCATGCAGGTTCCGGTCCGGCACAGCGGGGCGAGCACGACGTGAACCCGGCTTCCGTCGGGCAGGCGGGAGTCGATCAGCGGGTGCATCGGGTCCATCCGCTTACCGGTATACTGCAACACGTTATTGACCGCGGCCAGGAAGGCATTGCTGTCGGGGAATTTCGCTTCGGTCAGGACCAATTTACCCTGCTTCTCGACGTATATCTGGTCGTGAGCGTTGATCATGATCTCAGCGATCTCCGTATCCTCCATGAACTCCATAATCGGAGCCAGGAAGTGCCCTACCGTCGCCTCGAATAAATTGCCTCGCGAATCCATATTCCGATCCCATCGGCGATGCGCACAGCGCACCGGCCATCCGTTCCAATCATCCCTGTTAACGCAGCCGGATTCTATTTGTAACGCAAAATGTCCAGTTTTCCAAGAATACTTTCACAAAAACCAGTATATCGCTTCTATGAAAACAAGCCCGCGAATGCGCAACTCCCTCTTGAAAAATCGCCACCCCGACCATACAATCCCCATCCGACCAGTCCTGCATAGCCCCCAAGGCAACACAGGAATCCGGAGAGGTGACAGAGTGGCTTATCGTGCTGGTTTCGAAAACCAGTGTGCCCGAAAGGGTACCGCGGGTTCGAATCCCGCCTTCTCCGTAACGCCCCGGTAACTCACACAATATGAGACTACCGGGGCGTTCGTATGCGCAAGTAAGTTACGAGGCGGGATTCGAACACGCGTGGGGCCAAAGGCCACACCACGCGGGAGCGACGCCGAAGCAAAGCGAAGGCGCCGTGAAGCGAAGCTGAGCGAATCCCGCCTTCTCCGTAACGCCCCGGTAACTCACACAATATGAGACTACCGGGGCTTTCTTATAAACCATGTAAGAAAGCCCATCATCCCGAAGGACGTGAGCGAAGTTTCATGCCTTGTTGACTATTTGTTGGCTGTCTGTCATATGTTGTCCTGTTCGCGTATATCAGCACGCCAGGAGGAAGTACCTGAGCGGCAGGTACAGCACATTGTCTTCAAACTTCGTCTGCATATCGCAAGTGATTACGACGCCGAAAGGAAGATTGTATTTCTTCATGAACATCTTCAGCCCGGCAATCTCATCGGTTCGGCTTCCTGATTTCACTTCAAAGGGCAGATATTTCTGTCCTCCGTGTGTCAGAACAAAGTCCACCTCTCTGTCCTTCTGCCGGAAGAACGTCATCTCGATCTTCTCCAGCCAGGTCGATAGTTCCCGGGCAACGAGGTTCTCGGCATGAACGCCGATAGGCGGTTGAATCGGTCGCCAGCTTTTCATCACCGCATTCCGGAGGGCGGTGTCTACGGGATAGACCTTGACGTTTCCTTGCCTGACCCGTAGCGGCTTGTGCGAAAATTTCGGCACTCTCATTATCAGGTCCGTCATTTCCAGTCGGGGGAAATTCTCCTCCACGACAGTCCGTGCGACCCCGGCTTCCTGGGCGATTTTGGTCGTGTTGATTTCCATTCCCGGATGCGCCAGCAGGTACACGAAGAACCGAAGCACGTTCTCCGGCTTTCGGTATTGCGTGAGCATCATCAGGTCTTCGTAGAGCACTTTTCGAATCTGCTGCTCCATGAGATACTCTATCTTTCTGACAGGGTCCGGCAGCGACCAGACTTCCGGAAACCCTCCGTCGTTGCAGTAATCGCACACGGCCCGGCCGATCTCCGTCCGAAACGGTTCCAATAACTTATTGAGTTTGCTTACGCATTGCGATGCGCCCCGGCCGTCGCTATTGAGCAGGGCCGGTTTCAACGTTCTGTTTGCAGCGAGGATTTCCGCGAATTCCGGAGAGTGTCGAAGACGGTACTGGCAGAATTCACGAAAGCTGAACGGCAGCAGGTGGCGGTCCTTGATGCGCCCCAGCAGGCTTTCCTGGCTGCTGCGGAAGATCGGCGACGACGCCGAGCCGGACACCACGAAACGGACAGGCGCATTCAGATCATAGTGCTTCTTGACGAACAACTCCCAACGCGGCAGGCGCTGAACCTCGTCGAGGAACAGATATCCCGCACTGCTCTGATTGCGCATGCGTTCGACAAGCAAATCGAAGATCACCCGCTGGACCTGCTGCGAGCTGGCGACCTGCGGATCGTCGAAGGAAAAGTACAACAGCCTTCGAGGTTCGACCCCCTCGTCTTTGATCAGCCGGCTGATGACGTGCCGGACCGCCGTACTCTTGCCGACCCGTCGGGGTCCAGTGATCGAAACAACCTGCCGCAATTCATCGAGGTCCGCCAGGACTTTCCTCACGACGGGACGTTCGTACTCCGGAAGATCGAGCGAGGTCTCCCAACCGGTATTCTCAGTCCACCAGGGATTGTACGGCGCCAGCAGGCTGTCGAGGTCTTGGGCTTCCATCTCTAACTATTCTCCTGATCTTGCCTTGCGGAACAAAGCAAAATATTCGCCTCATGCGCCTCATGTTTTTCCGACAGCCCCATCCCTCTGTCAGAACAACGCTTATGTCAGGCAATTAACCGGGTATCTTATCATGGCTGCTGCGAAAACCACGACGTTCTCGCTGGCGCCGACCGTAATCGTAGACGCGGCGTCGCAACGTCGCGTCTACGAACGGGCGTCTGTCGCACGGCTGTCATTGAATTATCCCGGGGATAGTGGCTTTTATTCTATTGGCAAGCTGCTCTCGCAACAAAACTGCTCTTGCGAATCTCGGCGATAATCTCGTCGCATATCTTGTTGTTATGTTCGATATTGTCCATTCTCACACACTTGACACCGCAATCCGTGCCAATGGCGGGCTCGATGCCGTTGTCGTAGATATCATCCATCGATTTGTCGAACCACATGGCGACGAAGGCCTGAGGCTTACCGCCCGCCGAGGTTCGAGTAAGCTCATCTATTCGTCGCAAGCCTTCCGCTTGGATATAGAAGCCATTATTAATAAGATACATAGGGCTTCGATCCACATTGGCGGGTTCCGAGGTGAAATTAACTATAACATTTCTGTCATGGTCAATGTAGCCAAGCTTCTGGAACTGGTCTATCACATAGACCAGTTCTTCCGTTGTTTGCGAGAACAGCACGGTCGGATGGTCTTCTGGTATATGAATAATGTTGCCAGGATGCTTGACCATTCGGCTCAGGTTGAGAAGTGATCGGTCGAGAAGTTCCAAGGGCGTCTTTGGGTACGAGGCCAACAGAGATTCTATCGTGGTTGTTGGACGGCCTAAAACCTCCCCTACGGATTCGGGGAGAATTATGAAATTGTCCAATTTCTGTAGGCGGCGCTCCGCGAGCACGCAAGCGGCTTTCCACTTCGCCGTCTCGTCCCTCTCGTGATTAATGGCCGCGTGTCTATGGATGCCGTATACTCCACAATACGCACATCGATAAGACGTAATCCTGTGGTTACCCATGAGGCCAACTTCGCACTCTGCACCACAAAGATAGCATGTGTTCTCTTGGGTCACGATTTTCTCCCTTTTCTACGCGGTTTGTGCGATGGCTGCCGAGTTTTCCGCTCGGCCTCAATCCGTTCCAGCAGGACGCTGGCCGGTTCGTCGTTGGGGTCTTGAGGAACCAGTTTGCCCTCAAAGGCTCGCTTCAATATCGCTTGGCGGAGGCGGGTGTCCGACTGAACTTCCACGCCGGTGAGCGTGTGGCCGGCGGGCTTGGCCTCGACTACGCCGATGGCTTTACCGTCGGCATAGAGCATGTAATCGACGCTGCCGGTAGTCAGCGGGAACTCCCGGATGGCGACGCCAGGGGCGGCGTAGATGTTCATTTCGTCGCGGTCCTGGACGATCCAGCCGCACTGGTCAAGCTGGCGGTCGATTATCTGGCGAGCCTGTTGTTCAGGTGTCCCCGGCATGGCAAGTCCCGTTACTCAGTGAAGTTTGTTTGTGAGGCCAGATTTTACGGGTAAGCGGGTGTCGGGGCAAGGAAAAGGGGGTAGTTGGCAACTTTTGATTTGGGATACTACTCCCTACTTCGCCCCGCGGGCTACGAAGGACAGGCCGCAAAGCCGCGATTCGCTACGACTCGTCCTGCGCAGCAGAGCGCTGCTTCGCAGAACAGGGAGTACAGGTTTGGGTGGGACGGCTGACCCTTCGGCGGGGCTCAGGGCAAGTAGCTAATAGCTGACAGCAAGACGACCGGCGGCTCTCAGCTTTCAGCTATCAGCTCTCGGCTTTCCGCTAACGGCTGGCAGCTAATAGCTGATAGCTAACAACTTAACTGCCTGTGACATATCCGACGGCGTCAAATGATTTTTTGAGGAAACCCCGAGACGAGTCATATCGCCATAAGTGGCTTCCGGCACAGGCTTTACGGCATGGCGGATGTAAAACATGGTAATTTGTCGATCTTGGCGGCGGGTTCACAGTCTTGGCCCGCTTCAGTACTACTCTTCCTGATTCGGTGCTGCTCCGCGTAGTATTTCGCTACGAAACACGAGTGAACTGACCGAGGCCGGCGGCACCGAGCCTGTGAACCAAATGTGACAACCATCGCCCGCGGAACTCTCAGGCCTCGCGCCGGTCAATGTAGCAGACGACTTTCTGGTCCAGGGTGTTGGCGTTGAGTTTTATGGTGACGCCGCCGCCGATATCCGCGGCATCGATAACCCGCACGCCCTCAACCCATTTGCCGGCATCGGATACCAGATCGGTCAGGCGATTGCGCGCGGTGGAGAAGAAGTCGCCGTTCAGCGAGTTACCATCCTTCTCCGGAAACAGGGCCACGTAGAGCATATCCATCTCGACCATTTCGCCGAAAAGGTGCGTACCAAGCGACACGTCGGGGACGAGCCCTTCACGCATGGCTACGATCTCGCACAAAACCGAGACGCCGCTGATGTCGGCGAAGTTGATTGGCACGCCCAGCCACGGCGTGGTGGTCCCCCAGCGTCCCGGTCCCAGCAGCATGACGTTTTCGGGCTTGCGGACCTCTTCGGCATGCACCAGTTTGCCGATCAGGCGAGCTGCCTGGTAGCGATCGCTGACGGACAACTCACTGTAAACAGCCGGCACGACGTAGATCAAGCGGTCCAGTTTGATAGCCCTTCCGTGGCCTATGACGGCGCCGGCGGCGGAGGCTATCACATCGGCCCGGTCGATGTTCTCGGGTAGATCCGGGACCGTGCCGCCGCCCTGGCACTGGAATGGGCGGCACTGCAGGAGGTTAATGGTATGTTGCCCGTCGGGCAGAAAGTTGGCGGTAAACTCGGTGTCCACGGGATAGTCGTAGGCGCCCTGGAGCACCTGGAGCATCTCCCGCATGTTGCCCACAAACTCCGTCTCGTTCAGCAGTTTCTTGAACGTCAAGACGTGCGCGAAGGGCTGCGGCGTCCCGGCGTCTTTCGACCGCCTGATGAGTTCCTCGTCGCGCGAGGCAAACAGTTCCAGCGGTAGACCTTCGCTCCGTGCGGCCACTTCGCTGAAATACTCGGCCTGCAGTTGGTTCGCCTCCAGATTCAACACTTCGACGCGTTTTTGTGTGTTCTGCCGGGCCTCCTCGAAATTCGCCTCGGGCCTCCGCTCGGGCGCATTGAGCGCGACGACCCTGGTGTAGTCGTCGTCGTGACGGTCCACTGCGCGCGTGCCCAGGGCGAAAACCAGTCTCAGCACACCCGCTTCCGGATCGATGTCGCGGCTCCAGACGTACGGATTGAACGAGAGCCCCACGCCCGCCACCTGCGGATAAAACACGTCTCCATACGCCGCCCCCGAAACCCTCTGGACCAGCAAAGCCATCTGTTCGTCGCGGTCCAGCATGCCCCGACGGGCGCGATAGGAAAGCGCGCCTTGGCTCATTGTGCTGGCGTAGATCGTCCGAACGGCCGCAAGGAAATCCTCCAGGCGCTTGTGCCGCGGGCCCTGGTTGACGCAGAAAACACTCTCGTATTTCCCGGCAAAGGCGTTACCAAAGTTATCTTCCAGGAGGCTGCTGGAACGAACGATGATCGGCGACTGCCCGAAATAGTCCAGCATTCCGGCGAACTGTGTTTCGATGTGTTCTGGAAACGCCCCGACCAGAATTCCGCGCCGGGCGGCATCGGCTTCGGCCATGAAGTTCTCGGCATTTAGCTGGTGTTGACGGGCTCGCCACAGACCGTTGGTGACCAGGAATGTATAAAAAACATCGGATCCGATGAAGAAGGAATCGTGCGGTTCGAGCACATCGGCCCACCGCGGACGCATCTGCTCCAGGATCGCCCTGGCCAGCAACATGCCAACTGACTTCCCGCCAATCAGCCCCGTGCCCACTATCCTTCGCCCGATGTCCAGTACATCCGAAAGCGTAAAGTACTTCTCGGCCAGTCTCAGCATGCGGTCGTCACGCGAGATAGCCATTCTCAGCAAGCGCCGACAACACTCGTCGATTTTCTCCGGTCGCATCTCCCCTCTCTGTACGGCCGCCAAGGTTCCCTCGGCCTCCATGAACGCGCGATTCCAAACGTCCATGCGCCGATCCGATGAGTCCAATCCCCGCCAGGGACCCGAGCGGCGAATCTTCGATATCGTCGCGCTGCTGGTGACCGGTTGAAAGTCGTCGCCCCGCCACGCGTGGAGCATGTGCATGGTCGAGGAGTACCGCTGCTGCACTTTCATCGGATGCAGATACAACCGCCCTTCGTGACGGACGACGTCGAGAAGTATCTGCGTGGTTTCCGAGATCGGCAAAATGGCGTAGAACGAGTGATAGTTCCGCAGCAGCGGGAAGTACGCGATCGTCTCCATATCATATAGATACGGGCACGTGAGCATGAAGAAATTGCCCAGCATCTGATCGCTGTACCAGTCGACGGCCAGTTCGGACAGGCAGTCAAACAGGTAATGCCCCCCCTTTCCGACGTCCTTAATGACGCGGTGGATCCCAGTAATAAACTGCTCGAAGCCGTCTTCCGGGGACAACTGGTGAATCTCGACCCCCTCGCCTTCGCCTACGAGCGGAGCGTGCTTGGCGAATCGGAAGTAGATAACTCGCCGCCCGGACTTCACGGCGCTCTGGTAGTAGGGTCTGACAAAAGCCATGAAGTCATCGATTGAATCGACTTGCCAAACAACATTATCACCGATAAGGAGACCTCGGAGGACCTTATCCAAGCCTGGCAATCCCGTACTCACTTTGGAATCAGTCTGAGCCATTCGCTTTGCTTCCTGATGTACTTGACCAATTGTCTGAAAAGGGTAAAATAGAATTGTACTACCAAATAGAACAACATCATAGCGCCAATCATCATGCGCCAAACCATGACTGACACAATAACACGACACTATTGTCATCGGTAAATACACGATGTTACATTATTGTCGCAGCAGTCTCATCCCCTGTTTCACCATATCTCCTGCCACAGAAAAACCTTAGTACATTTACTTTAGTTCTGGCACAGAATGTGCTTTCAGCCACAATGTTCAATGTTGATCCGTGTTTTGATATTCAGCCGATCGCCCACCAGAAAGAACCTTGCCGGCGAGATTCCGATGAACTTGAAAGGGCAGGAACCATGATGGACCTGAAAGACGACAAGACTGCCTGTTGCAGAATTCACTGCCACCACGGAGCGGCAAATGCCGATAATGTAAGCCAAAAGGTTTCTACCGCCATGTGGGCGGTGGAGCAGGTTCGTCGGACTGGTGGACTCGGTGGTTTTGGTTTCGTTCGTTGACAGAAGGATCATAAGAATGGTACAGGGAAATGTGAGACAGACCGCGATTGCGGCAATCAGCGAGGTCAAGCCCGTTGGCGGCGTGGTCGACTACGAAGCTCGGGATCTGAACGAAGTTTTCGGCGAGCACGTTTTCAACGACGCCGTGCAGCGTGCGCGGTTGCCGGCGCAGGTCTACAAGAATCTGCGGGAGACAATCCAGGCGGGCAAGGAACTCGACCCGGCGATCGCCAATTCGGTAGCCCTTGCGATGCGCGACTGGGCCCTGGAGCACGGCGCTTCACACTATACGCACTGGTTCCAACCGATGACCGGCAGCACCGCCGAGAAGCACGACAGCTTCGTCACGCCGACCGATACCGGCGAGGTGATGACAAAGTTCTCCGGAAGCGACCTTGTTCGCGGCGAACCGGATGCTTCGAGTTTCCCCTCGGGCGGTCTGCGCGCCACTTTTGAGGCGCGTGGATACACCGCATGGGATCCCTCGAGCCCCGCGTTCATCCTGGACAATCCTAACGGAGCAACGCTGGTTATCCCCACGATGTTCCTCAGTTGGACGGGCGAGGCCCTCGACAAGAAGACCCCCCTGCTGAGGTCCATGGACGCCCTGAGCAAACAGGCCATTCGCGTTTTGCGGGTGTTCGGCAACAAGACCGCCAAGCAAGTCTTGACGACCGTCGGCGCCGAGCAGGAGTACTTCCTGATCGACAAGCGGTTCTACCTCAACCGCCCCGACCTGGTATGCACCGGCCGCACGCTTTTCGGCGCCAAACCGTCCAAGGGACAGGAACTCGACGATAACTACTTCGGAGCTATCCACGAGCGCGCGCTGAGCTACATGGCCGAGGTCGAATACGAACTGCTGCGCCTTGGCGTTCCGATCAAAACACGACACAATGAAGTCGCGCCGGGGCAGTACGAACTCGCCCCGACATTCGAAACGTCCAACCTCGCTACCGACCACCAGATGATGACGATGGAAGTCATGACCCGCCTCGCCGGCAAGCACGGTTTCGCATGCCTGTTGCACGAGAAGCCGTTTGCGGGCATCAACGGTTCGGGCAAGCATAACAACTGGTCGATATCCAGTGACGAAGGCGAGAACCTGCTGAACCCGGGCGACACGCCGCACGCCAACGCGCAGTTTCTGCTGTTCTGTGCGGCCACTGTACGGGCCGTCCACAGATACGCGGGCCTGCTGCGAGTCAGCGTCTGCGGCGCGGGCAATGACCACCGCCTCGGCGCCAACGAGGCCCCTCCGGCGATTATAAGCGTCTTCCTGGGCGAACAGCTCTCAGACGTGTTCGCACAGTTGGAAGCCGGCGCCGCCCAGTCCAGCAAGACCGCTGAAAGCATCGAAGTCGGCGTCTCGATGCTGCCCAAGCTGCCACGCGACGCGGGCGACAGAAACCGCACCAGCCCGTTCGCGTTCACGGGTAATAAATTCGAGTTCCGTGCGGTCGGTTCCAGCCAGAATGTCTCGGGCGCCAACACCGTGCTGAACGCGGCCATTGCTGAATCGCTGGACTTCGCAGCCACCAGGCTCGAAGCGGATATCGCCGCCGGTAAAGACCTTAACGTCGCGGTGCAGGAACTCCTGACAGAGATGATCGCCGAGTTCAAGCCCGTGCTGTTCGACGGCGATAACTACTCCGCGGAGTGGCACGCCGAAGCCGAAAGACGCGGTCTGCCCAACCTTCGCAGCACCGTTGACTGCGTACCGCTGGCAACCAGTCCCGAATCGATCGAACTGTTCGGCAAGTACAAAGTGTACTCCGGGCGTGAACTCCACAGCCGCCAGAAGATACTCCTGGAGAACTACGCCACACAGATATCTATCGAGGCGGAAACCGCTTCGATGATGGCGCACACGATGATCCTGCCTGCCGCCCTGAAATACCAGACCGACGTGGCGACCGCGGTCAACGGCGCCAAAGCCGCCGGTGTTGAAGACGCCGCCCAGTTGGCGCTGCTGGAAGATATCGTATCCACCAGCGGCGCATTCCGTCAGGCGGCGGTCGATCTGGACGCCGCCAAGGGCGCCGAGGCGCCCGAAGACGCCCTGGCCTGCGCGAAGTATCAGCACGACACGATCATCCCGGCGATGAACAAGCTGCGAGAACTGGGCGACAAGCTTGAAATGCTGACAGACTCGAACTACTGGCCGCTTCCAACCTACAGCGAGATGCTGTTCATCCGCTGATCGCCCCGTGAGCGTTTGCGGCGACTGACAAACTCATCCGCCCCGGCGCCTCCCCGCGGAGGCCCGCGGCGATGGGGCCTTTTCCCCGTATCCAGGCCCATCGGCTCAATGTCGATGGGCCTGATACTGCGCACGAGACCCCCGGGAGATGCCACAACTCAATCCAATATCGCGGCATCCGCTTACCGGTCTCCTCAGACTTTCCCCTTGCCATCGCAACCGATCTCTGTTGCAATTCACTTCTCACGGCCCCCAGCCGCAGTTTGATGAAAGGATATGCATGAGTCGTTTGTTGACGCTAGTGGTGCTGACGTTGTCAACCGCCGCGTCGCCTGCGGCTGCGGACACGCAACCCGGTAAACTGCCCGAAGACTGCTACGGGGTCTATACATGGTGCTCGTGGAGCCCGCGCAAGACCACCTCCCTCACCCATCCGCTGGTAAAGGGCGTATCGATCGTCATGCGATGGGGCGATATCGAGCCCGAGGAAGGCAAGTTCAAATTCGACACGCTCCTCGGACCAAAACTCATCGCCGCCCATAAAAACGGTTTCTACGTACACCTGATGGTCTGGGTCGTACCGGGCACGCCGAAATGGCTTTACGCAAACGGTGTGCCCGTGGTCCAAACGCCCCCGCGCCGAACACCCCGCCGCACAACCGTCAAGTGGTCCTTCCCCTACTACCTCGACACCGGCTACAAGCGGTTCTTCTTCCGCATGATCGACCAGTTCGGGCGATACGTCAGCAAGCTGCCGCCCGATCTCCGCAAGCGGATCATATTCGTCCAGTCGGCTGAAGGCTCCACCGGCGACGGTCAGCCCTACAAGGGAAAACCCACCAACCCCAAGTACGCAATATCCGCTAAACAGTGGTCCGATTTCCGCATGGAAACCTGGGGCGCATACAAAAAGGCGCTGGCAAGAGACCCCGCCGGCCCCCTGCCGATACTCGTGAATAACGACGCCAATCGCACCGCTGAGCATGAGTGGCTGGTGCGAAACTTCGACATTATCGGATGCAAACAGGGCATGTTCTCTCACGGTTACCACATCAACGACACCCAAACCCGCCTTGCGGCCTGGCGCCCGTTCGCTTCGCGGGCCCGCCAAGCCGGTAAGACCGTCTTCACACGCGGGGAACAGGACCAGGAATGGAAAGTGTGCGGTTGGAGTAAGCGCAATCCGCCCCAGGCGTTTTACTGGTCGGCGTTGTTTGGACTGCATTGCGGTCTGGATATCTGGAACATTCCGTCCGACGCCCTGGTCGGGGCGAAACTCAAGGACGCCGTTGAGATATTCACCAAATACGCGGGCAAATACGATCCCGCAACAAGCCCCGCCGCATTCTGCGCGCTGCGCCGCGGACTGGACGCATCCGACAAAACCGCCTTCCCCGAAACCGAATTCGGTAAGGCCCACAGGCGCAATACAGACCGATACCTCAAGATCGCCGCCCATTTCGCCTCCCGCGGAGCACGCCAGGGCGACCCGCCAAAGGCACTCGGCGGCGGGATGATGAACCGCCAACGCGACAACTATAACGATGTCGGATGGGGTATTCTGCGGGGTAATTACTGGCGGTTCATCGAGCAGATCGACTCCGATCAAACCAGCGTCGGATACTGGCATGTCGGACCGAAAGAGCACATTTTCAGCCGATTTGCCCGCGGTTTCCAGCACTCAACGGGCAAGAAGGCAATGCGTTTCCGCCTCGACAAGCAGTTCTTCGGCGGATCGAAGCGTCGCCAATCCGCGCGCCTCCGCGTGGTATACCTGGACCAGGGCACGGGGGCCTGGTCGCTGGTCTACCAGACCCCCACCGGACCGGTCGCCGCCATGAAGGTCACATGCCGGAACACCGGTAAGTGGGCCGACAAGCAAATCACCGTAACCAACGCGATCTTCACCGGTTCGCTGCCCGGCGGTGCCGATCTGACCTGCCAGTGGCTCGGTGGTGATGACACGATCTTCCACCTGATCGAACTGACCCGCCCGGCGCGGTAAGGGGAGCCCAGCCGAAAACCAAGCCCCCGGCGTCGCAGACTTAAGAAGATGCAATTGCCCGATATTTGGCGCCCCGGCGACCGGAACTATATGGACACGGAATATCGCTTGCTGTAGTATGCGGGCGACCATTAACCAGCGGGCGATCCCATGGATCGGCAAGTTAACCCGCACAAGGAGCAAGGGATGAAGATTCGGCTTCTGCTGGCAGCGTTACTCGTGGGGCTTTGCCTTTCGTCGTGCTCGAGAAAGGACCGGGGCAAACAACCCGAGCGGGAGGATTCCTCGCGGGGGGCGACCACCAGGCCTTCCGCTCCGCAAAAACCGGCCGGACCGCCCAGGTCAATCGATCTGGACCTTGGCGACGGGGTCACGATGAAACTGGTGCTGATCCCGGCGGGCAAGTTCATGATGGGCGGTAAATCCTCCCCCGCCGAGGTTGCCCGGAAGTTTCACAGGTACGGCGGCCAGGAGGCCTACTACACCGCCGAGCACCCCCAGCGAGAGGTGACTATCAGCAAACCGTTTTACATGGGCATCTGGGAGGTCACCCGCCCCCAGTGGGATGCTGTGATGGGCCCAGGACCGTGGAAGGGCAAGAAGTGCGACAACTCCGACGCCGGTAATGTCGCCAACCACGTCAGTTGGACCGATGCGAGCAAGTTCTGCGAAAAACTCTCGCAGAAGACGGGCAAGACCGTTGCCCTTCCCACCGAAGCGCAATGGGAATACGCCTGCCGCGCAAAGCGCAAGGAGGCATATTCCTTCGGCGACGATGAATCGAAACTGGGCCTCTACGCCTGGTTTGCCGAAAACGCCCTGGGCGTAAACGAACCGTACCCCCACCGGGCCGGGCTGAAAACACCCAACTTCTGGGGACTCTACGACATGCACGGTAATGCGGCCGAATGGTGCAGAGACTGGTACGACGAGAAGTTCTACGCAAGCGCAGGTGCGAAAAGCATCGATCCCGAGAACACTACAGCGGGCACGCACCGCGTTCTCCGCGGCGGTGCATGGGGCCAATACCCCGACTCCTGCCGCTCGGCATACCGCTCGGGCAACACCCCTGCCGCCCGCAAATGCAGCTACGGTTTCCGCGTTATGGTCGCCATCGACACCGGCGGATCGCCAACGACAAGGCGAGGCGGGGTTCCGGAAAAATAACAGGGAACGTCGAACAAGAGTTGCCAATGGCTGCATCCGGGAGAACTTCATTCTTGCCAATCGCCGCGATGGCGGTATTTGTGGTCATGGCTTTGGCCCGAGGCGCATCTGCGAAGAGTCCGGGGGAAGCAAAGTGGGAAAAGGCGCCGAAAGGGAGCGTTGTCGAAAAACACGGGCGGCTTCGCGTCGAGGGAAATCGTATCGTCGACAAGAACGGTAAGCCCGTGGCGATGCACGGCATGTCGCTGTTCTGGAGCCAGTGGATGGGGCAGTATTACAACGCCGACGCGGTCAAATGGCTGCGGGATGACTGGGGCTGCACCGTCGTGCGGGCTGCGATGGCGATCGAGCACGGCGGGTATCTGAAAAACCCGAAACGCGAGAAAGAGAAAGTCGTCGCGGTGATCCAGGCCGCCATCGACCTGGGAATCTACGTCATCGTCGACTGGCACGACCATAACGCTCACAAACACACCCGCCAGGCCAGGGCGTTTTTCAGCGAACTGGCCAAAGCATACGGGAAATGCCCGAACGTGCTCTACGAGACCTGGAACGAACCGCTCAACAAGCACGACTGGTCCAAGGTCATCAAGCCATACCATCAGGCCGTAATCCCCGCCATCCGAGAGCATGCCCCCGACAGCCTCATCCTCTGCGGAACACAGACCTGGTCGCAGGACGTAGACAAGGCCGCACGCGACCCGCTGAAGTTCCGCAATGTGGCGTACACGCTGCATTTTTACGCGGCCACCCACAAGCAGTCGCTGCGTGACAAGGCGGCGGCGGCACTGAAAGCAGGCGTCGCGCTGATGGTAACCGAGTGGGGCACGAGCGAGGCCAGCGGAAGCGGTAAACTGGACTACGCCGAAACGCGGAAGTGGCTGGAGTTCATGGACCGCCACAAACTCACCTGGTGCAACTGGTCGGTGGCAGACAAGCGCGAAACATCCGCCGCCCTGCAACCGCGGGCGAGCGGTAAAGGCGGATGGACAGAGAAAAACCTAAGCCGCTCCGGGTCGCTGCTGAGAAAAGAAATCCGCGCCCGCAATCCGATCCGCCAAAAGCGGTGAACGTTCGCCGCAACCGCGGAGCATCACGCATCATCCACCACATCATGTTGCCCCAACACAGCCCTTTCCGATGCGACGGACCGCACGTGGATGTCGCGCTGCGGGAAAGCGATCTCGATCCCCGCCTCTCGGAATGCGCGGTCGATCGCCCCGTTCAGGTCATGCCGGATCTGGACATAATGACTGATGCCCTCAATGTAAACCCGAAGTTCGAAGTTCAGAGAACTCTCGCCGAAGTCGTGGAATAGAACGACGGGTTCGGGGTCCTTGAGCACCAACGGGTGTTCGGCGGCGATTTTCTGGAGCTGTTTTTCGGCCAGGCCCGTGTCGGAACCATAGGCGATGCCGACCTTCAGCGTGATGCGGAGGATCTTGTCCGACAGGGTCCAGTTGACCAGTCGCCCCGTGACGAACTCCTTGTTCGGAACGAGCAGTTCCTTGCAGTCCCAGTCGGTGATGGTGGTCGCCCGAATTCTGATACGCGTGACCGTTCCGCTGATCTCGCCTACGGTGACCGTGTCGCCAACGCGGATGGGCCTCTCGAACAGGATGATCAGGCCCGAGATGAAGTTGGCGAAGATCTCCTGCAGGCCGAACCCCAGACCGACCGTCATGGCCGCCACCAGCCACTGGATATGTCCCCATTTCACGCCGAGGGCGCCTACTGCCCAGACCACACCGACCACGAACACAACGTACTTGGAAAGCTGACTGATCGCATATCGCCCGGCTTTCTTGACATGGAATCGGTCGAACAATGTTATTTCGAGCAGGCCCGATACGTTGCGGTAAGCCACGCCGGTCAGGATGAGGACCACCACCACCATCGCCAGGTCCACGAGGGTAACCGCCGAGACGCCTCCGTCAGAGGACACGGTCCACAACGTGACCTGCCTGAGGATCCCCAGTGCCGTGAGCACATCGGCCCAGATAACCCAGATACTCCCGAGCAAAAGCACCGCGGTCAGGCTTTGGACCAACCGGCCCGTCTGGATATCGACCGCCGCCAGATCGACCTCCTGCTCCTCTTGCGCCGCGGCGTCATCAGGCGTCGAGCCGATCGACGCCGCGTGGGCGGCCTGCCTGGCCCGCCTTAACTGGACCCGCCTTTGCTGGGCTTTTCGGGCGACCTCTCTGCGGGCCCGCAGAATCCAGTTGGCCAGCATCGCGTGCAGTACGAACAACAGCACCAGGATCCATATCTGCCAAAGCAGCCTTGAAGACAGTTGGGTCGCCGTGTAGTGATAACCGGTCGCCGAAGTGCAGACCAGTACGATGGGCGCAAGAACCGCCACTCGGCTCCACAACCGGCGATACTTGTAGATCCATCCCTTCTTGCTATGGGCCAACGCCCCGGTCAGGAAGGCGCCGCCCGGTCGGAACACGATCGCCAGATAGACCGCCAGGGCAACCAGCAGCGCAATCAATCCGATGCGCCCCAGCGAGTCCCTGTGGACCTTGAGTCCCTGATGCTCGATCGTGCTCACCAGCAACACCAGGGGAATGACGACCGCGACAAGAATGCGCAGAGATCTGGCCATGTATCGCGATGCGGCCGACGACCAGCCGAAGAAAACCGGTCCCAGACCGCCCTTCAGGCAGGCTTGCCGAACCACCGCCAGAGTGAGCCACGCGCCTGCGGCGTTCATCATGCCCTGACCCCAGGCCATAGTGAACGCCGATTCCGCACCAACAGAGGCCAACAGCCAGCCGATGAACCCGAGAATCAACGGTCCGGTCGAGGCGACCAGAACTGTCAGCAACACCGCCCAGAGGGTTCTCCCGAGACTGGCCGGGGCGCTGGCCGAAACGTCCTGACCGGCCGACGCCAGCGCTGCGACCATCCGTCTCCGAAGGACAACCAACGCCCCCAGGCATGCCAGCCCAAGCATCCCTCCGACCGCCAGGATTCCTCCCCAGGCGGACCGGACCAGCGTCCTCCAACTTTCGGCGTCAACCAACCGCGCCAGGGCGTCCCGGGAACGTTGGAGATCGGCCAGGCCGATCGTGCTGGTGCTGCGCATCCAGAATATCTGCTCGTCAATGTACTCCCGGAACCGGGCCGCCTGGGATATAAGGCGTTTCTCCGCCGTATCCAGCTCCACCAGCGACCGGAAGTACGCCTCGCACCCGTCGACCAGGGGGGGCAGCATTTCCTTGCGGTCCTGAAGCGCCTTGCGAACCGAGGAGAGCACATCCTCCTGCTGCGCCCGTGAAATCGGGGGAACCGCTTCGGCGGTCAGCTTTCGGCTGAACGATTCAATGTCCGCAAGCTCTAAGGTCCTCTCGTTGAGTTCGAACATCCGCAAGCGGATCTTCGACATCTCGGCGCGGCGACCGCCGCTGCGTTGTTGCTGTTGGCGGGGATCGGGCAGATTACCTCGCAGTTGCCGCAGCAGGAGCCCGATCGCTTCGGTCGAACCCACTTCCTTGACCATGCTGCGGATCTTCTCGAACGACCGTTCGAGTTCGGGCAGTTCGTTCTTGACCCGCTTGAGATCTTTTGTAAGGGCCTCCTGCTTCTCGTTAAGCCCTTCGGGCCCAATCCGGAGTCTGGCCAGATCGGTGTTCTTCTTTCTCAGCGACAGGATCAGCTCGTGCTTCTCCAAAGCCTCCCTTTCCGCCCGTCGAGCGGCATCCACCTGCCGATTGGCCTCTTCCAGGCGCCGCGGAACCACCAGGTCCTCCCATGCCTTGACCCGTCCCCTCGCCAGGACGATATCATGAGCCGTCGCGTCCTGCCGGGCCCGCAGAAGCGATCCCCGAATGTCGAACGTCACCAACTGCTTCTGGTGAGCGGTCAGTTCGGCCTGCAGGGCCTTCGTCCGGGTCTCCAGGAGCGTTCGCCGGGCGTCTTTGATGTTTTGGGGTTCGTCCGCGGCGGCGATCTTCGTTAGCTGATCCTGGGTTTCCTTGAGTTTGTCCTGCACCGCGGAAATGGTCTTGGGCAGTTCGCCCTGGCGCGCCGTGCGGTTCTTCGCCTCGACGGCGAACGCTTCGGACTCCTTCTCGATGTCCGTCAGTTCGAGCTGGAATTGCTTCAGTCGGGCCTCCATCTGCGCCAGCGACATGCCATCGGCCACGACGGGCGCCGGCTGAGACGCCGGTTGAGAAGTCGCCGCCTTCAACCTGCGGATCTGCTCGGGCGCGGCCTTGGCGGTATCCTCGTATGACGCCGCCTTTGCGGTAAAGTCCGCCTGCCTGCCCAGCGCGTCCAGCGCCTGGGTATAGAGATCGCCCAGCACCTTGCGGTCCGCGTCGGTCAAGCCCTTGGCGCTGGCAACATCCTTGATCTTGGCGCGGAGGAACTCGTCGGTGACGCCCGCTTCGATGACCGGTCGAGGCTTGGTGGTGGCCGTTCCGGGTCCGGGCCCTGCGGGCCGAGTCGTCTGGCCTTGCGCCAAAGCCGCCGAAACGACGGCGCACAGAACCGCCGCAGCCAGGCTCCAGCGAAGCCCAAGTCCAATCCGACGCCCCCGAATGCATGTCCTGATCATCTCGCCGCCTTTATTCCGTGATATCGATGGCCTGCGCCATTCCTACATTTAAGCCTGGCCTTAAATAAGTATAGCACGCGGGCGGTTACTACGCTCGTCAGTCTTCCTTGAGCGTCGTCGGAGAGGACCTCAACCATCCTTTGCGCCAGAAATAAACGACCATCCCGCCAGCTATCGCCGCCATCAGCCCCAGAGCGAACGGATACCCCCAGTACCACGCGAGTTCGGGCATGTTCAGTGGAGACTTTTCCGGGTTGAAGTTCATCCCATACAGGCCCGCGACGAAGCTCAAGGGGATGAAGATCGTCGCAATGATCGTCAGCACCTTCATGACCTCGTTCATCCGATTGCTCATGGATGACTGATAGCCTTCCACCAGTCCCAACGCCAGTTCACGGAACGTCTCGACCATGTCCATGATCTGGGCGATGTGGTCGCAGGAATCCCTGAAGTACAGTCGAGTGTTCTCCTGGATCAGCGCGCACGGCTCCCGCGACAGCCAGTTGACCGACTCCCGTTGAGGCCAGACCGCCCGGCGCATCGTCAGCAGGTCGCGTTTGGCCGCATATATCCGCGAAACCACCTCCGGACCGGGATTGCGGAGAACATCCTCCTCCAACGCCTCCAGACGCTCGCCGAACTCTTCCAGAATGGGGAAGTAGTTGTCGATAACGGAATCCAGAATGGCGTATACCAGGTAGTCCGGGCCCTGGGTGCGGATGCGCCCCGTCGCCTTGCGAATGCGGTCGCGGACCGGGTCGAGACAGTCTCCCGGATGCTCCTGAAAGGTCAGCACCCCCCGTTGTCCGAGGAACACGCTGATCTGCTCGACCTCCAGGCGGTCAAGGATGGCCGCCATGCGCGAAACGATGAACAGGTCGTCGCCGTACTGCTCGACTTTGGGACGCTGGTGGACGTTGACGACATCCTCGATGACGAGCCGGTGGAGATCGAAAGTCTCCGCGAGTTTCGACAAGACTTCCGCATCACCCAGTCCGTCGACGTTGACCCAGACGACCGGCCAGCGGCCGAGAAACTCACCCAGCGCATCTGGATCCCGGATCTCCTGCTCGACGTACTCTTCGGGACCGTAGGCGAAGACGCGAATCACCGGCGCCGGTGCGTCGGGATCGACATGAATCGTCCCCGGCGGAGCCCCGACCTTACCGCCTCGCCGCCACCGCCGCGGTCGGATGGGCATGGTTGGCATGATGTGTTTCCTTTCCTAATAAGCTGTCAGCCGGACTGCAACGGCCGCAATCACCCAAGTCGCCGGCGGCGGTCCGCCGCCTCCCAGCCGTTCTACGTGGGCTTCAGCAAAGAAATAACCGGAAGTTACCTCTTACACTCCGCATGGCCTTCTTGTAACTCGCGGGACACTTGATGTCAATGGGGTGCGGACCACCCAAGTAATCCCCGCGAGACAAGGCGGCGGCCGCTGAAAGAAAGCGCAGCGCTGATGGTAACGGTGTTCTGGTGTTCGACACACTTGGCGTCTATACTTCCCCCTCGGGTGATTCGCTCTATATAAGGATACCAGTGATATGACTACTGCGCGGAATACTGCGGTGCGGTTTTTTGTTCTTGCGGTAATTTTGCTCGTTTGGGGCGGGGCTTGTTTTGGGGCCGGCGGCGGGATTACTGCTTTCCCCGAGAGTCATAAGACATTTACGTTCATCGAGGGTGGGCAAACTTATATGGAGTTGAACTTTGGCGGATGGGGGCCCAAGTGGTCGTGGCTGGGGCTGCGCGGAAACGTTGCCGAAGTCGGCGGTAAGACTGTGGCGACTAACACCACTACCGTGAAAAGTTCCGGGGCGAAGGTGACGCTGGTCGCGACGGTCGCAAAGTCCGGGCCGCGACAGCTTACTCTCGATGTCCACCTGAGCACTTCAAAAGACACCGACCTTACGGGCATTATCGCGGGCGTAACGGCTGATGCGGGGCGGTTCGGCAAGGGAAAGCTCACTGCGACGCTGGTGGACGGGAAGACGAAGACCGTTTCCATGCCAGTCGGCAGGAATGTGCTGGGCGAGAGCGTTAAGCAGTTGGCGATGGTCGACGATTCGGGGCGGAAAACTGCTGTCACACTTGATCCCGCGTTGCCGGTGGGATGCGACAAGGATATCCGCATAATCCTGGCGCGGCGCCTGGAGGCGGGTAAACCCGTCAAGGCGCGGATCACAGTGGACGTTCCGGTCGATCTTACTTATCACACCAGCGGCGAGAAGATAACCGCCGACGACTCGGCCGGTTGGTACACGTTCAAGGGCGGCGACGATTACGTCAAGCCGGATGAGATATCGCTGGCCGGCTGGCTTGAGAAACCGGCGGGCAGGCACGGGCGAATCGCGCGGAAAGGCGACGCTCTTGTCTACAATGGCAAGGCGATCAAGCTGTGGGGGCTGAACGTCTGCTATTCGAGTTGCTCTCCGGAGAAGGAACTGGCCGACAAGCGGGCGGGGTTCTACGCGAAGTATGGCGTCAACTCGGTACGGCTGCACAAATATGCCGACGGACCGGGGTGGGCGGGGATTCAGTCGGCGGGGAGTTTCGCGGAGTTCGACCCGGCCGCGCTCGACCGCCTGGACTACTTCATCGCGCAACTGAAGGCCAAAGGCATTTACGTCAAGTTGTCATCGACGTTCGGGGTGAAGCTCGGACCGGCCGACCGGAAAACCGTGCCCTACATGGACGAGTTCGGAAAGCTCAAGGGGGGCAGGAACGCCCGGGTGGCGACCGGGCACGGAAGCATCTTCCTGTCGCCGGAACTCCAGGAACTCCAGATCCGTCAGATCGTCAACATCCTCAAACACAAGAATCGTTACACCGGTCTTACGTACGCGAAAGACCCGGCCGTCGCGGTAGTCGAACTGTTCAACGAGGACAGCGCCCTGTTCTACGGCACGCTGGGACGGTTGCAGAAGATCCCCACACTGCGGAAGATGGCGGCCGAGCGGTTCTGCGACTGGTTGAAAGCAAAATACGGCAACAAGGACGCCTGCCTGAAAGCGTGGGGCAAAGGCGGGCTGAACTGCTACGCGGCTGAGGGGTTCCGCAACGAGAGCTGGGAGAAAAAGACTATCGTCCCGGCGGGCAATCCGTGGTTCTGGGACCCTGCGCAACTCGCCGGTTCGCAGAAGCTCAAGCGCCGGCGGTCGCTGGACACGATGCGCTTCCTGTACGACCTCCAGAACGAGTTCTACGACCGCTACGTCAAGGCGATCCGCGACGCGGGGTACGAAGGCGAGATACTCTCGTCGAACTGGCAGGCCGGGCGCGCATACAGCCATTACTACAACCTGCACTCGGACTGGCGAATCGGACTGATCGACCGCCACAACTACTTCGGCGGGGGGAGCGGGGCGAAGATCAATAACGTTTCGATGCTGCGCCTGCCCGGGTCGGGCCTGCTGTCCGCGGGCATGCAGCAGGCCGACGACCGCCCGTTCATGATGTCCGAATGGATACACGTCACGCCGAACGAATGGGGCGTCGAGGGACCGGCGATAATCGCCGCGTACGGGATGGGGCTCAACGGATGGGACGTCTCGTACATGTTCCAGAACCGCGACGCCGGCGAGTTCAGCACGCTGATCGGCAAGGAGCGTTGGGATGTGGCCGCCCCGAACGTGATGGGCGTGTTCCCGGCGGTGGCGCGCCAGGTGCTTCGTGGAGATGTGAGCGAATCGGACGTGCAGGCCGGGCGGAACGTACACGTCGACTCGCTGGGCGAGGGCAAACTGGGCTTCGTCGACAAGGCCACCCAGCAGCACGACATCAAGACGTTCGACAGCGACAAGGTCCCCGCGTCCGCCCTGGCGGTGGCGCGGTGCGTGGTGAAATTCACCGACCGCCACCAGACCACGCCGGCGTTCGATATCAGCAAGTACGTCCGCGACGGAGTATACACCTCGTCGACAGGGCAGCTTAGCTGGACGCCGGGCAAGCGGAAGCTGGACGGGTATTTCACGATCGACAGCCCCGCAACCAAAGCGCTTGTCGGCTTCGCGGCTGGGCGGAGCTGCAAACTGGGCGAAGTGACGATCGCCCCCGCTTCCAAAAGCCGCTTCGCCGCGATATACGTAACGGCGCGAGACGCCGGAAAAACAATCGCGTCGGCGGGCGACGTGCTGGTGGTCGCCGTCGCACGGGCACGCAACACGGGCATGAGAGTCTACCTCGATACCCGCATCCTCAACCGCGGCGAGGCGCCGGTAGTGATGGAGCCGATCGCCGCACGAATCGAGATCCGCGGGAAAAGCGCCCCGGTAGTCCACGTGCTGGACCACGCCGGGAGAAAAACCGGACGGACACTGCCCGTCGCCAACGGTACATTCAAGATCGACGGCGCCCGCGACAAGACATGCTACTACCTGGTCTCATACGGTAAATGACGCCAGGATCGCCTCGATTTCGTCGTCCGTCATGTTCGTCCAGTGCCTGTAGGCCTGTGCTACCGCGAAGCTGTGACCGCCGCGAATGTTAGCGCAGTAGACTGATCCCGCGTCCCCGCGCCTGGCGAACCAGTCGATCGACGCGCGATGGGCGGTCGGGACCGCCATTACGATCTCGCCGGCGCCGCCGCGCCGGACGGCCTGGATCGCGCCTCGCATTGTGATCCCGGTCGCCAGGCCGTCATCGACCACCACGACCGCGCGGGCGGACAGGTCCGCCGGAGGCGCGTAACGCCCGAAGAGTTCCAGGCGTCGATTGACCTTGTCGCGGGCCTTCTCGGTGCATCGTCCCAATTCGGCCCGATCGATTGACGCACTCGCCAGCGACGATTCGTCGACTACGACCGATCCGTCGTATGCGACGGCACCGAACCCCCACTCGCCGTTCCACGCCGGCGTGATCTTGTTGACCACCGCGGCGCTCAGACCGACGCCCAAGCTTCGCGCGATCGGGGCGCCGACAGCCACCCCCCCCGCCGCGATGCCCAGAACAAGCGCATCGCCGCCAAACCGCCCGGCAAGCATGTCGGCCATTATCGCACCCGCGTGCGCCCGGTCATCAAAAACACACGTCCGCTCCCGCAGTTCGGCGATGTCCATTATCTCAACAGCCCGATCGCTCATTTCCGCACCGATCTATTCTATACCGCCGACCGCCGGCGAGGTCCGTATATTTCTGCAAAGGGGCCTTGATGCTGTCGGCGGGCGGGGCGTATAATGCGCGGCCCGATCTGCTAGTGCGGCGGGCGGGTTCGTTCAACCGTTTACGACAGGAGAGCTATTTAATGGCGCCCCCTCAACTTCGCGGTTCACTCTTCATTGACGGTAAGTGGTCCCCGACCGGTTCCGGCAGGACGATAGACGTCATCAATCCCGCGACGGAAGAAGCCATCTGCCAGGTCGACTACTGCGACCGCTCCGACACCCAGCGGGCGATAGACGCAGCCGCCGGCGCCGCTGCCGCCTGGCGGGCGCTGACGCCGTACGAACGTGAAATTCCCCTGCGAAAAGTCGGCCGGTTGATCCGCCAGCGGGTCGACGAGGTCGCGACCGCACTGACGCTGGAACAGGGCAAACCGTTGGCGGAAGCGCGCCTCGAGGTGCTGGCCAACGCGACGTTCTTCGAGTGGTACGCCGAGGAAGGCACGCGCGTTTACGGCGAGATCGTGCCGTCGCATTTCAGCAACAAGCGCCTGTTCCACTTCCACCAGCCCATCGGCGTCTGCGCGATGATCTCGCCGTGGAACTTCCCGCTGTTCCTCCAGGGTCGCAAGATCGCACCGGCGCTGGCGGCTGGATGCACCTGCATCTGCCGCCCGTCGACCCAAACACCCCTGAGCCTGATAAAACTGTTCGAAATCATCGAAGACGCGGGCATCCCCGCCGGCGTCGCCAACCTGGTTATCGGACCGGCCGGCGAGTGCATGGAAGCATTCTACTCCGATGTTCGCGTCCGTCAGATCAGCTTCTCCGGCTCGACGGAGATCGGCAAGGAGATCATGCGACGGTCGGCGGAGCACGTGAAGAAGATCGGCATCGAACTGGGCGGGCACGCGCCGTTCCTGGCGTTCGCGGATTACGGCGCCCAAGCCGCGGCGAAACTGGCGGCGCTCAGCAAGTTCCGCAACTGCGGTCAATCGTGCATTTCCGCCAGCCGCTTCTACGTGCAGGAAGAAATCTACGATGAATTCTGCGCCCAGGCGGTCGCCGAAGCCGAGGCGATCGTCATCGGCAACGGGATGGACGACGGTGTGACCATGGGTCCGGTCGCCGAGCCCAACCACCTCGAAAAGACACTCCGCCTGATCGAAGACGCCCGCGGTAAGGGCGCCGAGATTCTCAGCGGCGGCGGGAGGCCCGAGGGCTTCGACAAGGGCTACTTCGTCCAGCCGACGGTCATGACCAACATCACCAACGACATGGAACTGATGCAGGAAGAACCTTTCTGTCCGATCATGCCGATCATCCCGTTCAAGACGTACGACGAGGCGATGGCTCTGGCCAACGATTCGGAATACGCCCTGGCGGGCTATATCGCCACGCGTAACATTACGACGGCGCTCCGGGCGTCGGAAGAAATGGACGCGGGCATCATCTCGGTTGGCGACTTCTCGCCGGCGACGGTGCTCAGCCCGTTTGGCGGACTGAAGCAGAGCGGTATCGGGCGCGAGGGCGGACGGGAAGGAATTCTGGAATATCTCGAGGCCAAATACGTTTCGCTGGTGCTGGACGAATAGGACGAATAGCAATGGGCGCTTCATAATCACCCGTCGAATAATATGCAAAGGAGAACAGCATGAAGAAACTGGTATTGCTCGTAATCGTGGGAATGCTTATCGTGGGCTGCGACGTATCCCAACAGGGCCTGACTAAAAAGGAATGTGATTCCAAAGGAGCAAAAATGACTGATGTTGTAACGTCCGGTTCGCCCGACACCATCCAGTTCGCGGTGGCCTGGTCGTCGTGCCCCGGCGGCGCGGAATCAGCGGCGGAAAAAGCCACAAAAGCCGCCCTCGGCGCCGTCGGCGGAAAAGCACAGGCCGTCGTCTTCTACACCTACTACCAGGATAAAGACTTCAAACCTGACGAATCGTCGCAGGCCACCGCCTGCAAACCCGATCTGAAGGCCGAAGACCTCGTTGCGGCCGCCGTCAACAAGGTATGCGCCGGCGTGCCCAACATCGGATGCCGCGCACGATGCCTGACCAACGGCGGGACGATATTGAAAAACGCCGTCGCGGTTCTGGCTGTCGGGGGCGCCAAGGCCTCAGCAGCCGCGGGCAAGGTCGCTATCCAGGACGATCGCCTTGCCACCGGCAAGGGTGTCGCCGCCGCCGTCAAGGACGTCAAGGATCTCAAGCTCATACTGGCGCTGGCGGAGATGCGCCTGAGCTTCGAGGCCAAGGAAGGCGTCAGCGTCGAAGATTTCATCAAGGGCGCGCTGGGAGATTCGCCCAAGGGCACGACGCTCTTCGGCGGAAACTCCATGCCTGACGACATGACCACGGGCGATCTGTGGGGCAAGCAGTTCTTCAACGGCGAGGCCCTTAAAGGCCACGTCGTGACCCTGGGCGTCGGCGGTCCGATCGCCAACTTCGGAAACCACGCCAACGAGTTCACGCCGTCGGCGAAAACCGCCGAGGTGACGAAGGTCAGCGGCAAGTGGGTGATCGAACTTGACGGCAAGCCGGCAGAAGGTGTCTACCGCGGGTTGTCCGGTATGAAAGCCGAAGACAAGCTCACCAGCGACTGGCTGCACCCCATCGGAGTCGATCTCGGCGGCGGAAAGAACTACACGCGAATGGTCCTGAACTGGGTCAAGGACGGAAAGGACAAGGACGACAAGAAAGTCGACGTGCCCGACGGTTCGCTCGCCTTCGTGGCGCCGGTAGTCAAGGGCACGAAGATATTCTGCCTGGCCTGCCAGATGAAGCCCGGACCGATCATTGAATCGGCCAAGAACACCGTCGCCGAATCGGTTGCGGCCGCCAAGGCCGCCTCCGCCGAACCGTCCCTGCTCCTGATGAGCAATTGCTGCGCGCGCGGTATGCGCCTCAGGACCTTCCGCAAGGGCAATGACGACGAAGTCAAAGAAGCGATCCTGCCCGCATTGGGCAAGGGCATTCCGATCTTCGGCTTCTACGCATGGGGCGAACTGGGACGCATCAAGGGCGACTACCAGGGCATGGATCATCAGTACCAGCAGCATACATTCGTATCGAACATGGTCGGCATCACGAAATGACGCCGGCTCTAACAATCGTTTTTGAAAGGACAGTATCATGAAGTTGAGCAAAATTGTATTTACCGGATGCGTGGCATGCCTGCTGGCAGTGGCAGTAGTGATGACGGCGGTCCAGCCGGCGGAATCCAACTGCGGCTCGTGCGGCGCAGCAGGCAAAGCCGGCGCCAAGCACGCACACGCAATAACCGCGGGCACCGGATATTCGGCGCTTGAAGACGCCCAGAAAGCCGGCGTCGAAGCGGCGACCAAAGCCAAAAAGAACATCGGAAAGTGCAAGCCCAAGCTCGTGCTGGTCTTTGGAATGGCCAAAAAGTTCGACCAGGCCAAGGCGCTCGAAGGCGTAACGTCCGTATTTGACGCGAGCCTCGTATACGGGTGCGCCGGATACAACACTATCACCGAAGAAGGCAACGCCGGAACAGTTTCGGTTCTGGCCATCGGTGGAGATATCGCCGTAACGCCCGTCATGTGCGGTAAGAAGGACCTGTCCGAGTGCGGAAAGATGATCGGCGAAGGCCTCAAGAAGGCCTCGGAAGTCAAGGCCAGCGGCAAAGTGGTCGTGCTGATCGGCGACTGCCACGTACCGTCAAACAACAAGGTCGTCAAAGGCATCTCCGGCGTTATCGGCGAGAAGATTCCTGTAGTAGGCGGAGCGGCGATGGGCGGAACAACCTACTGCAAGGGCAAGATCGCGGGCAAGGGCAAGAACATCGGGATCCTGATCACCGGCGACTTCCTGGTCGGCTGCTCGACACTGAACAAAGGCCCCGCCGACGTCCACGCCAACCCGATCGTCGCGGCGGCCGGTCAGGCGTTCAAGGACGCAGTCGGCGAGAACCTCAAGCACACCGCGCTGGTCTTCGCGTTCGACTGTGGCGGAAGGCGCGGCAAGATGGGCAAGGACCGCCCCGAAGAACTGAAAGTAATGCAGGCCGTAGTCGGCACGAAGATGCCGCTCATCGGTTTCTACGGAAGCGGCGAGATGGGCCCCAAGGCATGCGGACAGCCCTCGGCGGGCGTGGGATACCACATCTCCGCCTGCGCACTGATTAACAAATAGCGGTCGAAGAACAACCGCTTAAACGACGTTCGAACACCTCAGCCCGCGGATTGCGATCCGCGGGCTGTTTTTGCGCGAGCCAACATGGTACGATCACTGCAAAGCCCCGCGACGGTCGCAGGGCGAAAACTACCATAGAATTACCGACTGTGAGAGAAACCATGAACAACCTGAACGTTAACCTGTCGCGAAGAACACTTCTTGGCGGCGCGGCGGCTGCGGCTGCGGTGTCGATGATGCCGAAAGTCGCCTCCGCCAAGGCGCCCGTCAAACCAAACTCGGTATTCGGCGGCGTTCAGATCGGTGTGATAACCTACAGTTATCGCAGCATGCGAGGCCCGGCCACTGACATGCTGAAACACATTACGCAAAGCGGAATCAGCTCGATCGAACTGATGGGCAACATCCCCGAGGCGCTCGCCGGGGCGCCCCGCAAGCGAGGGGAGATCGGAAAGTGGCGCCTGTCGGTTTCGATGGACAAGTTTGAAGCCATCCGCAAGCAGTACAACGACGCGGGCGTGAATATCCACATCGTCAAGTTCGGCAGTATCGGCAATGGGAAGATGCCGGAGGCGGAAATGGAATACTACTTCAAAGCCGCCAAAGCACTCGGCGCCAAAGGCATCACTCGCGAAATATCGGGCGGCGCGGCCGAACATACCGCGGCGCTGGCCAAGAAACACCAGGTCTTGATCGGAATGCACAATCACACGCAGTTGACGCCAACAACCTATGACGTCGACTGGTTCAAGAAGAACAAGTACGTCGCCATGAATCTCGACATCGGCCATTACGCGGCGCGCAATAACGAATCAGCGCTGTCGATAATGAAAAAGTATCCCGGTAAGATTATCAGCCTGCACGTGAAAGACCGCAAGTTCAAGACCAACGGTGCAGCCAACATGCCCTTCGGCAAGGGCGACAGCGCCATCGCGGAAATACTGCAATACATGAAGAAGATCAAGGCCCCCTTCCCCGCCGACATCGAACTGGAATACCCGGTCCCCAAGGGTTCGGACGCCGTCAAAGAAGTAGCGAAATGTCTCGAATTCTGCAAGAAGGCGCTGGCATAGAACGCCGCGGACCTTCGCAACATTCCTTATGAAGAAACTGCTGACACTAGCGCTGGCGGCGTGCCTGTCGTGCTCTTGCGTTCAGGCTCCGGACATGACGCCAGCAATCCCCAAGGGGCGCGACGTTACGTTTATTTCCACCTCCGACAGCCACTTCAAGGCGTTCGAATCCAAAGGTTGGAACAAGTACAACAGCGAGACGATCGAAGAGATCAACCGTATCGCAGGCAAGCGATGGCCCGAGAAACTCGGCGGCGACAAGATCAACGCCCCGCGCGGCGTGGTCCTTCTGGGCGACTGCATCGACGACGGTGACAAGGTCGTCGGCGACAAGGACTACACCGCCGAGCAGTTCAAGGCGTTCATCGCCCATTTCGGCCTGGACGCTGCGGACGGCATGCTGAAGTTCCGCGTGTACGAAACCTGGGGCAACCACGATGGTCCGCCGATCGGCAAGAGCAAGAAAAGCCCCCTCAACTTCCAGGCCGAGTTGAAGAAGCGCAACGCCATCCGCAAACGCAAAGGCTGGCTGGCGAACCTCTCGGACAACGGTCTGCACTACTCCTGGGACTGGGACGACGTGCATTTTGTCAGCCTGGGCATCTACCCCGCCGACAAGCAGAACGCAAAGGTGCGCTACAACCGAGTGTGGCACGATCCACAGGGGGCGTTGGGCTTCCTCAAGCGGGACCTGGCCAGGTGCGTCGGCGACAGCGGCCGACCGGTGGTGCTCATGGCCCACTGCGGCTTTGACACGAACTGGTGGCATAAAAACGACTGGAAGGCCGCATACAACACCGCCAAAAAGTACAATATCGTCCTGTACCTTTACGGGCACACGGGCACGGGGCTGCGGTATTGGGCGCCCGAGGGCGAGACGAAGAAGTGGACGTGCATCAACGACGGGCATACGACGTCCGGGTTCTTTATCATCCAGATCGAAGGCAACCGTCTCCGGGCGGCGTACCGCTACAAAGTGAACGTCAAGAAAGTCCGTAACGCCGACCGGACCGTGACCCATACATGGGACGGACAGTGGGGCTGGAAATTCCTGCTGGACAGAAAGATCGCCGCAAGGAAGAAATAATCGCTCAATGCTGGTTTGAGGGCATCATGTCCCAGGCTTGTATGCTTGAGGTTTTGATAGCTCCGCCTTTTGCGAAGAGTTTTACTGCTGTGCTTTTCTTGTCGGTCGGGTAGATTCTTCGGGCGATTGCCTGGCGGTCGTTGGCGAATACTTCCACTACCGACTTGTCCACGAAGATGCGCAGCTTGAGCGGCTCGTTGGCTTTCAGCTCGAAGGGGGCCGCTTCGATTTTCTTGGGGCCTTCGCCCAGTGATGACTTCCGCGTGTCCACCTTGAGCTTCTTGTCTACCGCGTCGTAGTAGACAAGCGTCTGTTCCTTACCGTCGGGCGAGCAGCATACCTTCACGCCAAACTGCTTGGCGCTCCCGCCGGTGATATCCAGCGATATTTCGATGCTGTCTCCCGAGACGCCCTTGAGGGCCTGCTCGGAATCGGCTTTGACGCTCGCGCCGGCGAGTTTCTTTGCGTTGTATCGCAAAGTCGCCAGTTCTTTCGCCGGCCTCATCCTCAGCGTATTGTCTTTTCCGAGCCACAGCACGCGAGGAAGGCTCATAGTGCCCGACCAGCCGTTTGCCCTTGCGGTCTTGTGGCTGCGTCCGTCGAATATCCATGCCCACATGATCCGCCGGCCGTTGGCGTCGGCGAAGGTTTCCGGGGCGAAGAACATCTGGTCGGCCCAGGTCATCCGCTCGTGGAGTTCAGGGGTGAAGCGGTCGTTGGCGTACTTGCCTATGTAGTACCTGCAGCCGAGGTTGTGGCTGATGCAGAGTATCATGTGACGCCCGCTGTCGGCGCCGCCCTCCGCCTTGGCGGGCAGGGGGAAGAACTCGGGGCACATGTTGTCTTCATCGGCCCTGGTCCACTTGCGGTCGGACTTGTAGAACGGATGCATGTACTTCCAGTTGATCATGTCGTCGGAACTCAGGAGATACAGCGTGTCGCCGAGGTGTTTGGCTTGCTTGCCTTTCCTGCCGAATTCGTTAAGGACCAGGAGATTGCCCGTCAGGATGTAGTATTTCCCGTCTTTGATCCAGATCGCCGAGGGGTCGGCGCTCCCGTAGATCGACTCGCCGGGTTTGCCGACGTTGTGCGCCGCATAGCCGAATCCCGTGGAGGCAATAACCGGGTTCTTTGGGTTCTTGGTCCAGTTGTCGAGGTTCTTGTCGGTACTGCTGGCCAGGCAGATGCCTCGAACGCCTCGCGTCTTGCGGTGGCCCAGGCCCCAGTAAGTGATGGTGGGCACACCTTTCTTGTCGAGGAATATCCCTCCGCTGAATATGCCCTTGTCGCCCTCGTCAGGCACGAGCGATGGTTTGTGCTGCCGCCAATGGACCAGGTCGCTGCTGGAGGCATGCCCCCAGGTGTGTCCCCTTGTCGGTCCCCTGGTGGTCTGGATGATGTACATCAGGTGGTATCGCCCTTTCCAGAATATCGCGGCGTTGGGGTCGAACGGTCCGCAGAAGCCTTCGGGGGTGACGAAGTGGTAGCCCGGGCGGTGCGGATCGGCCAGCAGCTTATTGCGAAGCGCCCTGGCGTCGGCGATCATTGCCCTGCTAGGCGCGCCGGTGGATGCGGATTTGGCGGCGGGGGCGGGCTTCTTCGGTTTGGGCGGGGCTTTGTCGACCGCCGAAACAGTCCCGCAACCGGTAAAGACGCCCGCGACGATAACCACGATCAATAAACGCTGAATCAGTCTCATTTGCACACCTGTCCTTCGTATCATCTAATGCGTTAATCCGAGATTTACTTGTAGTCCTTTCCGTTGAGGCTGCGAACTACCGACGCCAGCCATTTTTCGAGTGCGGTGCGCATGGACTTGACCCGATCCGCGTTTTGGTCGGCCAGGTTTTTCGCTTCCATGGGGTCTTCGGCGAGATTGTACAGTTCGAGCTTCACGCCGCTGGGGGCGGGTGCTTTGGCTTTCTTCCTGCTCCTTCCGCCACCCTGCATGCGATGCAGTTTCCAGGGCCAGTCCAGCCAGGCGGCTTGGCCGGGGAACTTGTCTTCGGGAAATATCTTCTTTATCTCGCCTGCGTCCATGTCCAGGCGGCTGGCGTCGCCGATTTCCTTGCCCTCCTTCTGTGCTTTCAGCAAGGCGCCGAGAATCTTGTGGCTCCAGGTCGATCGACCGCGGCCCAGAGGGCTCCAGAAGCCCATCGGTTTGCTGCGCGAGGTCATCTTGCCGTCGATCAGACCCGCAATGCTCATCCCGTCCAGCGGGCGATTGTGGGGAATCTTCGTTCCGGTAAGCTCCAGCAGAGTCGGAAAAATATCGGACGTGAAGCAGGGAACTTTGCTCGTGCGCGGTTTGCTGATGCGGTCGGGCCATTCGATCATCGCCGGCACGCGCAGACCACCTTCGAAAATCGAACCCTTCCTGCCGCGCCCCCCGCTGCTGGCGTCGACCAGGCCGCCGTTGTCGCTGTTGTACCAGAGAATGGTATTGTCGGCGATACCCAGAGACCGCACCGCGCCGCGCAGCCTGCCGAACGCCCGATCCATGGCCGTGATCTCCGCATAGTAACCGGCCTTGGGCTTGCCCTTGTACAGAGCCATATCCTCGGCGCTGGCCTCGTGCGGATCGTGCGGGGCTGCGAACCAGACCACCGCCAGGAACGGCTTGTCGGCCTTGGCCTGTTGGGTGATGAACTTGATCGCCTCGTCGACGGTGATCTGCGAGCTTTCGCCCTTACATTCAACGGCCACGCCGTTGCTGCTCATCACCGAATCCTGGTCGAAGAAGTTGGGCGCGGAAAACCACCGGTCAAAACCGAACTTCCCGGGATTAACGGGGCTGGATTTCTGCATCGAGCCCACGTGGAACTTGCCGAAATGTCCCGTCGTGTATCCCGCGGTCTTGAGGGCGGCGGCAATGGTGATCTCCTGGGGGCGCATGGAAAGCCCGTGGCTCAGCACGTTCGAGCGGTGCGGATGTCGCCCGGTCAGGACGCTCGCCCGGGTGGGCGAACAGATCGGAGCCGCAGCGTAGAAGCGGTCCAGTCGCAGGGAAACCCTGGACATCGCGTCGAAGTTAGGCGTCTTGACAAAGGGATGATTGTAGTATCCCATATCGCCCCATCCCTGATCGTCGGCCATGCACAGAACAATATTGGGATTCTTCGCGACGGCGGCGGCACGCGAGGCTCGAGACGCGATTGCGAGACACGCCCCGGTCCCGATAACTTTCAGAAACTCTCGACGACTTGTATTCATATAACTGCTCCCTTCTTTCATCAGGTACTCAAAAGCGACTCTTCGAGGGAGTATCCCGTCTGGGGCCCGGCGGAGTCAAGCCTGTTTCAAATCCGGTTTCTGCGGCGGCGGTAATATGGTATTATGGGGTGTCCCGGCTGGGTGAATCCTCGTAATACCGCCCGCCGCTAACCGTTAGGCAGTAGAATTGGCGGCAGCATAAAGCGGAGTATTTCTGAATGACTATACACACCTGCACACGTAAAGCCCTGACCCTGGCGGTTATCACTTTTGCGATACTCGTCTCATCTCAGGCGGCACGCGCCAAGGGCGCCGAAAAGCCCGCAAACCTCCTTCTGAACGCCTCCTTCGAGGACAAATCCGCCAACGGCGCGCACGGTTGGAAAACACAGGCCTGGGGCGGGAAAGACCGCGTGCAGTGGAGGGTCGAAGAGTCCGCCAGGACAGGCAAACGATGCGTCTCGATCCGATCGGACAAGGGCGCCGACGCGGCGTGGATCGCGATAGTGAAGCTCGAGCCCAATACGCGCTATGAACTGTCCGGATGGATCAAGACCCGCGACATCCGCGGCGCCAAGGGCGCCATGTTCAACATCCAGGCCCTGAAAGGCTCCGAAACGCCGGCGGTGACGGGCACGAAGGATTGGACGCGAGTATCGAGGGTGTTCAGAACGAACAACGAGACCAAGGTCCAGATCAACTGCCTCTTCGGCGGGTGGGGCCAATCCACCGGCCAGGCGTGGTACGACGACGTGTCGCTGGTGAAACTCCCGGACCAACCCAAAAGCAAGCCCAAGCCTGTCGCAGTCAAGCGAGCTCCGGCTCCCAAGCCGGCACGCCTCGACGGAACGGAGAAGAACTCCTCCGACTTCGACGCGGCTGCGGCGGTTAAAGGGTGCGGGCCATTCGCATTCGTCAAGCGCCACCACTTCGGCAAACCGTTCGGCGTGGGAACGATCTACTGCTGGCGGGTCTACCGGGCCGGCGGCGGGATATACACATACGATGCGTCCAGCCCCGACAAAGGGCAAAAGGAGATCTTCCGCCGCGACGACGGGGTGGTCTACGACATGAGCCCGTCCTACGACGCGAAGAAGCTGCTGTTCTCGTGGATGCGGGTCAACAGGACCGACGCCGACAAGGGCAAGAAACTCGGGTATCGGGGCAATCCCGATTCGTTCCACATATTCGAGATCAATGTCGACGGGAGCGGTCTGAGGCAGATAACCACCGGGCGGTTCCACGACGTCCACCCGGTATACCTGCCCGACGGGCGGATAACGTTCACCTCGACGCGGGGCAAGAGCTACTCGATGTGCCAACCGGGGCTCGCCTCAGCCTTGTTCACGATGAACGCCGACGGCAGCGATATCAGGCGGATCGAATTCAGCACGCTGGCCGGCATGTCGCCCTACGTGATGGACGACGGGTCGATACTGTTCATGCGGTGGGAGTATCTCGACAAGAGCCTGTTCACCCTCCAGAGCCTCTGGACGGTCAACCCCGACGGGACGCGAGTGCAACTGTTCTACGGAAATACGATCACCAACCCCAACACGATCTGGCAGGCCAAGCAGATCCCCGGTACGCAGAAGGTACTCGCTACTCTCGGACCGCATCACGGAAACCCCGTTGGCGCGATCGGGATAATCGACCGGTCGCTGGGCACGGAGAACCCGGCTGCCATTACGAACATCACGCCGGAATACTTCTACGGGCCGAGCAAGAAGGTCCACTCCGGCGGCGGACCGGGCGACAGGCAGTGGTATTGGGCGTTCCGCGACCCCTGGCCCGTCACGAGCGACCTGTTCGTGACGGCGTACGGCGGACCGGCAAGAGGCGGACCGGGGCGGTATCGAATCTACGCGCTGGACGCCAAAGGCAACAGGACGATGGTCTGCGAGGACCCAAAAATTTCGTGTTTCAATCCCGTACCGCTGGCGCCGCGCAAGGTCCCGAAGATAATCCTCCCGATACCGCCCTCGAAGGAAAATTACGGTACCTTCTTCGTCTCGGACGTTAACATCGGACTGGTCGACAAGGGAATCAAGCGCGGAACGGTCAAGGAAATCCGCATCATGACCCAGGTCCCCAAGCGGTGCAACATGCGCGGGCGGCGGGTGTACGACCACGACCCGGTAATCGCCCGCACATCGTACTACGTCAAGACCTGCTTCGGTACGGTGCCAATCGAAGCCGACGGGTCGGCGCATTTCAAGGCCCCCAGCGGATGCGAACTGTACTTCCAGGCCGTCGATGCGGACGGTAAGGAGATCATTCGCATGGGCTCGACCACGCAGATCATGCCCGGCGAGCGCCAGAGCTGCATCGGATGCCACGAACCGAGAAACGTAACCGCCCCGGTCACCAGGCGGATCGCCTTCAGGCGCGCCCCCTCGGAGATCAAACCCCCGCCATGGGGCAAGCCCGAGCCGATCAGCTTCGCCAGACACGTCCAGCCCGTACTCGACAAGTACTGCGGAAAGTGTCACAGCGGCGCGGCGCCCACGGGCAAGATGGACCTCTCGGGCGACAAGACACAGTATTTCAACATGGCATACGACAACCTGCTGGCCTCAAGGCAGGTGCATTATATCTACATCAACCAGGGCCTGACCGATAACTTCAAGCCGATGGAAACCGGTTCGCACGTCAGCAAACTCACCAGGCTCATCGAAAGCGATCATGGCGAGAAGGTGAAGATGACAAAGATGGCGGACAACGACCGCCGGATAATCTACGCCTGGATCGACGCCAACTGCCCCTATTACGCCACGTACGACAATACCCGCCCGGGAACGCCGGGCTCGCGAGACCTCTGGAGCGGTCCATGGATGAAAAGCCTCAGATCGGCAATCAAGTCCGCGCGCGTCAAAGTCCGCATGGGCGTCACCGATGTCAACCTGACCCGCCCCGAATCCAGCCGCCTGCTGACCGCGTCGCTGGCGAAATCCGCCGGAGGCATGGCTGCTGACGACGCTAAAGCCCCTTTCAAGAGCAAATCAGACCCGAGGTACGTGGCGATTCTCAAGGCACTCCAGGCCGGGAAGAAAGCCCTCGACGACAATCCGCGAGTTGACATGCCCGGCGCCAGGCCCGTGGACTACCCGACAGACTTCGGGGGCCTGTATACCGGATTCGCCGGACCATAATTGACGCTTGACATGCCGACGGCGATATGCGTAGAATGCCCGCCCCCGGAGAATCACGGGAAACTTGATCGGCTTGCTCGATATACGGGTCATTGCCGGACAATGTGGTGCTGAACAGAGAAGAGTGGATTGAAGGCAATGATTTCACCAACCGCCGATGAGTTTCTCGCCTGCGTGCATGAAATTATCGTTACGCGCGTGGGCAAGCTGGCCTCCAGCCTCATCGATCTCGACGTAAGCCGGATGATGCCCGGTAAAATGCTGCGCTCCCGCCTTGCCGGCAGGCTTATCGAGGGCATTCCGGGCGCCGATGACTGGTCTGATGCGGCGCAGCTTTCGGCGGCAATCGAACTTGCGCATACCGCCAGCCTCTGTCACGACGACGTTATCGACAACGCTGAGGTCAGACGCGGTCTGCCGTCTCTGTGGCGCGTAACAGGTGCCTCGGGAGCGGTGTTGATCGGGGACATACTTCTGTGCGAAGCCATCGAACTGGTCATGGGAACCGATGGCGGAAGATACCTCACGAAATTCCTTGCCAAGCTCAAGGAGGTCATCACCGCCGAAGCCAAAGGCGAACTGATGCTCAGGGGCACGATTCTCGACGAATCGACCTGCCTGGAACTCGCCCGCGGAAAGACAGGCCCGCTCTTCGCCTTCGTCGCCGGCGTCTGCGGCCGGGAGGACCGAGACCTGGAAATGGCCCTCGAAGAGGCGGGATACCTGATCGGAACAGCCTACCAGTTGGCTGACGATCTGCTGGACCGTATCGGTGACGAAAATATCGCGGGCAAGACACTCGGAACGGACCAGCGCAGGGGCAAGTTCACCCTCGCCCGCGAGGAGCGGGACGTGCTCCATAGCAAAGTACACCGCCTGTGCGAATCCGCGGTACATCAACTCGCCGGATGGGCCCAGGCCGAAGACGCCATCAGCCGCTACCTCGTCGAAGATATACAACCGCTTTTCCAGCAACTTCTTAACCAGGATTTGATCGTTTGGGAAGATTCACTGACGTGAAACCGGTTGACAGGACGCTCTTAACTCGATCAGGAAAAAACGACTCACATGAAGCCAAGAGGCGGATACAACGTGAATCTCATCGGCGGTCCTTCCGGGGTCGTCGAGAAACTCTCCCCGCCCGAGAAGCTGTGTATACCCTTGCACAGCAGACACTTGAAATTCAGCGAGCTTCGTGTCGCCGATGGCGACAGCGTAAGCAGCGGTCAGACGCTGGCTGTTGATCCCGAGGCTTTCTCGGTCCCGCTGCTGGCGCCCTGCGGCGGGACGGCGGGGCTTTCGCGGCTTGACGGACACATCGTCATAGAGAACCTCAACTGCCCTCCCGACCCGGCGCCCGATCCTGAACTTCCGACCCACGTACCGTACGATTCCGGTCAGGCCGCCGAAAAGCGCCGCAAGCTCCTGGAACTGGGAGCGTGGCAGTTTGTCAGCAACGCCCGCACGCACCAGGTGGCGGATCCCGATGGCACGCCCAGCGCGGTAATCGTCTCGACGGTGCATCTTGAGCCTTTCGTCGCCAGGGGCAGCGCCATATGCACCGGCAGCATCAATGAACTCGTCCGCGGTCTCGAACATCTCCAGTCGCTGCTTGAGTATCAGGCGATTCACCTTGTCCTGCCCAATGTGAAACTCGAGCTGGCCCAGGATATCCAGAAGACCATCCGCGGGCACGCCTGGTTGAAACTCTCCGAAGTGCCCCTGCAGATGCGGTATCCCTTCGATAATCAAACGCTGCTCGCCAGGCATCTGGGCCTGTTTACCGAGGGCGACGAGACCGTCTGGTTCATTCCGGCAGCCGGTGTTATCGCCTTCGACCGCGCCCTGACTCTAAACCGCCCCTGCACGAGCCGGATAATCTCCCTGGCCGGTCCGGTGGTAAAAGATCCCCTGCATCTGGAAGTCCCGGTGGGCTACCCGATCGACAAAATCATCGCCGGACGCCTGACGCAAGACGACAACGTGCGCGTGGTCAACGGCGGAATCCTTACAGGTACCCAAATCACTGAAGACCAGGCGGGAATCGATACCGAATGTTCCGGCCTGACCGTCCTGGAAACGCCCACCGTGCGTGAGATGTTTGGATGGCTTCGTCTCGGGTGCGACAGGCGATCGTTCAGCAAGTGCTTCACCAGCACCCTGAAAAAGGCGTTTGGAGAGAATCTCAGCACGTCGCTTCGCGGCGAGAGGCGCCCCTGTGTGGCATGCGGACAGTGCGTCACCGTCTGCCCGGCGGGCATAATGCCCAACGCCATACACAAATACCTATTCAGCGACGAACTCGAACAGGCCCAGAGGCTCAGAACCGACCTCTGCGCCGAATGCGGGCTGTGCTCGTATATCTGCCCGTCGAAAATCGATCTGTACGACGAATTAGTCCGCGCCAAGGTGAGAATCGCCGAGGAACTGGGCCCCCCTGCTGAGGAACCGGAAGAACAAGCGGCCCAAGAGAACCAAGAGGAGGATGTGGCATGAAGTTCCTGGCCAACCTCCTGGACAAAGCCCGCCCGACATTTCAGAAGGGCGGATCGCTGAGCGCACTCAAACCGCTGTTCGACGCGATCGACGCGTTCATGTTCAACCCCCTGACCCAGAGCAAGCTCGCCCCACACGCCCGCGATCCGCTGGACGTGAAGCGTTATATGTCGATGGTTATCATCGCATTGATCCCATGCACGATGGCGTCGTTCTACTTCTTCGGATGGCGAATGCTGCCGATGATCATGGTTTCTTACATGGCGGGCGGAGCGGTGGAAGTGGCGTTTGCGGTGATTCGCAAAGAAGAGATCAACGAGGGCTTCCTCGTTACCGGGCTGCTGTTCCCGCTTATACTACCGCCGGGCCTTCCATTGTGGATGGTCGCGGTCGGTGTGATGTTCGGTGTTCTGGTGGGCAAGGAGATCTTCGGCGGGACCGGACGAAACCTGTTCAATCCGGCGCTCGTCGGAAGGTGTTTCCTGCTGTTGAGTTACGGCGGGGAAATGGGCGGAGCCTGGATCGAACCGGGCGGCGGTTGGTTCGGGCGATTAGGACAGTACGCCGAAACATCCGTCGACGCTGTCTCACAAGCCACTCCATTGTACGACGCGGCGGCTGAAATACCCAAATTCGCGCCCCTCAGCGACCTTTTTTATGGAAACGTCCTTGGCTGCGCGGGCGAGACATCGGCATTGGCGCTCATTCTGGGCGGCGTACTTCTGTTGATTTTCGGTGTGGCGAGTTGGCGGACGGTAATTCCGTTACTGGTCGGATTCGGCGTTATGACGGTAGTGCTGGTCGGTGGAGATATGCAGTTGGTGGTGTGGCATTACCTGGCGGGCGGACTCCTGCTCGGAGCGTTTTTCATGGCCACCGATCCGGTATCGAGCCCGATGACCAACGGCGGGAAGTTTGTCTACGGCGCGTTGATCGGGATAGCAACCGCCCTGATACGATTGAAAACACCGCTGTTCGAAGGAATGATGTTCGCGATTCTGACGGGCAATATGTTTGCCCCGATAATCGACGAGGTGTTCATCGCCATGCACGTAAGGGGGTTGCGTAATGAAAAGTAACCTCTACACGATCGTGTACGCCGCATTGCTTGCTCTGGTCTGCGCAACGGCGCTGACGGCGGTAAATGCACTGACGAAAGAAGCCTACGATGATAACCTGGCGGCCAAAAAGGACAGGAATATCATGACGGTTCTTGGTATTTCTTTCGATGCGAACGCATCGGCCAAAGAGATCGTCAAGATTCGCGAGCAGAAGGTTAAGGAAGACACTGACCGCGCCGCGCTCTACGGTGCCAGACACGTTTACTTCAGCGACCACCCCGAACACGGACGGCTTTGGGCGATAACGTTTGAAGGCGATGGCATGTGGAAACCCATCGAAGGCCTGCTCTGCCTCAAGGCGGACCTGAAGACAATATACCGCGTCACGTTCTACAAGCAGGAAGAGACACCCGGTCTGGGCGCCAAAATAGCCAAAGCCCCCTTCCAGAACGGATTCCGAGGAAAGAGCATATACGACAGTTCCGGAAAGCCTGGAATACTCATCAAGCGGGCGGGCACAAATCATCAGAGCAACGAAATAGACGCGATAACCGGCGCCTCAATAACAAGCGGCAAGGTTAAGGATATGCTTAACAAGCTTATCAACAAGATCGCCAAAGCCAAAACCGCAGGAAAACTGCCGGGGGTGCCAGATGGCCAATAGCCCGGCGCCAATCGGCGGTTGCGGAAGCGGTATATGCTGCGGTAAGGGTAAAGAGACCTTCAAGGCCGGCGTGTGGGTGACCAACCCCATCGCCATCCAGATTCTGGGTATCTGCTCGGCGCTGGCGGTGACCACCACGCTGATGAACTCCCTGGTGATGAGTATCGCCCTGACGTTCGTGTGTGTCGGGTCGAACCTCTTTGTTTCGCTGCTGCGCGACGTAACGCCCCGCCGGGTCAGGATGATCGCGGAAGTCGCAATCATCGCGACGTTCGTAATCATATTCGACCTGCTGCTGAAGGCATTCTACTTCGAGATGTCCGAGCAGTTGGGCCCGTACGTGGGGCTGATCATCACGAACTGCATCGTCATGGGGCGCGCCGAAGCCTTCGCCCTGCAAAACCCGCCGGTAGTATCGATGCTCGACGGTTTCGCCAACGGGATCGGCTACACGATAGTCCTCTGCTCGGTGGGCTTCTTCCGCGAGCTGCTGGGCGCGGGCCAGTTGTTCGGATACACGATTATGGAGACCGTCGCCAACAAAGGCTGGTATCCGCAGAATGTGGTGATGATACTGGCGCCGGGCGCCTTTATCACACTGGGATTCCTGATCGCACTTTACAACTACATGAGCGGCGCTAACGATCCAGACAAGGAGACTTCGCCATGAGTGAGGTATCACCCTGGGTAATCCTGATCGCCTCGATCTTCACCAGCAACATCCTGCTGACGAACTTCCTGGGCATGTGCTCGTTTTTGGCATGTTCCCGCCAGGTGGGCACGGCTTTGGGGCTGGGAACGGCCGTTGTGTTCGTGATGATCTGCACCGCGGCGCTTAACTGGTGCATCTACACTTACGTCCTGATCCCCCTGGGGATAGAGCATCTCTGGTTCATTATCGCTATCGCGGTGATCGCGGCGTTTGTGCAGTTCGTCGAGATGTTCGTCGAGCGGTTCAGCCCGACGCTGTACCACGCGCTTGGTATCTTCCTCCCGCTGATCACCGTCAACTGCGCGATCCTGGGCGCTTCGCTGCTGATGATCACGAGGCACTACGGGTTCCTTCAGTCGGTGGCGTTCGGGTTCGGCGGCGGCGTGGGCTGGATGCTGGCGATTGTGTTGATGGCGGGGCTCAGGCAGAAGATGACCTACAGCGACGTTCCCAGACCGTTCAAGGGCGTGGCGGTCGTTATGATAATAACCGGGATCATGGCAATGATTTTCATGGGCTTCGCGGGAATGGTCAAGATCTGACGGATAGCATTCATGGTATTTCTCTGGTCAATACTGGTTCTGGTTCTGCTGGTCGTCGGGCTCGCGGTGCTTCTCACCATCGCCGAGAGCGTGCTGGTCAATTACGGAATCTGCACGATCGACGTCAACGCCGGCGAAAAATCGCTCGAGGTCGAGGGAGGCCAGTCGCTGCTTTCGGGGCTGATCGAGTCGAAGATATTCATTCCGTCAGCATGCGGCGGGCAGGGCACGTGCGGATTCTGCAAGATCAAGGTGCTCGACGGCGGCGGTCCGATCCTGCCCACCGAAACGCCTTACATATCGAGAGGAGAAAGGCGCGACGGCGTGCGCCTCGCCTGCCAGGTCAAGATCCGCCAGGATATCAACGTCAGGATCCCCGAGGACCTGCTGAACGTAAAACTCTTCAGCGCCACCGTCAAGAGCACCGCCGCAATGACGGGCGATATCAAGGAGATACGCTTCAGCCTTATCGAACCGGCCGAGATATTCTCCCGCCCGGGCCAGTACGTTCAGATCATGGCCCCCTCGCCTGACGGGCCGGTTTTCCGCGCGTATTCAATCAGTTCGGCGACATACGAAACCAATGAAGTTGAACTGGTCGTCCGCCTGATTCCCGGGGGCATAGGTTCGACGTATCTCCACAATCTCGAGGTCGGCGATCCGGTCGAATTCACCGGACCGTACGGCGACTTCATCTTCGACGAGGACCCCGAGACCGAACTGATCTGCGTTGGCGGCGGCGCCGGTATGGCGCCGATGAAGAATATCATAATTTCAATGTACAAAGAGCAGCCGGATCGGACATGCTGGCTGTTCTTCGGGTGCCGGGCCAAAGAGGACGTCTTCTATCTTGACATGTACGAAGAACTCGCCGGGCGGTATCCGAACTTCCACGTGATCTACGGGCTGTCAGAGCCCAAAGACGACGATGACTGGGATGGTGAAACCGGTTTCATCCATTTATCTCTCGACAAGATGATCGAGGCCGATGGCGGAAAGCGACAGGCTTTCCTGTGCGGTCCGCCCCCGATGATCGACGCTGTAACGCGCGTTCTTCAGGCCAAGGGTCTGGCGGACGAACGGATCTTCTACGACGAATTTTAGATCGGCGTATTTCGAGAATCACTCGTATAAGACCGGGATTCGGGGTATAAGAGCATCTGAGTTGTGGACAGTCTGGAAAACTCAGTCAGGAGAGCCTGGACCGAAAAGTACTTGTGATGCCTGACGATATCCAAAACAAATCGACCCGTTACGAACTTCCGCAAGCGCCGATCACAGGGCAGGCCGATCCGCCGCGTCACAGCACCAGAGGGACGCCCGCCTCGGAGTATACCCTTGCCACGAACGCAGTATGGTTCTGCCGGCTGCGGTGGGGCATTATCGCCATGTTGGCGGCGTTCGGCGTGTTCTCTCTGCTCGGAAACCTGCCGACCGGCCTGGGCCTGAGAGCTGGCGCGATCTGGGCGTTCGTCTGCGCGGGTATACTCGCCGCGTGCAATACCGTGTATTTGATTCACCTCCGGCGTATCGGCGATTCACCGGAACCCCGCGTCCTCCACGCCAACCTATGGACGCAGATAGTCCTGGACCTCCTGGTGCTTACGGGAGTCGTGCATTTTGCCGGCAGCCTCGAGACGCAGATGGCTGATGCGTATCTCTTTCACATCGTTCTGTCGTGCATCTTCTTCACTCCGCGCCAGAGTTCCATAGTAACGCTTCTGGCATGCGTGTTATTTCTGCTGTGCGTTCTTTCCGAGTTGGCGGGTATCCTTCCGCCCTCGCAACTCCATCTCGACACCGCGGTCCGAGACGGTATCGAAAAGTCCGCCAGCGGGATACTCATAGCACTCGCCTCGGTCTGGGGGATTCTGATAGCCGTATGGTATCTGACGTCCCAGTTTTCAAGCGTGCTGCGCAAACACGAACACGACCTGGCGGAAACCAATATCCGCCTGATTGCGGCGCAGAAGGAGCGTACGCGGCACATGATGCATACGGCACACGAACTCAAGACTCCGTGTGCGGCAATTTACGCCAACGCGCGCGTCCTGATCGACGGTTACTGCGGCGACCTGCCTGAAGAAGCGCTGGGCGTATTGCGCAGGGTCTCGCACAGGTGCCTGGGCCTGGCCTCGCAGATACAGGATATGCTCCGCCTGGCAAATCTGAGGTCGGAGGGAGGCTCCCCGGTGATCCCCGAAACTCTCGACGCCGCGAAACCGCTGAAATGGTGCATCGAGCAGATCTTGCCCGCCGCCGGGCAGAGGCGGATCACCATCGAAACCGACATCCAGCCCGCATTGACCACGTGCGTCGAAGAACATCTCAAGATGTTCTTCCAGAACCTGGTATCCAACGCGGTGAACTACTCCCACGAGGGCGGAACGGTTCACGTCACCTGCAAGCTCGGGCCTGACAATCGTCCGCACGTCACTGTCCGCGACGAGGGGATAGGCATACCACCGGAAAAACTTCCTCACATCTTCGAGGAATACTATCGAACCGCTGACGCGGCTCAACACAACCGCGGTTCCTCGGGGCTCGGACTGGCGATCGTCCAGGAAATAGCCCAAGAGCACCGCATCGGCCTGACAGTTGAAAGCCAGAGCGGCAAGGGAACTGTCTTCCAGGCCATCCTGCCGCCAACCGGCGCCATTAACACCCGAGCCGCGACCAAGGAGACATACGATGGCTGACATACTGATAGTTGACGATGATGTGGACCTGACCGCCGCGACCAGGCTCGCGCTGGAAGGCCACGGGCACAACGTCCGAGTCGAACTGGATATCGACAGCGGGAAAAAGGCGATGCTGGAAGATACCCCCGACCTGGTGATTCTCGACGTCATGTTCCCCGAAGACAGCGCCGCGGGTTTCGGTCTTGCCCGAGAGATGCACAGCGATGAGAGGCTCTCGGCAGTTCCGATCGTCATGCTGACGGCAATCAATGCCGAAATCCCGCTGGGCTTCAGTGCTGACGACATCGACGAAACGTGGATGCCCGTCAAGAGCTTCCTCGAGAAGCCCGTGGACTTCGCGACGCTTCTGGCCAAGGTCGATGAGATGCTGGGCGGGAAATCTCCCGACGCCTGAAGCCTGCCGCGGATCGGTTTGGTGAGCGACTTTTTTTAAGGTGGCGGCGATAACGGCTACGGCATTGGCCACGGATAGCACGGATCACACCCCAAAGTAACAATCGAAAGAATAATCCGATAAACCCACAATCACAACCACCGCCGCAACCGTTGTCGTTGTCGTTGCCGTGGTCGTAATTATCCGTGTAATCCGTGCCATCCGTGGCTAGAGCCGTTGTCGTTGTCGTTGCCGTAGTCGTTCAAGCTGATGTTCATCAGGTCTCTGCAGCTCTCCTGCTTCTGTGAGCGGCCTGATTTTCGCCAGAACATCAGGTCGCGCACTCAGTTTGCGTATTTGTGCTTTGGTAATTGCCCCGTCACTTGCTATCATTGGCCTGTGAGGAATTGTCCTGCAATGAAAGGAAACTCACAAACGTGGGCGCACTGCTGAACTTATTGACCGGCAAGAATGTGCTTGTCTCCGACGGCGCCTGGGGCACGATGCTCCAGGCCAGGGGTCTTACGCCCGAGCAGTGCCCCGAGGAATGGAACGTATCACACGCCGAAGACGTAATATCGGTGGCTGGTCAATACGCCCGGGCCGGAAGCGACCTGGTCCTGACCAATACGTTTGGAGGCTCGGCGACAAAGCTTGCAAAAATGGGCTGCGGAGACAGGGTCCGCGAACTTAACCTAGCCGGCGCGCGTAATTCCCTTCAAGGCGCCCCGGGCGCGCTGGTGGCGGGATCGGTCGGACCCACCGGCGATTTTCTCCAACCGCTCGGGACCACAACCGCCAACGAAATGGAAGCCGTCTTCTCCGAGCAGATCGGCGCGCTTCTGGAAGCCGGGCTGAAGGCGATCTGTATCGAAACGATGACGGACATCGGGGAAGCAATTGCGGCTGTCCGTGCAGCCAGGAAACTCGACGCGGAACTCGATATAATAACCACGTTCACCTTTGACGCCACGCCCGGGGGATTCAAGACGATGATGGGCGTCGATCCGAAACAGGTCGCCGGCGAACTGCCCGCCGCCGGCGCGAATGTACTGGGAGCGAATTGCGGTAACGGTATCGAGCAGATGATCGAGATCACCACCGAGCTGCGAAAGTACACCGACCTGCCTATACTGATACATGCTAACGCCGGTCTGCCGGAACTCGTCGACGGCCGGACCGTCTTCAGGCAGAGCCCTGAAGCAATGGCCGCCCACACGCGGGCGCTTGTCGAGGCCGGAGCAAACATAATCGGCGGATGCTGCGGGACGACGCCAGAACATATTGCCGCGATGAAAATGGCCCTGGGCTCCTGAAAACCCCGGACCGCCGACAATACGGGATTTATTCGAGATAATGCCACGGGAAATAGTATTCCTGTGCGGCATGATAATGCATACGGGGTTGCAGCCCCCTGATTCGGGAGTAGCGTAGTGTCGCTGGAAAACACCGATCCGTCTGAGTTCCTGGTAACCGACCCGAAACGATTCGGCGAGGTTTGCAAGGCGCTCAGGGAAGCCGGCACGTTCGGCTTCGACACTGAATTCATCCGCGAACGAAGCTACCAACCGCAATTGTGCCTCATCCAGGCAGCCACGCCGGGTCTCATCGCCCTGATCGACCCGTTCAAGGTCGACGCCGGGGAGTTCTGGGAACTGGTCGCCGACGGTGATATCTGCAAGATCGTGCATGCCGGGTCTCAGGATCTGGAAATGTGCTATCTGCACATAAAGCGTCCCGGGGCAAACATCTTCGACGTGCAGGTTGCAGCCGGGCTGGCCGGTTTGGGATATCCGCTGTCATACGGTAAGCTCGCGGGGGGGCTTCTCGCGAAGAAAACTCTCCAGGACAAGAGCTACAGCGAGTGGAGCAGGCGCCCCTTGAGCCCCGGACAACTCAACTACGCCGTTGAAGACGTGCTCCATCTCGATGCGGTCCACAAGATCCTGAAGAAACGATTGAAGAAGCTCGGCAGGGAAACATGGCTGCGCCAGGAGATGCAGCCTCTCGAGAGCGCCGGCCTGTTCGATTGCAAACCGCAAGACAGATGGCGGCGCGTCCAGGGGTGGCAGCGACTGAACCGGCGAAGGCTTGCGATACTCCGCGAGTTGGCCGCCTGGCGGGAACAGGGCGCGCGCCGCTACGACATGCCGCCTCGCACGTTTTTGCGCGACCAGGTTCTGACCGCCCTGTCGCGCCGGATGCCCACCAGCGTCAAGGAACTGCGGGATGTCAAGGGCTTCCCGAAGCCTCTGGCAGGCAAGGAAGGGAAAAACGTCCTGCAGGCCATAGAAACCGGACGCGGTATACCGGAGAACGAACTGCCCGATCCGGTCCAACCGAAAGACGAAAACCCCATCGACAAGATGCTGGTGGATCTCGTCTCGGCAATGGGACAGTCCATATGCCTCTCGCAAGACCTCTGCCACTCGCTCTTCGCCAGCCGCGCCCTCTACGCCGCACTGGTCAGCTCCATGCGATACGGAATACCCGAACCGGACTCACTGAAGTTGCTGACCGGATGGCGCAAGAAATTCGCCGGTGCGAAGCTCAGGGAAATGCTCGCCGGTGAAAGGTCCATCAAAGTCGCCGACAAGTCCGGTCTCGAACTGGAATGATCGCTGCATCCGGCGATCACCTGCGCAAATACGCCAATTCGGCGGGCAGGACAATGTCGTTGCCCATGTTATCCTCCCCGTACCCGCACTCGGCCAGCAGTTTCAGATCGTTCAGAACGCGCTTGTCGCCCCTGAAGATGATCGTAAGCTCCAGGTTCATATCGATCTTCCCGGTCGCCTGCAGGTGAGTGACTTCATCGATAACGCACTCCAGAAGAGTTCCGCTTTCGCGGATCGGGATATCGCGCAAAACCAGGGGCTGGGCATAGATCATCATCTTGCCTTGACTGGCAAGATCCATCACAATCTTCCTGACGCTTTCCATCACGTCGACCGATTCGCAAGTGGCGCCCTTGATGGACTCGTGATCGGCAATTTCCGCCGCCAACCATTGGCGCTTGCGTGCATTGATCGTCTCGTTGGCGCGAAATATCTCCAGCGGCGAGCCGGCGTCGTAGGAGCGTCCGCCTAATTCCAGTTGCACGTCACTACCGTAATACAGCACGATCTTGGCCACCAGCGTCGACGGGCGGACGTGAAAACCTCGATACCGGGGTATGGGCAGTTCGGTCTCACATATCTCGGCGTAGCTCTTGAGCATGTCCTGGCAGAGAGTGCGGGCGGCTTCAAGATAAATACCCGCGAATAAAATCGAGTGACTCATCGTCGTGCTGAGCAGTTCAACCGGATCGACCATCGAGACCTTGGCCCGTCGCGTCGAATTGCCCCCCGCATCAATATGCCTCTCGTAGTAATGGGTGAGGCTGGTGGCCATCGTCAGGAGGTGGAAAACGACACTGATATGCCCGCGCAGAACGGGCAGGTTCTCATCGACCTCCTCGGTCTGCGTGTCGGAGACCCACGTATCATACAGCGATTGGAGATTGTGAAGGCGATGGCAGAGGTAGCGAAGTTTTTCTTCGCTGATGGCATCGGGTATGAACGAAGCGTACTGCTCGGGTTTTGCGTGGCTGGCGGCGAGGACATCCCGACACTCCGAAGCAACGTTTAGAAACGCCGTCGCCAGAAACGTGACGGTCTGACTTACATTCGCCTCAGTGTGGACCGGACGGTCGCGAGGCAGGACGCCCGGAGGAAGGTTCACGTAATGGGGAGAATCCAAAACCGCGGGCGGAGACAACACCTCCAATAACTCATCCGCCTGGGCGAGCAACTCCATCCCGGAACGCATAATCACGCCATTACTGAACGCCAAAGCCTCTTTGGTGGCGCCCACAAAGTCCTTGTCGATCGGAAGCAGCCGGTATGACGGGAGTACGCTCAGGATATGGTGTATTTCATAACTAACATCTGCAAAACGCTTTATCGTAGCAGCCATCAGTCGATAAATATGCCATCTCTTGTTGTTTTGCGCACCGTACCTGTCGAGAAGTTCCACGAGTTGCGTGGCCTGGCCGAGTATCCTGGCGATCAACTGGCGGTTAATCAGGTCGACCGGTGAGTCGCTGGCGGACAGCGCCTTCATCACGCCCAGCAGGTCGGATGAACGATGGGCGACCAACCGCACAAACTCATCACCATGAACCTCGTCCCCCCCGAAAATCCCATCTACAGTACGTTCGCTCATTTCGACACTACACTCCCAAGTCAGCTATCGGCATTAATGCGGTACTTTAAAGCACAATTTTCCGATGGCAAACCGCCGGCAATACCGCATAAAGTTCGCGCTATTTGTAATCGCCTCCGGCGTTGCTGGCTTTGCACGAGGCGCGCCATTTGAGCAACTGCTCGGACATCGCCTTGACGATATCGGGATGCTCGGCGGCGATGTTTTTGCTCTCTCCTGGATCTTCGAGCAGATCGTACAGTTCAAAATCACCGCCCGGCGAGGCGGTCTTCTTGCGATTCCTCTTCCCTCCGCCCGGCTTGCCGTAGATCTTGTAGCGATTGTCGATAAGCGCCATCTGCCCGCTCGACTCGAATCCGATCGGGCGCGGGCGCCGCGTCATCTTGCCTTCGATCAGCGGTATGAGGCTCACGCCGTCGATGGGCGCCGGCTGCCCTTTCATCTTGAAACCGAGCGCCTCCATGACTGTCGGAAAATAGTCCGACGTGCTGCACGGCATCTTGACGGCGCGGGGCTTGGTGATCTTCGCCGGCCAGACCAGCAGCCCCGGAACGCGAATACCGCCTTCGTAAAGGCTCCGCTTCCGCCCGCGAAACGGACCGGCCGAACCGTTGGCGCCGTTGAACTTCCCGCCCTCGGGACCGTTGTCGCTGGAGAACCAGAGCATCGTGTTGTCGGACACCCCGAGTTTCTTAAGCTCCGCCCTCAACCGCCCGACCTGGTCGTCCATCGCCGTTATGCACCCGAGAAAGTCCACCCCCTTCTTTCCCTTGTACATCTCGCGATACTTCCCGCCGGCCACAACGGGCAGGTGAGGACTGTGGAACCATATCACCGCCAGAAACGGTTTGCCCGCCTTCGCCGCCCCGCGGATAAACGGTATCGCCCGGTCCATAATCACGCGCGAATCGTCGCCTTCGAGATTTTCGGTAACACGGTGCTCGGGAGAGTCCCAGTAGTACGTACCGTACGGCTTGTCGGTCCCGGGCCGCTTCATCGGGTCCCAGGTGGGCACTTTGGATTCGGTGGCGAAACATACGTCAAAACCGTTCTTCCACGGAGGCGAGTAATGCTTGACCCCGCGCGGACCGCCGCGATTGGCGTCTTTGGTCTCCCGCGTCAGCGTGCCGAGATGCCATTTCCCGAAGTGTCCGGTGGCGTACCCTTGAGTCTTGAGCGCCTCGGCCAGCGTGACCTCCTCGCTCTTCATGTGCCCGACGTTGGCGAAATATATCCCGTATCGATACGGGTGCCGCCCGGTCATGCAACTGCCCCGCGTGGGGCTGCAGACCGGCGCGCCGGAGTACCACCGATCGAACCTGATACCCTCGCCCGCCATCGCGTCCAGGGCGGGCGTCTTGAGTTCCTTTCGCCCGTTGTAGCCCGTGTCGCCCCACCCCTGGTCATCGGTCATGCAGAGGATGATGTTCGGCTTGGGCTTGCTCGCGACGCCCTTGCCGATCATCACGCCGGGCGCCGCCAGGGCAACCGCTCCAAAACCAATCGATTTCAGAAAATTTCGTCGTTTCATTTTTGGCCCTTTGCTCGTTTCTTCCTTCTACCGCTTGACTTATCCCACGGATTGGCCTTTCGCGGATCGTACTTCGGGCGGGCGTCTTTCTCGGGCAACGCGTCTATGACGGCCTGGAATTTCTTCCTCGCCGCCACGTGAACCGCTTCAGTGCTGTCGAGCAGATTCTTCTCCTCGGCCGGGTCGGCCTTCAGGTCGTGCAGGCGGATGATCCTCCGATCGCCGCCAACCCAGACCTTGAACCGTTTGTCGCGGATAACGCGGGTGGCGAAGTCGGCCTTTCCGCGAATGCCCTTCGCGTCCATAGTCGCCGGACCGTGCCCCAGCGCCATGATCCACTGGCGGGGCGAGTCTTTGGCTTCACCGAGAATCACCTTCGCTATCGACTTACCGTCCAGCGGAAACTTACCGGGCAGTTTCGCCCCGCCGAGTTCCGCAAAGGTCGGCAGCATGTCGGTAAAGTCCGTCAGCGCGTCGGTGACGACCCCCTTGCCCACGAGACCGGGACAGTTGACTATGAACGGCTCGCAGCATCCGGCTTCAGATTCCTTGCCCTTCCCGCCGCGAACCTTCCGCCCGTTGAGCGTGCCTCTCTGCCCGCCGCCCGATCCGTTGTCCGTGGTGAAAATCACGATCGTCCGCTCGCGAATCTTCAGGTCATCAATGGCCTTGACCAGGCGTCCGACGAGTTTGTCGGTATAGCGGACCATGGCCTGGTGCTTTTGGGCGGCGTTCGGCTCGTCCGGCGTGTTGGTCAGCGGACCGTGCGTCAGCGCCATCGGGAAGTAGAGCATCATCGGCTCGTCTTTGTGTTTCTTCATGAACTCGACGAGGAAGTCAGTATAGACGTCGGGCCCGAACTTGCCCTTGTATGTCCTGGAGCCCTGGCGCGTGTTTATGTACGCGTCGGCGTAACGCCTTCCGCTTGCCGGCACGCCGGTCTCGTAACCGGTCCACATGCACCACTCGTCGAAACCGTGTTTGTCCATCGCGTCGGGTACGAGGCGGAAATCGTTGATCTGCCACTTGCCCGCGGCCGCCGTCGCGTACCCCGCCCCCCTGAGCACCCGGGCGAACGTCGTGTGGTGTTTCCAGTCGAAGTAGCCCACCCCCCAGCGGGGAACGTCCCAGTGGTTGACCCAACCGGTGCGCCAGGGGTACTGCCCCGTCAGCAGCGTCACGCGCGTGGGCGTGCACTGGGGCATGGAATAGGCGTTGGTGAATCGCATCCCGCCGGCCGCCAGCGCATCGATGTTCGGCGTCTCGATCCCGCCGGCCCCGCAGCACTTGATCCACTCCTTACCGAGATCGTCGACCATGATGAACAGGATGTTGGGCTTGCGGCGCGCCTTCGATGCATCGGCGGCGCCGGCGAACCTCGACAAGGCGCCCGCCGAGACGCCCAGAGAAACCAGCTTGATAAATTTTCGCCTGTTCAGATTCGCATCCATACAAATCATCCTCCCCACCCGGTGTCAGGAAACAAAAGATTTTGCGATTCTAGCGACCTTCTTCATCCGTGCCAAGGCACAAACGTCCGCCGTCGCGGGCAATTGCATCTAACATTGTCGGGTATCGGGCGGTTTGGATTTCGACACAGAGGCTCAGAGGCGATTGTCCCGGACCCACCAGACCGTTTGACCGCGGAGCATTGGAGACTATATTAGTCTGCGTGAACGAATGGGACGACGACAATCCGCCCGACGAAGGACCGCTCCAAAGCGATCTCGAAGAGTTCGGCGGCGATGACGAACCGCCGACCGCGCCCTGCCCAAACTGCGGAGCTGAAATATACGACGACTCGCCCCGGTGCCCGGTCTGCGGAGAGTACATCTTCGCCACCGCGGGAGCAGTTCACCGCTCAGCATGGTGGTGGGTGCTCGCAGCCGCAGTGGCACTGATCGCATTCATCTGCTACATTCTGCTTTGAACCGGACGCCTCAGGAGGCGAATATGAGGCGCCGTTCGTAGACGCGGCGTCTCGCCGCGTTGATCAAAGCGGCGAGACGCCGCTTCTACGATCCAAGGAAAATCAAATGGACAATCAGGAAATCGCGTCGTTCTGGGACGCCAACGCCCCCGACTGGATAGAAGCCGTCCGCGCCGGATGGGACGTCTATCGCGAGATGGTCAACAATCCGGCGTTCTTCGAACTCCTTGGCGACATCAGCGGCATGAGGGTCCTCGACGTCGGCTGCGGCGAGGGATACAACACCCGAAAGTTCGCCGACCTCGGCGCCGAGGTGGTGGGCACAGATGTCAGCCGCCTGATGATAGCATCCGCCAACGATCACGAAACCGGCGAACCGCGCGGTATCGAATATCACCAGGCGCCGGCAAGCGACATGGGCATGCTGGCGGACGTTTCCTTCGACGCCGCCCTCAGCACGATGACACTGATGGATCTCGGCGACTACGCCGAGTCGATTCGCGAGATCGCCCGCGTGCTGAAACCCGGCGGGCTGTTTCAGTTTTCGGTGACGCACCCATGCACGATGACGCGAATGTGGCGATGGATGTACGACGATCGCGGCGACAAGACCGGCGTGGTGGTGGGCGATTATTTCGCCCTCGCCCCGTCCCGGCCCGGCAGCGATATCGACGAATGGTACTTCGGCGGCGCGCCGCGCGACGTGCGCCAGACCACCCGACCGTTCCGGATCCCCCGCTTCTTCCGAACGCTCAGCGAGTATTTCAACACGCTGACCGAAGCGGGATTCAGCGTCGAGAAACTATTTGAACCACACGCATCCCGGCAAGCGGCCGCCAAACACCCCAACATCGCCGACACGCGAGTAATCCCCTACTTCCTGATCTTCCGATGCCGCAAAAGAGTCGAACCTGAAGAGACAAACTGATGGCAAACCAAAACAAAATGTATGAACCGGCATATGAGTCAAACCCCGAAGGTCAACCGGAAAAGCGTGTCGCGGCATATCCGCAAAGCCCTGCTCGAACGGGTGCGAAGCATGACCGCCCGGCATAAGAAACTCAAGGCGCTGCTCCAGGAAGATATCGTTCTGCAGCCATGAACGTTCGTCACCAATTCCAAGCACCGCCGGGCGTCAAAGCCGCCATCTGCTGCAATTTTTTCAAACCCTCTTGATCGCCGAGACCGGCGAGGCACAAGCCGCACTTTTCAACGACTCATCCTGAGCCCCTCAGCCGTCAAATCCAGTCGCTGAAATATCAAAAAACGACTAAATTGTCACCTCGCCGTTCGGAGGCGAAAAATAGGACGGGTACTTCCAATCCATCTTTTTCTTGTACTTTCCGCCCTTCCAGCGGCTGTCGACTTCCGCCTTGAGGCGTTTCAGATTGTCCGGAACCAGCAGCGGGTCCTTCGTCCGGTGGCGCCAATCAGCCAGTGCGGCTTTCAGTTCGTCGAGCACGGCGCGATGTTCGCTCTTCCCGGCGAGGTTGTGGAACTCGCGGGGGTCCGTCTTCAGGTCGTACAGTTCGCAGGCCGGCGCGACGCGCAGAATCCCGTAGGCGTCGCGGATGTGCCGGGGGGACTTCTTGATAGCGCCTTCGATCTCGCCGGGCTTGAAGAACCGATTGTTCGTAAACGCGTACCCGGGGTTAACCTGCCCCGCCAGCAGGTTCACGATCAGCTTGTAGCGCGCGTTGCGGACCGTTCGCTGCGGGTAGAAATTGTGCCCCGAATGCAGGTGGAACTCCGTGAAGAGATACTTTCGCCAGTCGACTCTCTTGCCTTCGACCAGCGGCGCCAGCGATCGACCGGGCAGACCGGCGAGAGGCGCGGCGGCGGCAGCGGCGAGGATCGTCGGCATCAGGTCGACCGTCGAGACGAGTTCATCGCGGACCTGCCCGCCCTTCATACGCCCGGGCCAGGAGACGATCAGCGGTACTTTCACGCCGCCCTCGTATGGGGTGCGCTTACCGCGAAGGATGTCGGCGCCATGATCGCCCAGATAGATCACCAGCGTGCTGTCGGACTTTCCGGTTTTCGCCAGCGCCTTCAGCAGCATCGCGATACCGCTGTCGAGGCGGCTCATGCAGTTGTAGTAGTTGGCGGTGTTCCGGCGCAGCGTCGGCGTGTCGAGTCCGATCTCCGGCAGGGTTTTGATATCCTCGGACCCGAGCGGTTTTGCGGGCAGACCGTGCTGCTGTCGAATGAACGGGCGATGGGCGTCGTTATAGTTGACCATCAACGCGAACGGTTTGTCGGCGCCGGCGATGAACTTGCCCGCGGTCTTCGCTTCCCAGCGCACGTCGCGGTTCGGGAAGCCTCCCGGCCGCTTCCAGTGACGGTCGAGCGGGAACGCCGACTCGGGATTCACGTGGATCTTGCCGATCAGGCCTGTGGTGTATCCGGCGGCCTTGAGCGAGTGGAATATGTTGGGCGTGCCCTTGCGGTACATTCGCAGCCCGTGGGTAGCCAAGCCGATCTGCCCGTTCTGGTGGGTATAGAGCCCGGTGAAGATCGTAGACCGCGACGGGCTGCATCCGGCCTGGCTGACGTAAGCATTCGAGAACCGCACCCCCCCGGCCGCCAGGGCGTCCAGATGGGGCGTCTTGGCGTACGGGTCGCCATAGCAGCCCAGGTGCGGACCGTTGTCTTCCGACGTGATCAGCAGGATGTTCCATCGGCGCCGCTTGGCGCTGTCGGCGGCAAGGGCCCGCGGCGCAAAGGCCGATGCGGCGGCCAGTCCCAGTGTGTTTCGTAAAAACGTGCGGCGGTCCGTGTTCATAATGCGGTCCTCATCGCGCATTATACCGCCCCACCCGCTAGCGCCCACCAAACTGTCGAACTTGGCTCCAACGTAGGCGATCGCGGAGATTTGGTTTTTCGGCTTTCTCCGGAGGCGATTGTTTGGTCAAATGTCTGCTCGCGTAGTGGAGTAATCGATGGCTCGGGCAAATATAGTGACATTACTGACGGACTTCGGTACGGAAGGGCCTTTCGCAGCCGCTATGAAAGGCGTGATCCTGCAAGTCTGCCCGCGCGCGCAAATCATCGACATCAGCCACGATATCCCGCCGCACGACCTGCTGGCCGGTGCGCTGGTTCTGGCCAGGTCCATACCGCACTTCCCGCCGGGAACGGTTCACGTGGCGGTGGTGGACCCCGGCGTGGGGACCAACCGGGCGATACTGGCCGGCAGGTACGGGCAGCAGACAGTGATATTTCCAGACAACGGTATAATCTCGCTTGTCGAACGCGTTCTTCCGCTGCAGGACATTCGCCTCTGCCGAAACCTTCCGCATCACCCGCGGTTTATTTCGAGTACTTTCCACGGACGTGACATCATGGCCCCGCTGGCGGGACATATTCTCAACGGGCTGAACATCTCCGCGCTCGGTCCCAGACCGGCCACTTACAAACTGTTCGAACTGCCCAATCCGTCCGTCGAAGGCGCCTGCATAACAGGCCAGGTAATGTACATCGATCGATTCGGAAATCTGATAACAAACATCTCCGGAGAACTGGCCAGGCAGGTCGGCGGGAACCTCAGAACAGTAACGACCACCTGCAACGCGCAAGACGCCGGACCGCTGGTCCATACGTACGGACTCGTGGAACTCGACAAACCGCTTGTCGTTTTCAACTCGACGGACATGATCGAAATAGCCGTTAACCAGGGACGGGCCGACAAACTCTTCGAAGCCGAAGTCGGCACACCCGTTATCATGGTGATGGGGTAGCGGCGTGGCAACTGGCGAACGACAACGGCAACGGAATGGACACAATGGACACTCCCGCAAATATAACGCCCGAACAGTTGGCTGAGCTCGATGCTCGGTTCGTATGGCATCCGTTTACGCCGATGAAGCAGTGGATCGCCGAAGGCGACGGGCCCGGACGCGTTATCGCCGATGCCGAAGGCTTCGAACTCATCGACACCCGCGGGCGGAGATTTATCGACGGTTTTTCCAGCCTGTGGTGCAACCTCCACGGACACCGCGTTGAGCAGATCGATCGCGCTGTCACCGAACAGTTGGGGCGCGTCGCCCACACCACGCTGCTGGGACACGCCTCGGGCCCGAGCATCGAACTGGCCCGGCGCCTGGTCCAAATAACGCCTCCGGGCCTGGAAAAGGTTTTTTACAGCGACAGCGGTTCGGCGGCCGTCGAGATCGCGCTGAAGATGGCGTTTCAGTACTTCCGCAATATATCCCAACCGTCGCGGCGGAAGTTCATCGCCCTGCGCTCGGGTTACCACGGAGATACGATCGGGTCGGTGAGCCTGGGCGGGATCGCGGCGTTCCACGGTATCTTCGGACCGCTGCTGTTCGAAACCACCTTCGTTGACAGCCCCAACCCCTACCACCACCCGTCCGGGGCGCAAGGCGGCGCCCGCGTGCTCGCTCAGATCGAGGAAATCCTCTCGCGCAGCGCCGCCGAATACTGCGCGGTCATCGTCGAACCGCTGATCCAGGGCGCAGGCGGCATGCTCACCCACCCGCCGGGCTTCCTGAGATCCGTCCGAAAACTCACTACCGACCACGGTCTTCTGCTCATAGCCGACGAGGTGGCTACCGGATTCTGCCGCACCGGCGGGCTGTTTGCCTGCGACGCCGAAGCCGTCACGCCGGACCTGATGTGCCTGGGCAAGGGCCTGACCGGCGGATACCTGCCGCTGGCGGCGACCCTGGCCACACAGGAAATATTCGACGCGTTCCTGGCCCGGCCCCACGAAGCCGGCACAAAAACCTTCTACCACGGGCACACATTTACGGGCAACGCCCTGGGCTGCGCCGCGGCCAACGCGAGCATCGAACTCTTGCGCCAAAGCCACCTGCCGGCACTGCTGGACGAAAAAGTGGAACTGATCCGCGCCGCGGTGGCGCCCCTTTGCGACCATCCCAACGTCGGCGATATCCGCCAGTGCGGAATGATGGCCGGGATAGAACTGGTCGCCGACCGCGATGGCCCGAAATTCTTCGACGCCGCGGACCGCGTGGGCGCCGCGGTGTGTCGTGCGGCGCTGACTCGCGATATCATCATCCGCCCGCTGGGCGACGTGATAACACTCATGCCCGCCCCGGCGATGGATACCGCGACGCTCGGGCGACTGCTTGCGGGAGTAACGGCAACAATAGATGAGTATTTCAAAGCATCCTGACGGGCTCGGAGGCCCGCTGCCCGCGATGCGCGGTCTGTTCGTGACCGGTACGGATACCGGCGTGGGCAAGACCGTGATCGCCGGCGCCATCGCCCGGTCGCTCAATTTCGCCGGCGAGCGAACCGAAGTTTTCAAACCCGCCGCCTCCGGATGCAGGCGCGATCGGGGAACGCTCATCAGCGCAGACGCCGAATTCCTCGCCGCCTGCGCCGATTCTTCCAGGATGCTCGACGAAATCGCCCCGCTGCGATACGCCGCCGCCCTGGCGCCGAACGTGGCGGCAGAGCGCACGGGGCAGGAAGTCGACATCGAAGCGGTCTTCGAATCGTACAGGCGCCTCGAAGGCCGGTGCGACGCGGTTGTCGTCGAGGGGACCGGCGGACTGATGTGTCCGATCTCCGACGATCTGTGGGTGGTGCATCTTGCGATGATGATGGCCTTGCCGGTTGTCATAGTCGCCCGACCGGACCTCGGGACGATCAATCACACCCTCCTGACCATCCACGCCGCAAGGTCGGCCGGCCTGCAAGTCGCCGGCGTGGTCGTCAACCGCTGCCCAACCGACTCGCACCAGAGCGACACCCAAAGCCCCGACAACGCAATCGCCATGCTCACCAACCCCGCGCAAATAGCCCGGAAGGGCAAGACACAAATCCTCGCCCTGGTGCCCGATGACTTCGAAACGTCAGTCCACGACGCTGTCCTGGGCCCCGAAGTAAGCTTCGCAATAGACCAGGTAAACTGGAAAAGAATCATCTCGGCAGGCCGGTGAGAGGCAAACGAAGCACTAACCTGACAAACCGCCCGCAACGGGGCAACAGGCCCAAATGGTTCACACCACCTGATATGTCACAGGGCCTTAACAGCTTTCACAGCAGGTGTTTGCCCGGGGAGCAAGCGAAGCGCGTCGAAGGGATAGCACGGATATGGCTATTGGAATTACGGTTGCGGAAGAACGGGCACAAGGTAATCTGAGATTTCTCTTGGTGCTATCGGGATTTTGTGGTATAATTGCTGTCGCAGGTTACAAATTAGTTCATTCTGTGTAGAGTGGCGACCTGTGCTCAGTGCTCAACGAAAGTTCGCCGAATCAGAATGCGAGGAAACCAGCGGCTGAGTTGCTCGTTCCAGTCTGTAATTAGAAGGAGTTTTTCCTTGAGGTTCGGACAATGCCGCCATTTCCGCGCGGACATTTGCTCGGCGCGGCATGTGGCAGTTGGCATCGCATCCGGAACCGCAAGTGCATCGGTAGCTTCTCAAACCGGTGAGAATGACGTATCGGGAACCTCCCGCGCGAGAGGCCCGGATCGCAAAGAATCGGATTGAGAGAAAGGCAAGAGATCATGAAAACGCACCTATTTGCTGTAATGACAATCACTACCGTGCTGGCGATGACTGCCGCGGCGCGGGCCACTGGCCTGGACACCGACACCGCTATCCTGCCGCCGGACGGCGAGTACGTTTCGCAGCAGCAGTACTTTGAATACACGGTCCCCGGGCTGGGCGCGGTCACGGTGCAGAGTCCGGTCCTCAGCCGCCCTTATCCGGGCGCCATCCAACAGTCCATCGGAACCGACGAGCGTGAAATCTTCGATGCTATGCTCCTCGGGGTCGAGATTGGTCAGGGCTTAGGGCTGGTTCAGTTGACCGGTCCGGTAGAAGTAATGACCACTGACAGGCTGCTCAGCACCGCGGGGAGGTTCGATGCGGAAATCATCTCGGCGAGCTTCACGGGCAACGTGGGCGGGATGTCGATAACACTCCGGGAGGATCCGCAGCGTCAGTCGTCAGGCCAGACGGACATCACCGACCTCGGCGGCGGGCTGTATCACATCGACAGCTTTTTTGACGTGTTCACCGAACTGTCCATCGACGGCGGCGCTTGGATAACCTCTAACAGCTCTGTACGAATGACCCTGGTTCCGGAGCCCGCGACGCTGGGCCTGCTGGTCCTTGGCGGTCTGACCCTCTTGAAACGCCGCTTACGCATTCCTGATGTTTTGTGATAAACTGTTTCATGGCGGGTGTCCTTTGATAGATGGTGTCGATTTAGAACTCAACGCCATTGTTGAATGGACTCCCGCCTTTGTCTACTTTTGGTTGCGGCCAACAGCCGCGATGGGAGTTCTGTGGCCAGACCGTAGCTGACGGTTTACCGCTAACCGCTGACAGCTCATAGCCTTAACTGCCTGTGACATATAACGCGGCGTCAAATGACTTTTTGAGGAAACCCCGGGACAGGTCACGCTGCGATAAATATCTTGCAGCAAAGCTGTTATACCAAAAACAGAAGTCAAGATGGACGATTCGCGCGTTGGGCGGCAGGTTCCCATTTCAGGCACGACCGCAGGGCGAAACTGCTTTGGATTACATTGGATCGGCGATAATTGATATATCGTAAACGATTATGCTACGGTCGTATAGGTTGGTTGTGCGGCGAGACTGACCGCTCCGCAGCCAGGGGGCGACGGCTGCGAAAGGTGTGAACCATTTGTGACATCTGACATGTGAGCGAAATTCCCCCAGCCGGAAAATAATCTCATTCACTCGACTTGGAGTGCGTTTGCCAGCAGGCGAAACTGCTCGGGCGCGATTCGCTCGGCGCGGCTGGACGGATCAATCCGGGCGGTATCCAGCGCCGCTCTCAGCGCGGCGGGGGCGAACGAGCCTCTGGCGCGTTTCATGATCGAGCCGATCTGCTTTCGTCTCTGCCCGAATGCCATCGATACAACCCCCGCCAGAACGGTAACGTCCTTTACCTCACCTGCCGCGGAGCGGTCGAAGTCTATTCTCAGGGCGCGGCTGGCGATTTTCGGTACGGGCCAGAACGCCCTTGCCGGTATCGCCGGACCGATAGTCCCGGTCCCCATCAGGGCGGCCAGAACGCTGATCGGACCGTATTCGCCCCCGCCCGGATTGGCGAGCATTCGCCTGGCGACTTCCTGTTGAACGGTGAAAGTCATGCGGTCAAAACAGACGGTGCCTTCCCGCGGTCCGAAGAGCGCCTTCCAGCTTTCGATCAGGCATTGTGCCACCAGCGGAGTAGCTATGCTGTAGGGCAGGTTGGCGACCAGATCGGCCGACGGGCCCAGGGCGGACTTTACCGCGGGGCTAAGGGCATGCTTTCCGGCAAGGACGTCTCCCTCGATCAGCACGAAGTTATCGCGGCGGGCAAAACGCCTCCTGACCACGCCGGCCAGCCCTCCGTCCAACTCGACTGCCACCACGCGCCCCGCGCGGTCGAGCAGCTCTTCGGTCATCGTTCCCGTGCCGGGACCGACCTCGAGGACAGTTCGATCGCTGCTTGTCTCGGACAGCGCGAGGACCTTGCCCAGCAGGTTCTTATCGATCATGAAACACTGGCCCAGGCGCTTGTTGGGACTCAAGCCCGCCCCGGCCAATATCTCCCGGATTTCCGTGCATGTCTGCATTGGCTCAGCGGGGCGCCAGAGGCGCTACAGATCGGCGATGGCGGTAAACTGGTCTTTCAATGCGGGGTAGAGCTGGCGATATCGGGCGTAGTATTTCGCGTAAAGCCGCTTGTTGGCCGCGATCGGCTTGATCGTCCGGGTAATGGAGATACCGGCCTTGACTGCCTGGCGAATGTGCCCGTACTGGCCTGCACCAACCGACGCGAGCAGCGCCGCCCCGTATGCCGGACCCTCTTCGGTGTTAATCGTCGCACACGTCGTGGCGTAGATATCCGCCTGCAACTGCCTCCAGAACGCGCTCCTTGCCCCGCCGCCGGAAAGACGGATCTGCCGGATCTTCATGCCCTGCTCGTCTCGCAGTAACGCGACGACATCGTTCATCGCGAAGGTGGCGCCTTCCATCACGGCGCGAACGAGTTCATTGCGTGTCGTGCGTGAATGAATGCCTATCCAGCATGCCTTGGCGTTTGGGTCGGCGTGGGGGGTTCGCTCACCGGTGAGGTAAGGCAGCCAGAAAAGCCCCTCGCATCCCGGGGGCGCTTCGGCGGCCTGTGCGGTCAGAAGCTCGTAGGGATCTATTTTCTTGCGCTTGGCCTGGGCGATCTGGCGCTGGGCGAGCACGTTGCGATACCACTGGAAGCTGCCGCCGGCGGCAAGGACGCAACCGAACATGCAATATTCACCATCGACCGAAGCACAAAACGTCCCGACGCGTCCTGCCGGATCGGTCTTGTAATCTTTGGAATGCACGAAAACCACACCGCTGGTGCCCATCGTGGCGCTGGTAAGCCCGTCGGCGACCACGCCGTTGCCCACGGCGCCCACGGCCTGGTCGCCTCCCCCGCCGACAACCACCGTACCGGCAGCCAAACCCAACTTCTCCGCCGCGCCGGCGGTCAAACGCCCGGAAACCTCGTGACTCTCGACGATCGGAGGAAGTATATCAGCGTCAAGCTGGAACGTGGAGATCATCTTCCTGGACCACTTGCGCGTCTTCTGGTTCAATATGAGCGTACCGGACATGTCCGAAACGTCCCCGACATACTCGCCGGTAAGTCTCAGGCGGACATAGTCTTTGGGCAGCAGCATATGCTTTATGCGGTCGTAGATACGTTTCTCGTTCTGGCGGACCCACAGCAGTTTGGTCAGCGTAAAAGACGTCATCGCCGCATTGCCCACGAGGGAAATGAGCTTCTTTTTTCCACCGACGGTCTCTTCTATCTCCACGGCCTGGCGCGCCGTGCGCTGGTCGTTCCAGATTATGCTCGGGCGTAGAGGCTTGCCCGCGGCATCGGTTATCACCAGACCGTGCATCTGTCCGCTCAGCCCGATTCCCGCGACCTTGTTACCATTGATCCCGGCTTTGCGGATCGCAGCCCTTGTAGCTTTAACGGTCGAGGCCCACCAGTCGTCGGGATTCTGCTCGCTCCAACCGGGCCTGGGCGCCGATATGGCGTGTTCGGCAGTAGCTGTCGCCAGAACCTTGCAGCGAGAATTCATCACCAGCGTCTTCGTTCCGGACGTCCCAACGTCAATTCCCAGATAATATGCCATTGTCTTTTCCTCTGCGTATAAACGATTTTGAAACCATAAATTAGCCCTGGACCACGTCGCGAACAAGCTGGTATTTGAGCACATTGGAGGGCAACAGGCAAGGGTGGACCTCGATATTTGTATCCAAACCGCCTCCCGATGAACCGTCGGTGCAAAAAGTATCCGGTCAAACCCCAACATCATTAGTATTCGATAGATGCGACCACCACGCCCGCCGAAACATTACCGAAATATACCGTTTTTGCCCTGTTTTTCGGCCAAAAACGGACCTGCGCTTGACTTGGCGTGTCATTTCTTCTATAATCCCTCACTATGGCAATAGCATCCGCGACAAGGCGCGTCAAGCGCAACGGTGGAGGTGTGCAGTCAAAGCGTGCGGCCCGGACTTATAGTTCGGCCTTGAAGTATCTGTTCTCGCAGACTGACTACGAGCAGATGGTTCGAGTACGCTACAACAGTGATACCTTCAGCCTGGATAGAATGCGGCGTCTGCTGCGAGGTCTCGGCGATCCGCAGAAGAAGCTGCGGACCGTCCACATAGCCGGCACGAAAGGCAAGGGCTCAACAGCCACCATGCTCGCCGAAATGCTGAAGGCGTGTGGACACCGGGTCGGTCTGTATACCTCACCGCACATTGTCGATGTGCGCGAACGTATCATGATCAACGGCGACAAGATCACCCAGGCCGCCCTCTGCCGCCTGATCTGCCGGGCCGAAACCAGCATCGAGAAGATGAAGGACGACAAGCCCACTTTCTTCGAGATATTCACCGCCATGGCATTCGTATACTTTGTGGCGGAGAAGGTGGATATCGCGGTGGTGGAAACCGGTCTGGGCGGACGCCTTGACAGCACCAATGTGCTCAAGCCTGACGTCTGCGGGCTGACCAGCATATCGCTGGACCACACCAGCCAGTTGGGCGACAGCATCGCGAAAATCGCCGGCGAGAAGGCGGGCATCTTCAAGGAAAACACCCCGGCGGTCTCGGTGCCTCAGACGCCTGAAGCCGAACGCGTGCTGAAACGGATCGCCAAGCAGACGGGGACACCACTGATGTTCACCGGTAAGGATATCGACTTCAGCCTGCGAGTCGAGTCTTCGCGGACCGGCGGCTGCATGACGCGAATCTGCCTGACGACCCCGTCGAGCCAGTTTGAACATCTGCCCGTCCCATTGGCCGGCGAACACCAGGCAGTGAACTGCGGACTCGCCCTTGCGCTGCTCGACCAGCTCAAGGGCCAGGGAATCAAGATCGACGACGAGACGGCCAAACGCGGACTCGCCAATGTCTACATTCCCGGACGCATGGAAATGATAAACGCCGATCCGAGAATTCTGGTCGACGGGGCGCACAATGCCGCCTCGATCCGCGCACTGATGCGGGCGCTGGGACAGCACGTGCCATACGACTCCCTGGTGCTCATTTTCGGGTGCGCCGCGGACAAGGATATACCGGGAATGATGAAACAACTCGCCGCCGGCGCCGACAAGGTCGTCTTCACCCAGGCGAAGAATTCCCCGCGCGCCGCAAAACCCAAAGACCTCGCGGCAGTATACGATGAAGTCTCCGGAAGGCAGGCACAGATCACCGACAGCCTGACCGAAGCAATGCGAATCGGTATCAATGCCGTCAGCCGCGAAGACCTCGTCTGCGTGACCGGATCGTTCTACCTGGTCGGCGAAGCAAAAGAAATGCTGAGGAAAATCAACAAATAGCAACACGCCCCGAAGTCCCCAAAACCATTCGGCCGGCCTGCCCGTCAGGTCGGCCGTTGCTTTTTGTCCGTCGAAACCGCAAACTGGAATCGTGGAGATGCGCAAAACCCGCCGGACGGATCTGAATCGCCTATGCCGCGGTCGCTTCGTATCGGCAGACAACTTCGTAGAGAGCATCGGCCGACTGCGCCTCCAGCAACTTGCCGCGAACCGACGCAAAACTCATCATGCTGGTGATGCGAGTCAGCACTCGAATGTGCTGCGATGTCATCTCCTCCGGACCAATCAGCAAAACTACAAGCCGCACGCCGACACCGTCAATGCTGTCGAAGTCGACAGGCTCGGCGCACACCCCGACAGCCATAATCAGATCGCTGACCTGCGAGGTTTTTGCGTGAGGCACCGCCAGCCCGCTACCTATGCCCGTGCTCCTGACGTGTTCCCTGCTGAAGATCGCCGCGAGCACTTCATCCCTGTCGCTCAGATCGCCAGTGCCAACGAGCAGATCAACCAGCTCCTCGACAACCTCTTTTCTGGTCGCGCCAACCAGCGGAACCTTGATCCGCTCAGGCGCCAGAATGTCGCCGAGCATTTTCGTATGATACCGCCGGAGGTTCGGATCCCAGAAATTTCCCGGGCACACAGTGTCCCGCTGAACGGTATACTGCCTTTCTGCCGGCCAGAAGCTATGCTCAGCGATACGTCCCGCAATCGGTTTGTTCGACTCTGAATTCATTGCTCGTAATGTGCGGTTTCGGCAGGAGTGATGCCTCGCAAATACCGCTACAATTATCTTATCGGCGTATTCGTGCCATAACTCCTCTTCAACTGGAGACTTTTGCGATTACCTGACCACTGGAAACGCCTTGAAAACCATGATAATCGCCCGGTAAGAAGGACAACGGAGCTTGCATACCACAAGTAACGAACATCTCATTCACACCGACCACACAAGTTACCTACAAGTTGTACACAGCTATCAACAGGCCCCCAGTATATTGTGCCTTGACTTTCGCATCTTGAGATGTTAGGATTGTGTGTGGGTGTTATTGCTTGTTGGTAAAAAAAAAAGTGTCCCAGAACATTGCTATGAATAAAGAGTTACAGATAGTCACAACATTTAGTCTTTTTTTATCTTGGCGCATACCAGATATAGTATTAAGCTTCCAATCCGTTGGTCGCATCGGATCACCACAGCATCTGGCGAAGAGTTAGCATATTGGCAAGTCGCCGGTTTGGCAGGAAGGTGGATGCAAGAAGGGTAGGCGTATTTTTTTGGGCTTATTGCCAACGTGATCGCGCAGGTTAATCTGCTGATTTATAATAGATATTGTCATAATTTGAAAACTGGTCAAATGTTTTGATGGGAGAGTGGCGATGACGCACCAGGACTCAACAAGCTCTTCGGGCGGCTTGAAAAGCTCAGAGGTATCTGTACAAGCCACGAGCAAGGGGCTGAAGGTTCCCCAGGTATTCTCTACTCCCGGCACACACCCGTTTGACGAGATAACCTGGGAAAAACGCTCGGCACATATCACTGACGACCAGGGCGAGACCATCTTTGAGCAGACGGACATCGAAACACCATCCAACTGGAGCCAACTGGCCACCACTGTTGTCGTCAGCAAATACTTCTATGGCGAAAACGGTTCGCCCGAGCGCGAAAACTCGATTCGCGACTTGGTCAATCGCGTCACGCGAACCATCACCGACCTCGGTAAGTCCGGCGGTATCTTCGCCGACGATGAAGACGCCGAGCGATTCTACAACGAACTGACGTACCTGTGCGTCAACCAGTACGGCGCATTCAACTCGCCGGTATGGTTCAACGTCGGGCTGTTTCATCAATACGGCGTTAATGGCTCTGAAGGCAACTACCACTGGGACGGCGAAACCGATCGGCCCGAACGTACGATGAGAAGCTACGAATACCCTCAGGCGTCGGCATGCTTCATCCAGTCCGTCGACGACACGATGGAAGACATCATGCGCCTGGCCCAGGACGAAGCGATGCTGTTCAAGTACGGTTCGGGCACGGGCACGGACCTCTCGACGCTGCGTTCGAGCCGCGAGACCCTCTCGGGCGGAGGCACGCCTTCGGGCCCGCTGAGTTTCATGCGGATATTCGATCAGATCGCCGCCGTCGTCCGCTCGGGCGGTAAGACTCGCCGCGCCGCCAAGATGCAGTCTCTGCGATGCGATCATCCGGATATCAAAGAATTCATCGAGTGCAAGATGGTCGAAGAGCGCAAGGCATGGGCGCTGATCGAACAGGGATACGACGGTTCGTTCAACGGTGAAGCATATGCCTCTGTGATGTACCAGAACGCCAACCTGTCGATAAGGGTCACCGATGAATTCATGGACGCCGCAATAGACGATGGGATGTGGCAGACACACGAGGTCACCACGGGCAAGAAGTCAGTGAACTATCGGGCAACCGAACTGCTGGATCTGATCGCCGAGGGCACGCACGTCTGCGGCGACCCGGGCATCCAGTATCATACGACCATTAACAAGTGGCATACCTGCGCGGAAGATGGTGAGATATGTGCTTCCAATCCGTGCAGCGAGTACATGTTCCTTAACGATTCGGCATGCAATCTTGCCAGCCTGAACCTGATGAAGTTCCGCCGCAAAGACGGTTCGATAGACACCGCCCGTCTGGCCGCTGCGGCCAGGGTGTTTATCATAGCCCAGGAAATACTCGTCGACAGCGCGAGTTATCCGGGCGAGAGGATCTGCACCAACAGCCATAACTACCGCCCCCTGGGGCTGGGTTACGCGAACTTAGGCGCACTGCTGATGTCGCTGGGACTGCCCTATGACAGCGACAAGGGCCGTGCGACGGCGGCGGCGATTACCGCAGTGCTCACCGCGTCGGCCTATACCGCAAGCGCTGAACTGGCCGAATGCCTCGGGACGTTTCCCGTATTCGATCGGAACCGCGAATCCATGCTCAAGGTCATGGAGATGCACCAGTTGGCCGTTGAAGAAATCGATAGCGATCATTGTCCCTTCGCCCTGTTAGAGTCGGCACGGGATTCCTGGGCTCAAGCGCTGACCGCCGGTAAGAAGTTCGGTTACCGCAACGCCCAGGTTTCCGTGTTGGCGCCCACGGGAACTATCGGTTTCATGATGGACTGCGACACCACCGGTATCGAACCGGATATCGCGCTGGTCAAGTACAAACAACTGGCCGGTGGCGGAATATTCAAGATCATCAACCAGACCGTCTCGCTGGCCTTGCGGCGACTCGGCTACGAAGCCGAAACAATCGACGGAATACTGACGTATATCAACCAGTACGACACAATCGAGGGAGCCCCCGGACTCAAAGACGAGCATCTGCCGGTATTCGACTGCGCCTTCAAGCCCGCAAACGGGCAGCGATGCATCCACTACATGGGCCATATCCGCATGATGGGAGCGGCCCAGTCATTCATATCCGGCGCTATCTCGAAGACCGTAAACATACCCAACGAAGCCACCATTGAGGATGTCAGGGAAGTTTACACCGACGCCTGGAAGCTTGGACTCAAAGCAGTGGCGATATACCGTGACGGTTCGAAACGCATCCAACCGCTGAACGTTTCAAAGGACGCCGCGAAACGCAATCACAACAACCGCCAGGCCGAGGCGACCAGTATCAGCGCCGAGCAACTTGACGCCGCAAGGCGCAAGCCCCATCGGCGCCGCCTGCCCGCGACCCGCCCGTCAATCACACACAAGTTCTCGGTCGCAAGGCATGAGGGATACCTCAGCGTCGGTCTCTACGAAGATGGGACGCCGGGCGAACTGTTCATCAGCATGTCAAAAGAAGGCTCCACCGTCGGTGGAATGATGGATACGTTCGCCACAGCCCTCAGCCTCTGTCTGCAGTACGGCGTACCGCTCGAAAGCCTCGTAAAGAAATTCTCCCACCAGCGGTTCGATCCCCACGGTATGACTGACAACCGCGATATCCCCATGGCCAAGAGCATCGTCGACTACATCTTCCGCTGGCTTGGTCTGCAGTTCCTCGGCGAGGAATACCGCAATAAACATCTCCCCAAACGCGGCAACTCGCCAAACAATGCTGACACCGAAACAACTGACTCAACAGCCAAGGCAATAGCGCCCGAGGCTGTCAAGGATGACGCACCCTCGGAACCCGGCCGCGTCGGCAAGGCCCTGGACAAGGATGTCCCCGGGCCCGCCGACGCACTTATCAACATCGATAGCGGATACGCCCCGGTCGGGAGGGCGGCAGGCGACCCAACCGATGCGCCCGCGAGCACGAGGGGTCAGACATCGCTTCGGTTGGCGATGGTCTCGTCGCCTCAGCGTCCCCTGGCAAGCAGCGAGCGAGTCGATCGCCAGTTCGAGCACTTCCAGGAAGATGCTCCGGCGTGCGATGTCTGCGGATCGCTGACGGTTCGAAACGGTAATTGTTATAAGTGCTTCAACTGCGGAACGTCGCTGGGTTGCAGTTGAACATCCCGGACGGAGACGGGTTTTGATTTCGGTTTCCCGCTCCGATGGTAATGGTATGGCGCCCAGGGAGGGGTGTCAGTTGCATGGCATGGATTGAGGCGCCCCCGGTCGACCACCGGTGGGCGCCTCAAGCAGCCAGCCATCGCTCCCGCGGCGGTCGAGTTGCTAGCGGGATTGTTGTTAATGGCATCCGATTCGCATATTAGTCGCGAAAGAGAACAATCAAAAAAATATCAGAAAAATCGGTTAACGCTTGCAGGCCGCAAACACCGAGTTATAATGCTGTTTGGGTTATTTTAGGTCATAGTCTATCCGGGTCGTTGGGCTTTGGCCCAAATAGACCGACATGATATTGGTTGTCCGCTGCACCCCATTGCATGTAGGTCTCCCTCCACCTGCATATCAGGGATGCGGCTTTGGGCGACGTCTAGGTCTCCCTCCACCTGGGCGTCGCCATTTTTTTGCGCTCACTTCAGTTGGTATAGGGAACCGTTCCGCGTGAATTAACCTTGTAGCCCCACTTGTCGATGTACTTCGTCCCGGGCAGGAAATCGTCGCCGGCGGCCTGGAGTTTACCGGCCAGCAGTGAATCGAGCCGTTTCTGCAGGTCGGCGGAATCGTCCTTGCCCGCGAGATTGTTTAACTGATAAGGATCCTGCTGATTGTCGTAGAGCAACCACGGACCCTTGAGATCGCGAACGTACGTGTACCGCCGCGTACGTATGCCCCGGAACTCGCGACCCTTCCCTCTGAACCACTCGCCAAACGGCGATGGACACATGATCAGTGCGGCATCGTTTGACGGTTGGTCCCTGCCCGACAATACACCGGAATAATCGACACCCTCAACGCTCTTGGGAATCTTTATCCCGCTCAACCCCAACAGCGTCGGCATGATGTCAGGGGTGCTGATCGGCATATCGATGGCCCTGGGCTTCGCGGCGGGATATCGCAGCAGGAATGGAACCATGATCGACTCGTCCCAGGGCTTCTGCTTTCTGCTCATGCCCCGGGAGCCCAGCATGTCGCCGTGATCCGAAGTAAAGACGAATATCGTATTGTCGGATATACCGGCCTTGTCGATGGTGTCCAGAAGGTCGCCGACACAGGCGTCCAAAGCCGAGATGTGCGCGTAGTAACCGGCAAGGTCCTTGCGGGCCCTGCCCCGAGCGGAGGGCGGAACATTTTCCCGGAGCTTGAGTTTCTTGTCATTGTACAACTCGCGGTATTTCTTCGGAGCGGTTTGATACGGGTTGTGCGGCGGGCCAAATGACAGGACGAGGATAAACGGCTTGGACCCCGAGGCGCGGGTGCGAATGTAGGCCCTTGCGTCGTCAGTCTGCGCCCGGACGTCGTATCCGGACCACGTGAGTCTGGTCTTACTGTCCGCGGCGTAGTAGAACGACCGGTTGTAATTATGCGTACACTCCAGGACCTTCCAATAGTCAAACCCGTGGCGCCGCTCTCTGGGTATATACGAAGCCCTCCCGTGCCCATCGAGGTGCCACTTGCCAATGTATGCCGTATCGTACCCGGCGTGTGCGTAGGCCTCCGCCAGCGTGGCGCCCTTGGGCGAGAGGCACACGTCGTTGAGAAACACGCCATGAGTCAGCGGGTACTGCCCCGTAAGCAGGCTCGCGCGATACGGAGAGCATACCGGACAAGTGGAAACCGCGTTCGTGAGATTGACGCTCCGGGCGGCGAGTTTGTCCAGATTCGGCGTCAGGGCGTTCGGGTCGCCGCTGTATCCGGCAGCCTGCCGGCGCCACTGGTCTGCCAGTACGAATACAACATTGGGACCTGTCGTTTTCCTGGCGCGGGTCTCGGCGGCATGGAGTAGTCCATGTATTGACGCGGCGCCGACGGTCAGACCGGCGGCCCTTATGAAATCCCGCCTGCCCGGACCGCTTGCTTCCATGTTCATCACATCATTCTCCAGGAACGAAATCGAATACTAACTGATCAGGACCATATTTCGTTCGCCGCATATCCCCGCGGCGTCAAGTTCCGCGAGTTGCTCGGCGGTAAGCTGCAGATTCTCAACCGCCAGATTCTCCCGCAGGTGTTCGGGATTGCCCGTGGCGATAATGGGGATAATCGGCGGGTCGCTCTGCATCATCCAGGCCAGGACAATCTGGTTCGGCGTGGCGCCGAGCAGACCGCCCAGTTTTCGCGCGGCCTGAATGCGATTGTCCGAATCGACGCCCAGATATTGCGCGGGCAACTGTCGGTCTTCGCGCACGTAGCATCCGCCCAGAAGCGGCGTGTAGGCGAGCATGGGAAAACCCTCGGCCCGGCTGTAAGCCATCAGGTCCTCGTTGATGGTCAACTGGGGCGTAAACGTCGTGCCGGCCTGAAGCCGCAGATACGAATGGCGCTGCTGGAGGCAGCAGTACTCGGCCCATCCGTTTGCCCGCGAGAGGTCGCGAGCCCTCTCCAGGCGCCACGCCATGAAGTTCGAGGCCCCGAGAAATCGGACCTTACCGCCCGCCACCAGTTCGTCAAACGCCTTGAGAGATTCTTCGAGAGGCGTTTCCTGGTCGTCGCGGTGGGCGTAGTAGAGGTCGATGGTGTCGATCCCCATGCGCTGGAGGCTCGATTCGCATTCTGATTTTATCGCGTCGGGGCGAAGCGTTCCAGTCTCACCGGGCATATCGAAACCGAGTTTCGTCGCGATGAACATCTCGCCGCGGTTACCGCGGTCGCGCATCCACTGGCCGATGAAGGCCTCGCTATCTCCACCCTTGCCACCTTCGAGCCAGTGGGCGTAAATGTTGGCGGTATCGAGAAACCTGCCGCCATTTTCAAAATACATGTCCAGCACTTCGTATGATTTGTCCTTGGAGATGGCTGTTCCGAATTCCATCGTACCCAGGCAAATCGCGCTTACATCGACACCAGTCTGACCAAAAGTGATTGTTTTCATTGCAGTATTCTCCTTAGCGTCATGTTCGACGGTCACGGTAACAGATTTTCCGCCCGCCGACAAGTCTGCCATGCTGATAGCTGACAGCTAATAGCTGACAGCTTAAAGCAAGAGCATTGTCACGCACCGGTCAAACGGGTATGATTCGCACAGGAGTTATCTATGCCGGAACTTGACGGACTGAAAGAACGAATCGACAACCTCAGCGCCCGGATAATCGCAATTCGGGACTCTCTTTGACGTCCCCAGCCAGCAGAACCGCATGGTCGAACTGGAAAAGACGATGGCGGAGCCTGGATTCTGGGACAACCAGGAGGCCGCCGCGCCGATCATCGCGGAACTGAAAACTCTCAAAGCCGTAGTCTCCCCGGTTACCGAACTTCTGACCGGGATAGAAGACCTGGAGATCCTGTACGAGTTGGCGGTCGAAGCCGGTAGTGACGAAGATCTCCAGGACGCGACCGGTCAGGAACAGGCCCTCCGCGGTGAAATGGAGCGCCTGGAACTGCGTACGCTTCTGTCCGGCCCGCACGACAAGGGCGGTTGCTACTTCTCAATACATGCCGGCGCCGGGGGCACCGAAAGTTGCGACTGGGCCGAAATGCTTATGAGGATGTACATTCGCTACTTCGAGCGAAACGGGTACAAATTCCACGAAATCGACCGCACCGACGGTGAAGAGACCGGTATCCGCTCGATCACCCTGCAGGTTCACGGCCCGTATGCGTACGGATATCTGTCCTGTGAACGGGGAGTTCATCGCCTGATCAGGATCAGCCCGTACGACTCCCAAAACCGCCGCCACACAAGCTTCGCTTCAGTTAACGTCCTGCCGGAACTCGACGATATCGACATAGATATCGACTACGAAAAAGATGTACGCGAAGACACCTTCCGCGCCAGCGGAGCAGGCGGGCAGCACGTCAACAAAACCGACAGTGCGATTCGCTTGACGCACACGCCAACCGGAATCGTCGTGCAATGCCAGAACGAGCGGTCTCAGCATAAGAATCGCGCATCGGCAAAGAAGATGCTCGCGGCGAAACTCTACCAGCACGAACAGGCCAAACGGGACGCCGAACTGGCGAAATCGTACGGTGACAAGGGGGAAATCGCCTTTGGTAACCAGATACGCTCCTACGTCCTGTATCCCTACCAACTGGTGCGCGACGAACGCTCCGAACTCAAATCACCCCATACCGACAAGGTTCTCGACGGTGATATCCAGGAGTTCATCGACGCCTACCTCCGCCACCGTGCCGGTAGACACCTCAGCACACCGGCGGGCGATAAGGCCAAATAGAACGGACGGTAAACGGATCAATCCGCCAAGCCTACTGTCCAAGAACCTTGATCGTGATGTCCTTGTACCACGCTTCGGTGGGCCCTCCGCCGTGGATCTGCAGTCCGATGATACCGGTTCGGGCGATTTTTGCGTTGCCTTCGGTGTAGTCCACGGTCTTCACGCCGTTGAGGAAGAGTTGAATCTTCGGCCCGACACAGCGGATAACGTACTCGGTCCACTCGTTTTCTTTAAGCGCCTTGGCCAGTGTCGCCTTGTCGGGTTTTGCGAGTATCTTTCGGCGGCGCGACTCGTCGTACAGCGCTCCCCAGTAGAAATTGTTCCTTCCGCCCATGTCGGCCTGGTAGCCTGAGACCTCGTGGTGGTTGGGTATCCGCTCGGTGCGGAACTGGATGCCCGCGTTGGCGCCCTTGCCCACGAGCTTGCACTTGAGGCGAAGTTCGAAGTCCGCGTAACGCTTCTTCGTGCAGAGGAACTCGTTTCGCGCGACTCGCTCTTTTAGCCCCCCGCCGACGATCGCGCCGTCCTCGATCCGGAAGGCTTTCAGATTGCCTTCCCATCCGTCGAAAGTCTTACCGTCGAACAGGGCGATCGCTTTTCCCGCGGGCGCCGCGGGTGCTCCGGCGGTCTGCATGAACACGTGAACGCCTTTCTTGTTGGAGATAACGATATCGAGGCGCTTGTCGCCGTTCATGTCGACGACTTCAAACTGCGTGCCCACGCCCGTGCCGCCTTCGATCTTGTGCGGGATGAACTTCGGGGCTCCTTTTTTCGGTCCGGTCCGCTCGAACCAGTAGAGCACCACCGGTTCCTTTCCGCCTGGGTCCCTGCCGTTGTGTGCGAAATACCGCTTGCCCGTGACGAAGTCCATCCGCCCGTCGCCGTTCATGTCGGCCAGGATAATCGCGTGCGTCTGCGAGAATTCCTTGAATATCTCGTGTCTTTTCCAGGTGGCCTCACCGTCGGACTTGATCTGCTCGTGCCACCATATCCCGTATCCGTGCGCGGAACTCGACAGCACGTCGGCGTCGCCGTCGCCGTCGAAATCGTGCGTGATCAGGTTTGCGCTGCGGTCGCCGAAGTCCACTTTGTGTAAGGTCCAATCGCGCCGCGTGCGATCTTCGGGGGCCTCGAGCCAGCCTTTGGCGGTGAGGATGTCGCGGCGCCCGTCGCCGTTGACGTCGCCGAAGCCGAAAGTATGTCCGGTGGCTACATGGGCGTCTTTGGCGGAGTTTACATCGTGCCTGGCCCATTCGGTTGCCTTCGAGTTACGCGGCGGGGCGTACCAGGAGACCTTCCTGTTCGCGGAAAATATCGCCACCGGTTTGCCCGAACCCAGCAGGTCGCCATACAGGGGCGTTTCGTTGCCCGCGGACTTGGTTATCAGGTGCTCTTTCCAGTGGCCGGGTTTGCCTTGGGGGTTCTCGTACCACTTCGCCGGACAATTGCTCCATCCTTCGATCACGATAGAATCGATCCACCCGTCGCCGTTGACGTCGTCGGAGAAATTAGCGAAGCACTTGCTGTATCCCTTGGATGGATTGTACTTCCTGACGGCATGGAGTTCGTGAGGTTTCCATTGCGGCGCCTCGTACCAGAAATCCCCGGCGAAGATGTCGAGCTTACCGTCGTGATTGACGTCGCCGGTGGCAACTCCTTCAGACCGAAAGGACGTGTCGACCACGATCTTCCTGAACTTCACTTCCCCGCTCGCGGCCGCCGAAAGCAGTCCTATGGCGACAATTATCGCAAGATTGCAGCTTGCCGGACGTTTGTACCTGTTCATGGTGTTCTCCTTGTGTCGCATTAGCCTACAGGCTCGGAGCCTTCGCGCCTAGAAGCTGCTTGCCTCGCAGGGGAGCCATTACGTATGCTGTCAGGATAGTCGCACCGCCCAGGAGCGTCCCGGAGGGCGACTTGCCGATAGAGATCGAAAACATTCAACGAAAGGCGAGATAAAAATGTCAAAGCGAATTGTGATTCTGTCCATCGTGCTCCCCGCTCTGGTCGCAAGCCTCGTTTCTTCAGCCGGCGCCGCCGAAAAGGTCAAGGTCCTGATCATTGACGGGCAGAACAACCACAACTGGAAGAAGATGACGCCTCCCATGAAGGCGACCCTGGAGGCGACCGGGCGGTTCACCGTGGCAGTTTCGACTCTGCCCGGCAACAAGGGCAAGGCCGAAGACTGGGCCGCATGGAAGCCCGAGTTCGCCAAGTACGACGTGGTGGTCAGCAACTACAACGATGGCGGAAAGTGCCGCTGGCCCGAAGAGCGCAGGAAAGAGTTTGAAAAGTTCATGAAAGAGGGCGGCGGTTTTGTACCCGTCCACGCGGCCGACAACTCGTCGAACGACTGGCCCGCCTATAACGAGATAATCGCCGTCGGCGGTTGGGGCGGGCGGAACCCCAAGAGCGGTTGTCTGATGCGTAAGAAAGACGGCAAGTGGGCGCCCGATCCGGCCCCCAAAGGCCGCTCCGGCTCGCACGGCGGCTCGTGGGAGTATCCGATCAACACCGAGGCGCCGGACCATCCGATCATGAAGGGCATCCCCTCGGGCTGGAAGCACGCCAAAGAAGAGATGTACAATTCGATGCGCGGGCCCTGCAAGAACGTCACCGTTCTGGCCTCGGCGCCCTGCAAGCAGACGAAGGTTGACGAACCGCAGGTTATGATCATCAAATACGGCAAGGGTACAGTTTGCCACATCACGCTCGGACACGTCGGTTCGCTCGATGCGATCCAGTGCGTCGGGTTCCAGACGATATTCGCCCGCGGAACGGAATTCTGCGCAACGGGCAAGGTCACTATCGCGATTCCCAAGGAATTCCCGACCAAGGATAAGGTGAGCATCGTCCCCGCCGACAAGGTCACCTGGAAACTCAAGACCGCATCGAAGAAATCGACCACGGCGATCATTCTGGCAAGCGTACTGGCCGGGCTGTGCGTGCTGGCGCCGCGGAGAGGCTAATCGGAGTTGATAATCTTCTTGTGCAGCTCCAGCCGGATCGGCTGGGGCTTGCGGTACGGCAGGGCCATCGCGCCGCAATGGTCAAACCTCAGTTTTTTGCGCCCCAGGTAATCGCGGTCGAAGTCCGTATCGTCTGCGATCCTGCCGCGGAGCGTTTTCAGTACGCCCGATTGGATCGCCCTGCGCGGTTGGAGGTCCATCTTCCCAAACGTCAGCACGGGCGCGGCGATAATAAGAAGTGATGATTTCATATGTCGCATCCTCGCATATTGCTCGTTATCAGGCAAGGGGCGCGTCGTGGAGAGACAGAGACTCGAAGATGATCGCGAGAACGGATATGATGCTCGCAATACTTAGCAACCGCCAGGAGATTTAATGATGACCAATCGCAAACTAACGCGGAGAGGGTTTCTTGCGTCCATCGCTATTGGCTCTGGGGCATTTAGTTTGAGCATTGCTCATGGGGTTGTGGATAAGAAAGCGGGCAAGCCTAATTTTCTGATCATCCTCGCCGACGACATGGGCTTTTCCGACGCGGGCTGCTACGGCGGGGAGATCGCGACTCCCAACCTGGACAAGCTGGCGGCCGGCGGTTTGAAGTTTACGCAGTTTTACTCGACGGGGCGGTGCTGGCCTTCGCGGTCGTGCCTGCTCACCGGGTACTACGCTCAGCAGATTCGCATGGACCCGCCGCGGGGCAAGCTTCCGGCCTGGACGCGACTGGCGCCGCATTACCTCAAACCGGCGGGGTATCGCTGCTACCATTCGGGCAAGTGGCATATCGGCGGGGCGCCCATGCCCGTTCGCGACGGCGGATTCGACAAGTCCTATTACCTCAAGGATCAGAACCGCTTCTTTTCGCCGACGCTCCATTGGAAGGACGACAAGAAGCTTCCGGGCGTCAAACCGGACGAGGGCTACTACGCGACGATCGCCATAGCCGACCACGCATTGGAGTGCCTGACCCAGCACGCCGCAAAGCACAAAGACAAACCGTTCTTCCACTACCTGGCGTTCACCTCGCCGCACTTCCCGCTGCACGCGCTGCAGAAAGACATCGACCGCTACAAGGGCAAGTACGATAAAGGCTGGGACGCCGTGCGTGCCGAACGATTCAAGCGGATGAGCGATATGGGGATCGTTAACTGCGCACTTTCCCCGCTCCAACCGGACGTCAAACCCGGATGGAATCTCAAGGAAGCGGACCTCGCCAAACGCATCGGTCCCGGCGAGGCCGGCCGGGCAATACCCTGGAAGGAACTGACCGACGTCCAGAAGAGTTTCCAGGCCGCCAAGATGGCGATTCACGCGGCCATGATCGATCGCATGGACCGCGAGATCGGACGCGTTCTGGACAAGCTCAAGTCAATGGGCGCGTTGGAGAACACCGTGATAATGTTCCTGTCTGACAATGGCGCCAGCGCCGAACAGATGATCCGCAGCGACGGGCACGATCCATCCGCGGCGCCCGGTTCGTGGCGTTCGCACCTGTGCCTCGGTCCGGGCTGGTCGACGGCGTCCAACACGCCGTTCCGCATGCACAAGTCGTGGGTGCACGAGGGCGGTATCGCATCGCCGCTGATCGTGCATTGGCCCGCGGGCCTCAAAGCGTCGGGCAAGTTGCGACATAATCCCGGGCACTTCGTCGATATCCTTCCGACGGTTCTGGAACT
>JADHXQ010000123.1 GCA_016782885.1 Phycisphaerae bacterium | reverse complement strand
AGCCCTCCTGTAACCATTCAGCAACCACGGACCCTGCCTGTAATTGGAAAACCCTGAAAAAAGGGGACAGGCTGCTTTATTGAGAGGCCAAAGAGGACAAGCCACTTTTAGGCTGTTATTTGCGACATGTCGTGGGGAAGTGGGTGTGATTCAAGGCATAAAGCAGCCTGTCCCCTTTTTCCACATAAAGTAGCCTGTCCCCTTTTTTCGGGTTTTTCGGGGATTGGAGCAATCCTGTTCGCTTATTTGCCCTTGATTTCCCAGATTACGTACGCTTTTTCCCCCGGGGTTGAGGGCACGTTATACGTCTCGACCAGCTTGTCGTCGATGTGGGCTTCGTATCTGCATCCGAATGCCGACCCATGGTGGGCAGCGGCATTGGGCTTTATCTTGCGGGAATAGGAATGCTTCCCGTTGAAATCCGACCAGTAGACAATCACGTCCTTACCGGAGAGATTCTTCGTAACCATATGGCAGCGGGGGCCCCACAAACCTGACGGTGTCCAATCGAACCGCCTCACGGTCAGAGCGGGCCTTTGCGCCTGCAGTTTCTCGACGGCCGCGCCGGATATCCCCGCGTCCCCGGCCAGCAGAAGCGATTTCAGACCAGTCACCTTCGCCAGCATCATGAAACCCTTGTCGCCCCCGGTCCACTTGTCGCCAATGAGAATGTTGGCAAATTCGCTGTCGCGAATGGGTGCAACCGTCGGGTTCCAGAAATTCACCAAACCCCCGAGCCTGTGGATCTCGAGCAGTGCGAGGCGTCCGGGCTTATCAACCGTCTCGGACTGCAGGGCCCATCCAAGCCCCTTGGGAACCTTCATGTTCTCTTTGCCCACCGATTTCAGCGCGGCGGCCAGGCGATACTCACCGGGAAGTTTGTCGCCTATCCTCGCCGCCTGCCAGCATAAGCCCGGACCGCCGGGCGGTTGGATCAGTTCGATGGTGACCTTCTTTCCGCGATATTGTCCAATCGCAAACGCCGGCGGTGCATTTCTTTTCTGCCATTCCTGCCTGAGGGGGATCAGCTTGGGGGTCATCTTCTTCTTGTCGATCCGAGGCGGCAGGGTCACCAGTCCGAACGTGTCTCCCTCGAATGTCCCGGCGTCAACGGTAAGCCAGTTGTCGCGAGGCCCGACCGTGATCTGGCGCGACAGGACCAGCGGATGCTTCTCGGCACGGATCAGCGTCGCGAAACGCCCCGGTCCGGTGGGCGTGTCTTTCCAGAACCGGGTCGTCCATGTGTAGGCGCCGCGCTTGTCGAACTTCACCGTCCACCCCTGCCATGCCCGCCGCTGCCTTACAGCTTCCCGCTGAACCGCCTCCCGGAGCGCGGAGCGATCAAACCCGATCACCGGATCGAGCCAGTCGAGCTTGTCGCGTATGTTCAGCGGGTCGGTCCCGCTCGGGCGGCCCCGGTGCGCCGTATCGGCCTGGAGGATCAGGCGGTTGGGTCCATTGGCCGGAGGTCTTATCGCGATCGGACCGGTGTTTACGGTCTTCTTTGAACCGACCAGCATGCCGCTTTCGTACAGTGGCTTTTCGGTGGTCGACCCGCCGAAAACCCGCGCCCTGACGCATCCGCCGTCGGCGACAATGCGGTCGAGCCCCAGGCGGGTCTGAAACGAATTGGCGAACCGCGGAAGCATAAAGCTCAGTTCGCTGTATGCATGCACGCCGAAGCCCCAGGCGTACGACCGCCCGCCGCTTCGGAACAATTTCCCCTCCGAGTTTCGATCCGCACGCCACGGTTGGAGCGGGGGATTCACCGACACCGTTGGATGCGCCCGCGAAAGCGGAACCCGATCGGGCGCGAACGACCACCGCATGCAAATGCGATTGAACGGGACATGCAGCGCGTCGAGACTCCATACCGGTTGGATCACGTGGCGCCAGGTCTCGCTGCCGCCGCCAGCACCCGTGGCGGCCGCCCGCTGCGCCCTGGCGTGGTTGAGGCTCCTCGAATGCCGCTCCCACAACGAGGTCGCCTGAGCAAATTGCTTCTTGAGTTTGTCGGCACGCTTCTTGAAGTCGGCTTCCAGGCGCGTGAATTTCTGCATCTCGCGGGGGTCGGAATCGGCAAGCTCCTTCAGCCTCTGCCGGGCCGCCTTGAACTGCTTGTCGAGTTCACCTGACTGCCTGGTGTATTCGGCGCGGGCTTTGTCGAACTTCTCGGTCTGTTCCTTCATCGTCTTTTGCGCGCGTGCGAGATGCTCTTCGATCCTCTTGAGGTGCGCCAGTGCCCGCGTCAGATGCTCATCCGTGGGGTAAGGCATGGCGCGAAAACGCAGTTCGCTTCCCGTGGCGATCAGTCCGCCAGCCGTCTCTAATCGCATCAGGCGCGACCGGCAGGCGGGGCTCAGTACCCCGAGTTCCCGGAAATATGCGCCCCACGGGTCGATTTCCGGGAAGTTGACTTCGGCGATGTCCGTGAGCTTCACGTTAAGCGATCCGCTGCTCAGCAGAAGGCGCAGCGAATCGTAGCCCGGGCGAATACCGACAAAATCCACGCGCCGGGCGTCGTGGTACAGCAGCGTTCCCCCGCGCCGGCCCAGCCGGGGGGTCTCTGTCATGACGATGCGCCGAATGCTGCCGATCAGCACGCGCAAGGGTGTCGGTTGCTTCAAGCGCGAGTGCGATACCGCCGGCAGACTCATCGCGGGCGCCACCAGGAGATGCGCCGGCGTGTAAACACCACCGGCCTCGCTGCTCGGGCGAGAGCCCACCACCCGCCCGATAATGCGGTCGCCGCCGACGAACTCGATATATCCGCCGCCCGTCGGGGGCATACGCCACGGTTTCAGACTGAGGTTCCTCAACCATCGCAGCGGGCGCTTTGCATCCTGAAGAGAGGTGTTATCCAACTGCGGAGTCCCCGGATGCACACCCCATCCGGTGATCTGCTCGCCTTCGAGGCGCGTTCCGTCGGAAAACACCGCCTCGTAGCGCACCGTGCTGTCGGCATGCAGCGGCGGCGCTGCCGCCGACAACAACGCCGCAACCAGCATAACCGACATGTGCCTCAAAACGTTCATACCGCTCATATCCCGCGTATACCGTGGTCGCGGCCGCTGTGTCTACTTCGCCGGGACCTTTTCCGCATCATTACCGGCAAGCAGCCATTTTCGATCGACCTGGACAATGGAAATCTTCTCGCAGTAGTCTCTCTTGCCGTTTTCAAAGACGCAAAGGATCTTGCCATCGGTCGTAATGGCCATGTCGGAATAGCCCGACAGCTCCTTGTTGAGAACTCGCGAGTAAGGCCAGCTCTTCCCCTCGTCCTTGCTCAATCGCAGCATGAGATTCCGCCGGCTGCGAATGCTGAAACCGCCCTTCCTGTGAACCGCCGGGTTCAGAAAGAGAATCTCCTTGTCATTCAGGCGGATGATGCTGCCCTGGCAACCGGTGCTGGGGAGATTCTTGTCCAGTACGGGCCTGGACCAGGTCATCCCGCGGTCGGTGCTGATCGAGACGGCCCGATGCCCCAGACCGTAGAAACCCGGGGCGCTCGTTCGCAGGTTCATCATCAGCGATCCGCCGGGGCGCTCGAGCACCGTGCATTCGCCGGTGCGAATATCTTCTACAAACGGTATATGCCCGCCGGCGTTCCAGTTCTTCCCGCCGTCGTCGGAATAGATGATGAACGATCCCCCGCGGCGCTTGCCGTCGACCATCCGCCCGCCATAACAGGGAGCTATCAATCGCCCCTTCTTCGTCTGGATTCCATGCACCGGCCCGGCCGCGATTGTCACCGGCGCGCCGCCGAGCTTGAGCAGGAACGACCTGGCATCGTACTCCTTCTTGCCCGGCACGCCCGAGGTGGTCACAAATTTGGACCACGTCTTCCCGTCATCGACGCTCCTGGTGTAGAACAGGCATTCCCCCCCGCCGCGCGTGAAGAGCAGGTGAACGGTCTTTCCGTCCCGCTCGACGATGGGGCACGGATTGCCCACCCGTATCGGCGCGTCGCCGCCTTCTTCATGGATGAGCACCTGCCTGGACCAGGTCTTCCCGCCATCGTCGCTGCGTTTCATGATCTGGTCGACATCGCCGCTGTCCCGCCGACTCTTCTTTCGCCCTTCGCAGAATAAGAGAACAGTGCCCTTGCCGGTGACAACCATGGTCGGGATACGATAAGTGTGATATCCATCGGCGCCTCTGGTGAACACATCCTTGCGAAAGTCGACACCTTCCGCGCCCGCCGCGATTGATACACTCACGCCCAACCACAGCAATCCCAACAAAATGCCTGCCGACAGATTCTTCATTGCTCGTCTCCTTGTCATCCGTTTACGTCGTACCCCGAATCCCGTTTGCGTTAGAACTGTCCCTTGAACTTGTGGGCGTTTTCTTTTGTGATCGCCGGGCAGTTTACCGGGTAGTTCTTATCGAGTTTTTCTTTGTTGAGGTACTTTTTTGCCAGGCGGATGGCGGAGCGCCCTTCTTCTTCGGGCTGCTGGTAGCTGGTGCCTGTCATCAGTCCGTCCTTTATCGCGTCGATGGCCTCCTGCGATCCGCCCATGCCCACGATCTTGATCTCGTTGCGCCCGGCCTTGCGGCATACCTGGGCGGCGGCGATGGCAAAGTTGTCTCCGTGGGCGTAGACGCCGGCGAGTTTCGGATACTTCTGCAACAGAATCGGCATGTCGGACTTGACCTGTGCGCGATCGCCCTTGTGTGGGATACGTGCTACGACCTCGATGTACGGATAATCCTTGAGCACGTCGCGCAGGGCCTTGGCCCGCTCGATTTCCGGCCCCGTACCGAGATGCTGGTGGAACTCGACGATCTGTCCCTCACCGCCGATAGCATCGACAAGAATCTTCGCCGAGACCACCGCCCCCGCGTAAGTGTCCGTACCTGTATAGCAGACATACTCACAACCCTTGTCGACCTCACGATTGACGATTATCACAGGGATCCCGGCCTTGTTGAGCAATTCCACGCCGCGGACGAGAGGCTCTTTCTTCATGGGAACGAGGCACACGATATCGACCTGCTTGGCGATCATCTCCCTGACCTGCTGAATCTGGATAACCGGTGCTTCCTTGGCGTTGAGGATGGTCACGTTCAGACCGAGATTATCGGCTTCATCTTCCGCGCCCAATCGCATGTTCTGCCAGTAGGGATGGTCGAGCGTCATCAGGAAGCCCACCTTCGGGCGCTCGTCCCGCTCGCCGCACCCGCCAGCCAGCAAAACCGCCATCAAAACCCCAACGCTCACCGCCGCCATATTCATGCGAATCATATTCGTTTTCCTTTCGATTCGGTCGTACGATACTATGACTTCGTACGTTTCTTGACAAGTACGTCTATCGTGACCACCACGAGAATCATCAGGCCGGTAACCATTGCACGGTATGCTGACTGGACATCAAACTGCGTCATGAGGTTATCGATCAACCGCAGCAGGAGCACGCCGGTAATCGTAAGCATCAGCCCCCCACTTCCGCCTCCTAACACCGTACCGCCGACAATAACACAGGCGATGACGACGAATTCGAGGCCCTGGTGCGCCTCGGCCGCGGCGTTTGTGGCATCAGCGACAAGAATAGCGCCCGCTATCGCGCAGCCCAGCCCACACATCACATAAGTGGCCGCCTTGACGCGCCGGGCGTTGACGCCGGCCAGGCGCGCCGCCTCCTGATTGCCGCCGACGGCGTACACGTAGTGACCGAAACGCGTGTACTTCAGCAAATATATCCCTATCGCCAGCACGCCCAGGAATATGAATATCGGAATGGCAATCCTGTGGTGAGGACCAAATAGGGGGATACTCGAGTCGAACAATACAGAAGACAGTGTCTTTCGGAGCCCAGGTTCGACGACCATGAGCGACTGCCCGCCATTGGTTAAAACCAGTGCAACGCCCCTGAGCACCAGCATCGTCGACAGCGTCACAACAAATGGATTAACGCCCACATAAGCAATCAATACACCGTTGATCGTCCCCATCGCCATTCCGGCAAGACACGCAGCCAAAATTCCCGCGGGAATCGCAACCCACTGTCCGTATGCAGACAGGGCGTTCACCGTCAGCACCAGCACAATCGCGCAGACTGCGGTATTGGCGCCTACCGACAAGTCGAACCCGCCGGCTATCATCACGAATGTCATGCCAATGGCGATTATCGCAATCGCTGCTGCGTTAGTGAAAAGAGTGTCGACTATGTTGGTCCAGGTCAGGAACGTTGGGCATGTAAGCGATGCGTACAGGCCCAGCACGAGCACCAGGATCAGGATTGAGGCCTGCTGCAACTTCTTAAACGACCACCGCCGCTTCGGCACGCCAAGTGCGGCGGGCTTCGTAGTGTCTGCATCTTTGCTCATTCGAACTCCGTTTTTCCGAGGCATAGCTCAAAGAGCTGGTCTTCTTCAATCTGACCGCCAGGGCGCTCGCCGGTCAGTCGCCCGTTGCGAATGACCAGGATCCGGTCGGCCAGTTCGGTAATTTCGATCAGTTCCGAGGATATCAGGATGATCGCCCGCCCTGCCGCCGCGAGGCTTGAGATGATCTTGTACATCTGCTTCTTGGTCCCCACGTCGATGCCCTGTGTCGGCTCATCGAATATCAGCACTTCCGGTTCCGCAGCCAGCCACCGCCCGACGATCACCTTCTGCTGATTACCGCCGCTGAGGTTCTCAATCGACATCTCGCCAACCGGCGGATCGATTTCCATGCAGCAGATCATCCCATCGGCGCTGTCGGTGATGCGGCGAGGCGAGGCAAACGCCATCGGACCGGCGAGCCGCTTGAGAATGCTGACGGTGATATTCTCCCGCACAGTTCGAGCGGTGATGTTCCCGAACGTTTTACGCCCTTCGGGGACCATACCGATCCCGGCGGCCAGGCTGCGATGCGGGGCGCGCCTCGGCAGTGATTTGCCCTTGAACTTCACCGTACCCGATGCATTGATGGCGCCGAAGATCGCTCGGGCGATCTCCGTGCGGCCCGAACCGACCAGCCCCGCGATACCCAGTATCTCGCCCGCGCGGAGATCGAAGGAAATGTCCTCGAACACGCCCGGGCGGGTCAAACCGCGGACCTCGAGCACCACCTCGCCGGGGGTGTTAGTCTTGGCGGGGAAAACTTCCGATAGATCGTGTCCGAGCATCATGGATGTCAGGTCGGATATTTTGCAGCCGGCCATTTGGCGCGTGCCGACCATCCGCGAGTCGCGCAGCACCGAAACGCGGTCGGCGATGCGAGGCAGTTCGGCCAGGCGGTGGGAAATATAAACGATCCCCAGCCCGCGGTCCTTCAGCTCGCCGATCACGGCGAATAGCTTGTCGACGTCTTCGCTGCCCAGGGCAGCCGTCGGCTCGTCGAAGACCAGCACGCGGACGTTTCGCCCGACGGCTGATGCTATCTCGACGAGGCACTGGCGGGCGGTGCTCATCTCAGCCACCGGTTCATCCACGTCCAGGTCGAACTGCAGACGATCGATTATCTTGCGGGCCTCGTCGCGAAGGAAGCGGCGATCGATCCGCCGGCTCCATCGCCCGACGCGCTCGCGACCGAGCATGATGTTCTCCGCCACGGTGAAGTTCTCCAGCACCGACAGCTCCTGGTAGATCACCGCGATACCCATGTCCAGGGCTTGTCGCGGGTGGGTGATCCGCACCTCCCGCCCGTCGAAAACGATCCGCCCCCGGTAATCGCCGAAGCGACCGGCCAGCACGTTCATAAGCGTGGACTTGCCCGCCCCGTTCTCCCCGATCAGGGCGTGGACCTCGCCCGCGCGGACATCGAAATCAACGCCGTCCAGCGCCCGCACGCCGGAAAACGCCTTAACAATCCCCTCCATCCGCAATAAAGCATCAGCATCTACCATAGTTCAAGCCCCCATTGAACTCTCAACGACCCCCCAAATCAAGACCGCTCTGAATCGACAACGCAAAACGTAGTAGTTACTTTTTCGCCGTCTTGGAGGCGACCGAAACTTCCTCGTGTTTGATCGATGTTTTCTTCTCGACCGGTTGGGCGGTGGTTTTGGCGGCCTTGGGTTTTGGTATCACACGTCCGATTCCGAACTGATCGCCTGCTCTTATGGACTTTCCGTCCTTGAAGTGAATCTCGATGAACTTCGAGCTCAGGATCACTCCCTTTCCGTCGATGCCCTTTAGCGTGGCGACTACCTTTTTTGTTTTGGCGTCTATTACTTCGCCGGTGTCCGGCCAGGCGTATTGGCCGTCGAGGCTGAAGGTGACCCATCCGTGCGATTTGCTTCGCAGGTCGATGGCCTGGAGGCGTTTTGGCGGCATGACGGTGGCGTCGAACACCCACATCCGCTTGTCGCTGGGGTTCGCCAGCCAGATCTCCTTCTCGTCAGGCGTCAAGCCCACGCCGTGGCTGAAGCCTTTGGCGTCCTTTATCTGCACCCAGTGAAGGACCTTCTCGTTGACCAGGTCGCCGACGTAGAAGCCCACGTCGCGGGAGTTGACGAAGCAGAGCGTTTCGGCGCCGTTGATGCAGTACGGCGAGACGCGCCCGAGCCTGCCGCTGGGGTCCTTACCGAACGGTCCGAAGTGTTTGATGATCTTGTCGGTGGCGGTGTCGACCACGAATATCTTCCCGTGCCTTACCGAACCGAGGTACATCCGCTTGCCTGAGGGGCTCATGATCGAATTGTGCCCGCCGCTGACGCCGAGTTCGATCCTGCGCAAGAGCTTGCCCGTCTCGCCGTCGAGAACGGCCAGGCTGTTGGCGGTGTGCGACCACCAGCCCTCGGGCACGTAGAGTTTCTTACCGTCGGGCGTGATGCAGGTGCGGTCGAACCCGCCGTCGAGTTTGGGATACGATATCTCCCATACCTTGGTTTCCTTGACGATATCGAAGCACATCATGTACGTGTTCTTGTGGCTGATGTAGAGCCGCCCGGCCGCGGCGCTGGCCGCACACCCCCGCGTACCGCCCATGTCCGGTATGCTGATATGCTTGACGAACTTGTGCCCATCGTCGATATCGTAAATGTAGATGCCCGGTTTGGCGCGGGCTCGCATGGCCCCGTCTGGCGCCGTTACGTACAACAGGCGTTTGACGCCTTTTTCGGTTTCGGCGGCGAGTCCCGACAGCGGCGCCAGGGAAACGATTACCGCGATCGCGATCAGTCCGGCGCAACGTGCATTCATTTTCGCTCTCCTTGAGTTCGGCGTTTACAGTGATTTGAGATACTCGATCAGCGCGTCGATATCGTCCGTCGACAGGTGCGAGGTCCGCCCATGCCTGTCGCCGGGGTTGAATTTCGTCAGGACTTCCCGCAGCGTCGCGGCCCGCCCGTGGTGCAGGTAAGGGGCGCCTTGCCACAGTTCCACCAGCGTCGGGGTGTCGAACGTCCCCGTGCGATCCGTATCGACCCGCGTACCGACGTCGTAGGCATCCAGGTCCGTATAAAGCGGTCCGGGATGACACGAACTGCACTTGCTTCGCTCGTCTTTGAAGACGGCCTTGCCGCGGCGGGCCTTGGCTGACAACTTACCATCGACCAGCCACGGACTCGGGACAGGCGCAAGCGAGCGGAGATAGGCCTGGACGGCTTTGACGGCGTCCTCGGAAGGCTCCTTGAACAGGATGTGCCGGAAGCCCGACGCGACGGCCGTTTCCATATCCGCCCTGACACCCTCGGACATCGCAGGCGGGGTCTTGTGCGACCAGAGCATGGATCGGGTGTTTTTCGGGCTTCCCACACCGTCGTTCAGGAGGTCCCAGTTCAGCCCGTCTACCCGCCCGTCTGGATGACACGTCGCGCAGCTCAGCCAGAGTTCGTAGCAGTAGGTCGCATCGTGGAATATCGCTTCCCCGCGCCGCACCTCGTCGGCGGGCATCTGGAAGCCAAGCGAAACGCTGCGGGTCACTTCGTGGGTCTTTGCGTCAATCATTGCCACGTCGCCCGAGAAGTACATCGCCGCGGCCAGCCGGCGCCCGTCGGGCGAGATCGCCAGACCCCTGGGCCCGCGCCCTTCGAGTTCCAGCCACGCAAAAACGTTATGCAGGTACACGCCCGCCCCGTACTGCGCCGGAAGCCTGCGGACGACCAGTTCGACCTGGCGGTTGGACTTCTCATCCGGCGGGGACGCCCCGTCGACGTAAACCGCCGCCCCGCGCACCGGGCCCTCTTCGGAGTCGAACGCCCCCCTGCCTCCGTCGCCGAGCTGCGCCAACTGCAACACCAGCCACCTGTGCAGCCTCTCCAGGTCAAGTGCGCCCACTTCGTGAACGCCGGAGCAGGCAACGTACAGTTTCGAACCGTCCGGCGAGATCGCCAGGCCCCACGGATCGGCGGCACCCAGCCACGCGCGGTCGATCAGGACCGTCGCGTAGTGTTTTTTCGAGCGGAGGTCTATGATGCTTATCGCGTTGGCGCTGATCCAACCGTATTCGATCTGCTCTGTGGGCAGGAGCGTCCGTCCGAGATTGTGCGCCGCGTACGCCCACCGCCCGTCGGGCGAAACCGCCACGCCCAAAACGTTCACGCTGTTGGGAGGGAGCTTGATATTCGTAACCGCGTTGCCCGGTTCGAGGCCGATCAGCGAGACCGCGGCGCTTACCAGCGAATCGGCGGCGCTTCCGGCAGGCAGGCGATTGCCAACGACCGCCAGCGATTCATCCGGCGCCACCGCGATGTATCGAGGTTCGCGAACGACGATCCGGCGGGCGATTTCCTTACCGTCGGCGAGGGACACAATCGAAACGCTGTGCCCCGCCGAATCCGCCGCCAGCAGCAGCCCGCGCTTACGGGCTATCGCAAGCCCCGTCGGCCTGATCGCATCGCTGAACCGCCGCACGATCTTACCGGACCGGTTGACCTCGGCGACGGTTCCGGCGAGATGTTCAGCCACGAATATCGATTGGGAGTCCGCCGACCACGCCACGCCCATCGGCCGCGACGCAAGCCTTGTCTGACTCTTTACCCGCCCCAGCGTGTCGAGCGTGATGAGAGCTTCGGCCGTATGGTCGCTGACCGCCAACAGCTCGCCGTCCGGCGAGAACTCCACATCCATGGGCGATCTGTAGGCGCCTTCGCTCAGCGCCGACGACCCCGGGTCCGGTTCATCCGGCGAACCTCCGCAACCGGCCTGTACAATCGCCAACATCAATAATAGAATGTAAAATTTCGTATCCATCTTTCCTGCGGGGGATATCGCTGTTCTTCTCGAAACGCCGCCCGGAGTGTTAACGTTCCTTCCGGACCGTTCTTGCAAAGAGCTTTCGCCCGGTAGTCCACTCGACGGCGTTGGCCAGAAGCCTGTTGAACGTATCGTTGGCAAAATCTTCGCTCAGGCCCATCGAGGTGTAGAAGACGCGCTGCTTTCCAATGGTCCGCACCCACGCCACCGGATGGGACTCTTTGGGCCCCTTGCCCGTCAGCAGCAGAGTCACGCCGGGCCTGAGTTCCCTGTTACGATAGAGTTTTCCGCTGCGGGTCCACTCGTACACACCGGACAGGACAGGATGCCTGGCGGTTTGCGTATTAACGATAATCTTGATGCCATCTTCGTCGCCGAGATGCCCGCTGTAGCTGCCGCCGAGAACTTCGCGATCGAATTCCAGGTACTTCTGGAAGGCGTGGCTGGCTGTCCGTATACCGATTACCGGGCGTCCCGAGGCGATGTAATCTTTGACCGTCTTGAGTTGGGCCCCGCTGATCTCGAACCTCCGGGCGTAGACCACCAGGAGGTCCGCGTCTTTGAGTTTATGCAGGTTGTCGAGGGTCCTGGCCTTGTCGGAGGCGAACGATCGCGTGCAGCTTACGAGGTATTTCTTCTCCATCCGCTCCTGCCAGGCCCTCAGGGATTCGACGGCATTATACTCACGGGCGCCGCCGATGAGGTGGATCTTTAGCGTCTCTTGCCTCTGGGCTTTCTTGGCCTTCTCGGCGGCCTGCCATCTCGCGTATCCTTGGCGCACCCTCTTGGGCCAGACGAATTTCGGCGCCTTCGACGGATCGTAACCCTTGAGGTGATCCAATTCCCTGCCCTTGCGATCGGTGACCTTCGTGTATCGCCAGGGGGTGTCTCCGAGCACTTCTGCCACGAGTTTCGCCAGCGCCGGATCGTACTCCTTGAGTTCGATCCGCGTATTGACGTGGTTGTGCTGGGAGTCGTTCTGGCGGTTGGTGTTGAACCAGGTCTGGACGGCTTCGGCCCATAGCTCCGTATAGTTGCTGCCCGCGTATGTGCCCTTCCACAGGCCCTTTTTCCTGCCCGCCTCGTAGACCTCCCTGAGCCGCTTGTCAAACGTCTTGTCGACCATGCAGGCTCCGTTGTGAATCTTGTGCCCGAATTCGTGAATGAAAATACTCTCGGTGTAATACGGGTCGCCCTTGAAGCTCAGGAGATTCTCCTCGGCGCAACTGACCATGTTCCCGCCGCAAATACCGCGAGCCCGCATGTCCCAGAAACCGCTCTCCATTTTCCTCGATACGGGAATGTCGGTTGTGAACTCGTTATACGCCATCACGACAATGCGCGTCCCGGTTTTGTTCAGGGCCTTGACGATTTTCGCCCGCCCGCCGAGTATCTTGCCCACGAGGTACGACGCCTCCCGCAATGCCGCATCCGATACCTTTCCAGAACTGATCACCGGCAGGCAGGTGTTGATGTACTTCTTGTAGAAATCCTTATCGAGCCTGAGTCTTTCAATCTCAGCCGCCGGCGGCGGAATTATCTTCGTAACGACCGCCTCCCCCGAGACCGGCGAAGGTCTCCCGATGACGCAAATCGCAATCGCCGCGACGCATATGAAGCGTTTGGTAAGTCTTGCCGATCCTGTAGTTGCCATACTGTTAATTCTCCATTGGCGGTATCGAATCATTATAGCCTAACACAGCCCCGCAGCGAACCTGATTCGCCCCGCGGCGCGGGCAGGGCAATCGCATCTAAATTCCTTTTGTTAAAACCTTGAGCAAATAATTGCGATCCCAGCCGCAACGCAGACGTTTGCCTTTGATGCCAACCTTGCAACTGATCTCGGCTTTCAGCAGGTTCAGAGCAATCCGGCTGAGACGGGAGAAGTTCTCGGCGGCATGGCCTTGTCGGATGCGGCAGTCGTCCTCGCGGAAGTTGACATCCAGCGACCAATGCACGCGGTTTTCGATGCCCCAGTGGCCTCGGATATAGTCCAGCAGTTTGGCCGGGTCGTCGGCCGGCAGGCTGGAGATGTAGTAGTGATATTCTCGGGAGGTCTCGCCATCGACGGTTCGTTGGCGTTCGATGCGAATGAGGGTCCGCAGGTTCTTCCACTTGCTTCGCTCGGAGAACCATGCGACCTCCGATGTCGCCCATATACGCCGCTGCTCGACGCGGCCATGTCCGCCATTAGTGGTCGACGCCGTGTGGTAAGAGATACCGCGGCAGTCGTCAGTTAAGCATTGGTCGAACAGCATCACCGTGTCGGCGTGCAGCGTTCCCTGATTGCCTTTTAGCTGCAAAACGTAATGGCCGCCCTGGTTGGCGATCTGCCTGACGATCTTCTTCTGGCACCCGGCGGCGTCGATGGTCACCACGGCGCCGCCGATATCGAGCAGCTTCAGCAGCTTAGGTATGGCCGTGATCTCGTTGCTCTTGGCGTCGGTGGCCAATTGGCCCATGACCATGTTATTGGCCCGGCACCATGCGCTGACCATGTGGATGGCGGCCTTGCCGTTGGCGGTGTCGAGGCTGCGGCGAATGGTCTTGCCGTCAATGGCGACCAGCCGACCCCGCGAGGCGGTGGTCAGATCGGTGATCCACTTCAGAAAGCATTCCTCGAATGACATCGGATCGAGCATGGAGAAGACCCTGCCGAAGGTATCGTGTGAGGGAATCCCATTGGGCAAGTCCAGGAAGGTCTTGAACCATTTGATTTTGGATCTGCCGAACAGGGCGACATGCGTCCATCCTTCGGCGCCACAGATGACGGCGCAGATGGCGATAGTGAGAATGTCGGTCAGGCTGTGCTGTTTGGTTCGTTCCATGCGTGGGTCTTCCATTTCGGCAAATGCGCGCAGCAGACCACGGGGGGCGTCGACATCCATGTCGTTGCTCCTTATACCAGTGATTGGGATGATTGGCGAGGCCTCACCGCGTACTCGAATCCATAGCGTAACGGCGCGCTACCGAAAGCGCAACCCGAACATGCGCCTAACACTAAAAATTTCTGCACGCCACCCCAAATTTAGATGCGATTGCCCTG
>JADHXQ010000030.1 GCA_016782885.1 Phycisphaerae bacterium | reverse complement strand
CGCGACAACAAGGTAGTCAAGATCACCGGGCGCGGAGGCCTCGGCGTCAACGAGGGGCTTCTCTGCGTCAAGGGGCGGTTCGGTATCGATTTTATGGGCCACAGCGAGCGACTGACCCAACCGCTGGTCCGCAAGGATGGCAAACTCCAGCCGGCCACTTGGGATGAAGCTCTCGAACTGGTCGCCGGGCGTCTGGCGGAGATCGGCGCCGAGTTCGGGCCCAATGCGCTGGCCGGCCTGTCGTCGGCAAAGTGTACCAACGAAGAAAATTATATACTCCAGAAGTTCGTGCGGGCCGTGATAGGAACCAATAATGTCGACCATTGCGCGCGGCTTTGTCATTCGTCGACGGTGGCGGGACTGGCCAGGTCGTTCGGAAGCGGGGCGATGACCAACTCGATCGAAGATTTCAAAGTCGCCGACTGCATATTCGTGATAGGTTCGAACACCACCGAATGCCATCCGATAATCGGTTCGGCGATCAAACGGGCCGTCGCTCGCGGTGCGAAGCTGATAGTGGCCGACCCGCGGAAAATCGAACTGACCGGGGTGGCCGATCTGCACATGGCCCAGCGAAGCGGTTCGGACGTGGCGCTGATCAACGCGATGATGCACGTTATCCTGGAAGAAGGGCTCGCAGACGAGCAGTTTATCGCCGAGCGGACCGAAGGTTTCGCCGAATTCCGCGCCGCGGTGGCGCCGTGCAGGCCCGAACTCGCCGAGATGATCACGACCGTACCGGCCGCCGATATTGTCCATGCCGCACGCATGTACGCACAAGCGCCGGCGGCGTCAATCGTCTATTCGATGGGCATCACGCAGCACACCACTGGCACGGACAACGTGATGTCGCTGGCGAATCTCGCGATGCTTACCGGCAATGTTGGAAAGCCCGGTGCGGGCGTTAACCCGCTTCGCGGGCAGAACAACGTACAGGGCGCCTGCGACCTCGGGGCGCTTCCAAACGTCTACCCGGGCTACCAGAAAGTTGATTCGCCGGAAGCGCGGGAGAAATTCCAGGCCGCCTGGGGCGCCGAGCTATCGCCCGTGCCGGGACTGACCGTTGTGGAAATGATGAACGCCGGCGCGGAAGGCAGACTCAAGGCGCTCTACCTCATGGGCGAGAACCCCATGCTCTCGGACCCCGACCAGAACCACGTGCGCGAGGCGCTGGAAAAAATCGACTTCGTGGTCGTCCAGGATATCTTCCTGACCGAGACGGCTGAACTGGCCGACGTTGTCCTGCCCGCGTGCGGATTCGCCGAAAAGGACGGTACGTTCACGAACACCGAGCGAAGGGTCCAGTTGCTTCACAAGGCCGTCGACGCGCCCGGCGAGGCGCGCCTCGACTGGGAGATAATCTGCGGCCTGGCATCTCGAATGGGCTACGAAATGTCGTACGCCGACGCCGGCGCCATCGAAGACGAGATCGCATCTCTCTCGCCGATCTACGGCGGGATTACTTACGATCGCCTGGACAAGGGACCGCTGCAGTGGCCTTGCCCGGACGCCGAACACCCCGGTACGCCGTACCTGCACAAGGGCAAGTTCTCGCGCGGTCTGGGCAAGTTCCATCCCGTCGAGTTCGTGGAGGCCCGCGAACTGCCCGACGAGGAGTTCCCGATACTGCTGACCACCGGGCGGGTGCTCGAACATTTTCATACCGGTTCGATGAGCAGGCGATCGCGGGTGCTCGATGCGCTCGTACCGGCCGGGTCGATCGAGATCAGTTCGACCGACGCCGAGAAGATCGGTGTCGCCGACGGAGCGACAGTCAAGGTGACTTCCCGACGCGGCGAGATCGAGGTGGCCGCCCGGATTTCCCCGCGTGTTCTGCCCGGTGCGGTGTTCCTGGCGTTCCATTACCGCGAGTCACCGGCCAACAGGCTGACGATCGCCGCCCTGGACCCCATCGCCAAGATCCCCGAATTCAAAGTCTGCGCCGTCCGCATCGAAGCGTGCGATACCTGAGTGCGAGTCGCGCGAGCCCGAAGGGTTCAAATCCGAAACACAAAACCTACAAACAAAGCCCACAGATAGCAATCTGTGGGCTGTCGTCAGATGTGGGTAAAGGTGAGACGCTCACCCCAGCGCACCGTCTCGTTCGGCGTTGATGTAGTTCATGCAGTAGTCGTCTTTTCCGGCGACGGCTTCGGCGGCAAGGATCGCGGCGACTATCCCCGGCGTGCATGGATCGATGAGCCCCGCATCCATCCCGTGGTATATCGCCTGGGCCAGCGCGGCGAAGTTCACCAGTTTTCGTTTCGGTAGCCCGTAGCTTATGTTCGAACACCCGCCGCCGATGTGAATGTCGGGCCAGTTTGCGTGTATGCCCGCGATCGCGTCGATCACTGCCCGCCCGCAGGCTCCGTCGGATGATACCGGAAAGAAGCACGGGTCAATGATGATATCGCCGCGATTCTTTCCGCAGGCCTCGAACTTCTCGATCAGCGCACCGGCTCGCTCGATGCGGTCGCCTGCGCCTTGCGGCGGACCATCGTCGCTCATGACCAGGCCGATGACCATGCAATCGTATTTCGCCAGCGTTTCCAGACGCTCATCGAGGTTGTCGGTTTCCAGCGAAATACTGTTGAGTATCGGTTTGTCGCCTTCTCTGACCAGCGACAGGCCCACATCCATGGCCTGGGGGTCGGCTGAATCTATTGCGACCGGAACGTCCGTGTGCGCCTGGACGAGATTCACCAACCACTCCATATTCTTTGCTTCCCGGCCTTGGCGCGGGTCACCGCCGTTGAGGTCGATATAGTGTGCTCCGGCTTGGGCTTGTGCGACGGCCGTATCGATAACAAACTGCTCGTCGCGGTCGGCAAGAGCTGCCGCGACCTTTTTTCGCGTCGCATTGATCTTCTCACCAATGATGATCATTCTGGAGACTCTCCGGTCTGGGGGTGTGTCGGTTCGTTTTGGTCTTTCGCGTGGACTTCTTTTTTTACTTTTCGTCCGCCCTCTGTAGCTGCGTTTCGAGTTCCGAGAGAGTGTAGCTCTTGGATTCACCGCCGGTGATTTTCGCCATTTCAACCAGTCCCTTGTCCGAACTGTCCAGAACGATGGTGTGCAGTGTGACGGATTTTTCCTTGAAGGCGCCTTCGGCGAGGGCCTTGGCGCCCATGGCAGAGTCCCGGGCGAGGAGAACTACGGTTTTGGCTTTCATGTCCAGTGCGGTCTTGAGGGCTCTGGTCTGATCGGCGAGACCGCATAAATCCAACGCCAGGAAGGCTTGGGCCTTTGCGACCCCCGCCTTGTCCGATGCGATCGGTTGGGGGCTGAGGATCTTGTCGTCGTCTTCGCCAACGAGGATGATGTTGAACTTTCCACCCTTGAGCGACTTGGCTGAAGCGATGACGATATTACCGGCCGCCTCAAACACATCGCGCATCGGCTTGCTGGTGTCGATGCAGTACACCACCGGTGCGGCGACCTTTATCGTGCCTGCGACGGCGGGGAAATCGCGAACAGTTACAGCGGTGTGCCCGTAGTCTTTGGGGATATCGACCACGACCTTCGGCCTTGTCATCTCGATCGCCAGGTACACTATTCCGCCGATCATTCCCACCAGCAGCACCGCGAGAACGATAGAGACAATACCCTGCAATTTCACCGGCGCGGCGGTCGGAATATTTGCCTGCCCGTGTGCTGCAGCCAGTGCCTTGTCCGCTTCGTCCCGCGTTTCTGATACGCGTGCGCTTGGCGCGTCGGTTACCGCGGGGAGATCTATCGCGGTATCCTCGTTGGAGCCGGTGACTACAGGGAGATCCAGCGCGGTATCTTCGTTGGAGGTGGTTACTACAGGGAGGTCTACCGCGGTATCCTCGTTGGAGTCGGCCAGCGCAGGGATGCCTGCCGCGGGTTTGGGCGCCTTGGGCCTGGGCGCTGGTGATTCGGGTCTGGGTTTTGGTGTTTCGGGTCGGCGTTTACGTTTTTTTGTGGCGCTGTCATCGGGCACGTAGACAATCGCCGTGCAATACGGGCAGCGGCAGACGCCCCCGGCGAACGCCTCGTCTATCGATATCTTCTTCTTGCAGTCAACGCAGCGAATCTTGATTGCCATTGGCGCCAGTTCCTTGTGCAAGCTGGTTCACACGGAGCCCAGAAGCCCGATCACCTATATTATGCCCACCGCCCGGATGAATCAACCTTCGTCTGACGGCGGGGGGCAAATCCACTGTATCAATAACGATTGGACGTGGTTTTTTCGTTGGTTCCTGTTAAAATGATTATAGGTCGGTAGTGCATACAATTCGCAAATCGACGTTGGTATACCTGAGGTGGGCTATGGGACGCGTCAGTAGTCAACGTGAGTGGTGGGGCGGGAGGTCGATGGCGTTCTGGCTGGTCGTATTGGCGATTCCAACCGCGGCGGTGCTGCACGTGATGGCGCGCCCGCGCGGACCGGTTGTCAACTTGTCCCCGCGGGCAACGAGCCGGTCGTCAACGACCACCGCGGCGCCGGCAAGCCAGCCGCGGAAAAAATGGTCGCCGCCCAGATTCAAGGCCGGATTCAATGACCGCAACAAGATGGCCCGCGTGATTATGAATTACGGCGTGAAAGACCTATCGGTCCTCCGGGCGATGGTGGGCGTGCCCAGGCATTTCTTCGTACCCAGAGCCATAGCCTCCCGTGCGCACTACGACACGCCGCTGCCCATAGGGTTCGGTCAGACGATATCCCAACCGTATATGGTCGCCGAGATGACCAGGCAACTGGCCCTCAAGCCCACTTCGCGCGTCCTGGAGATAGGGACCGGTTCGGGCTACCAGGCCGCCGTGCTCACCGAGTTCACGCCGCACGTGTACAGCATCGAGATAGTCAAGCCACTGGCCCAGGCCGCAAAGGCGAGATTCAAAAATCTCGGTTATCACGTGATAAAAACCAAACGCGGAGACGGTTACTACGGATGGCCCTCCGAGGCCCCGTTCGACGCGATCATTGTCACGTGTGCGGCAGGGCAGATTCCTCCGCCGCTGGTCAAACAACTCGCCAACGGAGGGCGGATGGTCATTCCCGTGGGCGGGGCGTTTTCCAGGCAGTCGCTGATGCTCGTTGTGAAGGACAAGAACGGCAAGGTTCGCAGCCGTTCACTGATGGGCGTGCGATTCGTCCCGCTGCGGCGAAAGGATGTGTCCGCCAAGTGAGCCAACTGCCCCCCGTGCGGACTCGGTTGGCGCTGCTGGCGGTCTCGGCGGCGACTATCGGTCTGGAACTTGCGTTGATGCGGGACCTCTCGCTGCGATACTGGTCGCATTTCGCCTACATGGTCATCAGCGTGGCGCTGCTGGGTTTTGGCGCCAGCGGTACGTTTATCGCACTCTTCAGGCGGAGGATTCTCAAACGCCCCGGCGCGTGGTTTTGCGCCGCGACGATGGCGTTTTCCGCGAGCATCTTCCCCTGCCGCCTTGCAGCCGCCCGCGTACCTCTGGACGTCCGATACCTGGCGTGGGATTTGGCGCAGATAGGCAACATCGTGGCGATCGAGTTGCTGATGTTCGTGCCCCTGTTCCTGGCGGGCGTGGCTGTCGGCGTGGCGCTTCTGGATGCCCCGCGGCGGATCAGCGGGCACTATGCGGCAAATCTGGTCGGTTCGGGTCTCGGTGCGGTGATGTCGGTGGCGCTGATGTACGTGATGCCTGTCAGCGGTCAGTTCCTGGTAATGTCCGCGGCGGGATGCTTCGCTTTTGCGGTGCTCTTACCATGGCGTCGCGCCGGGGCTGTGGTGTTGGGGGTGCTGGTCGGCGGGGCGGTGGCGGTTTTTGCGTATATTTCTCCGCCGGAGACGATCTCGCAATACAAGATGCTCGCCCAGATACCCAACTGGGGCGAGACCGAGGTGGTTCACCAGTCATTCGGTCCGCTGGGGCGGATAGACGTTCTCGGCGGGCGGGCCATTCATTACGCACCGGGGCTGAGCCTGCAGTTCATGCGCGAGATTCCGCCTCACGTGCTCCTGATCGTCGATGGCGACCAGACAAGCGCGGTCTACGACCCGGCGGGCATAGAAGACTGGGAGTTCAAGGACTACACGACAGCGGCCGCCGCGTACCACCTTCGCAAACGCCCCGAGGTGTGCATCATCGGCGCCGGCGGCGGGGCGGATATCGGCCTGGCGGTGTTCCACGGCAGCAAGCGTATCGTTGCCCTTGAAATCAACGATCAGGTCATCGACGCCATGGGCGGTCCGCTGAAGTTGCGCGGCGGGGGGATATACACTCGCGGCGGCGTGACCGTGCTTAACCACGAGGCCAGGGGCTACTTCGTCTCAGCCGGCGAGAGCTTCGACGTGATCCAACTGCCGATGATCGACGCGTTCGGCGCCTCCGGCGCGGGCCTGTACGCCACGCGCGAGTCGTATCTCTACACCGTCGAGTCGATGGCGGCGATGTACGATAATCTCGCCGCCGACGGTGTTCTGGCGATCACACGGTGGGCCCGCACGCCGCCTCGCGACGAACTGAGGATATTCGACACCGCCGCCGAGATGCTCCGTGCCGAAGGGCTCGATCCGGGCGGGCGCCTGGCCATGATAAGAAGCTGGGCGACGGTCACCGTGATGGTCTTCAGACAGGCCATCACGCCGGATGAAGCGGATGCTATCGGCGAATTCTGCGCCGGCAGATCGTTCGATTTGTGCTACCTGCCCGGTTTGAGCAAGTCGCGGGCGAACCGCCATCACCTGCTCGACGAGCCGTACTACTTCCAGGCCGCCGCCGCACTGCTCGGTCCGCATCGGGATGAGTTCCTGGACGATTACATCTTTGCCGTGGACGCGACAACCGACGACCGCCCGTATTTCTTCCACTCGTTTCGCTGGCGGGCCATGGAGGAGTTCAGACGCCAGCTCGGCGGGGCGAGCCCGGCGTTCCTGGAGATCGGGTACCTGATGATCGTCGCGGCGTTGGCGCAGGCGATCGTCCTGGGCGTTCTGCTGGTCGTCCTGCCGCTGGCCCCGGGAATCGGCGCCTTGAGGGGCTACAAGCATCGGGCCGTTTCGCTGGGGTTCTTCTCACTGGTGGGGGCGGGCTTCATGCTGCTGGAGATGGGATTCTTCCAAAAGCTGATCCTCTACCTGGCCCACCCGATCTACTCAGCCGCCGTTGTAATCGCCGCCTTCCTGATATTCAGCGGCGCGGGCAGTTGGATCAGCCGCCTCTGGCCGTTGGCGCCGCGCCGCCTGGCCGCCGCGGGCGCCGCCGCCGTCGCCGCGCTCGGATTACTGTACATGGCGGCGATGGACGGTTGGCTGGGCCTGACACAGAGCCAGGCGCCTCCCGTGCGTTTTATCGTAGCCGCCCTGACGATAGCGCCTCTGGCCGTGGCGATGGGGCACGTGTTTCCCTCGGGCCTGAGGCACCTGGGCCGATCCGGACCGAAGCTCATCCCCTGGGCATGGGCAGCCAACGGATTCGCATCAGTAGTAGCAACCGTCGCGGCGCCGCTGATCGCGATGAGTTTCGGCTTCACCGTCCTGACCGTCGCAGCCGTCGCCTGCTACCTGTTCGCCGGGCTGCTATTCCAGTGTCGGCGTGACGATCCCACCGCGTAGTCCTTGACTCATCAGCCCCCGGTGATACGATGTCCACAGCCGCCTCTATACCGATAATGCCAACGCGAGTTTGCAGTCTCGCTGGGGTGAAGCATGAGCATTTATCCCGCGTTCAATACAATCATTGCTGCGTTTCAATCCAACGCATGTCTTGCGGGTGTGCTGGGTCTCAGCGGAAGGCGGGAAATCATAACAGCCGTCTGCGGCTTCCACCTGCTCGTCATCATCGGCCTGGCGATAGTTGGGCTCGTATTTGGATGTGCTTGTATTGAACGTCGTTGCCGGCGTGAGCGTGCTTTGGCGGCCGAGCGTCCCCATATGTCGTCGGAGGAGTTTCTTGATTTGGTTGGCTTGGGGTCCCGGTATGACGAGCTTTGCCTGGGGGTGCGGAAAGGGTTGGCTGAGGATGGGAAAATTCCGGTCGAGGTGGTTTATCCGGATGAAAAGATGGAGTTTTTCGAGGGGCTGACTGGACTGGGGATTGACACCGTGGGGGTTGTCATGGTTCTTGAAGATGAATTGGGCGTCTCCATTTCGGATGCCGTCGCCGAGAAGATTCCGTTTCCTCTGGGGCGAAAACTGGCAACCACCAGTGTTGCCGACACCATCAGAGGCATGATCGAATGCGAACAGTTTATGGCGTTGCTCGGGATTAACGAGCCCTCCGAGGAGGGTGATTGAGACGGGTGATTCGAATACAGCGGGGTTTTCAGTCACCCTCCGTTCGGAGGGCTCCGGGGATAAAAAACGCCTGTTCCCAGGGCTTGCTTCGCTGCGCCCTGGGCTACGTTCAGTCACCCTCTTGCAGAGGGCTCCACGGCTAACGGCGACAGTAAAACGTTGTCGCAGCCTCTGCCTACCTTTGTGTCCTTTGACAAAGGCCGTTGACGTTGTCGTCGATCGCTATTCCAGTGTCGGCTTGACGATCTCGCCGCGTAGTTGGGCCTCGCCGCCTTCTTTTTCGTAGACTCCGTAGAATACCGAACACGAATCGAGCCACAGCGTGATGCGGTGCATGTCCTCGGGGGTGAGTTTCACGCGGTCCTTGTGGCTGCCGGTGGTCAGCAGGGGGTACAGTTTCGAGGCGTGTGCGCCGAACTTGCCCGGCGTGGTGCGCCATCCGTCACCGTAGCTCCAGAACCCGTACTTCTTCGCGAGGCTGTGGTACGATGCGTACCACTTTCCGCGTCCCCTGGCGACGACCTTGCCGCTGAGGTCGGGGGGCTTGACCTTGACCTTCGGGTCCTTTGTGTTCTTCTCGTGACACTTCACGCAGTTTTTATCGAGGACCGGCTGGACCAGGCGCGGGTAGCTGAACGGGTTTGACCCGTCGACGTCGGGCTTGGGCTTGTCGGGCTTGCGGCGGTGCGCGGTCGCCAGACGCCCCGGCGCCTGCGGTACGTTGTGTTTCTGTTCGTGGCAGCCCTGGCAGGTCAGGCGCTCGTTGGCCTGCAGGTACGTTGACGACCGCATCGACTGGACCGCCAGTCCCTTTTCGTCCAGCGCCTGAAAGAACAGTTCCCTGTGTGCAGGCACGGTGAAGTGGGCGCTGCCGTCCTTCTCGACCGGAACGGTGCCCAGCACGTATCTCGCCAGGATCACCGAATCGCGGGTTGTGGGCGGGCGCAATCCGATTTCGTGCGGCGGTCCGCCGGAGGGAACGGACATCGGAATGATCTGGTAGATGCGCAGCGCCTTGATCTTCGTTCCTTCAGGCCACTTCTTGAGGCTGTCGTAAACGTTGACCAGCGCCAGCGTGGCGGATTCGGGTGTTTTCGACAGCGTAGCCCCGCCGGCTTCGGCGAACACTCGCTTCGAACCGTCGGGGATGATTGGCGGTCTCTTGCGCGGTCGGAAGGGCATGGGGCTCTGACACGCGATGGACGGGTCGCGGTAGATCAGTTCCTTGTTACCGAACGCGTCGACCAGGTATATACCGTATCGCCCCGGTGTATGCCTTCTGCCCTGACCGCCCATTCCGGGCTTCATGCTCGGGTCGTACACGCAGAGGTGGTAGTTCTCGCTGAGCGGCCAGGCCGTCGCGTAAACCTGGGCGCCGCCCTGTGTCTCGGGGAATGCGACGTCGGGCGTCAGGCGTTTTACCGGCGCCATAGCGTCGTCGTCGGGCACGCGCGGGTCGAACATTACCAGCGAACCGAACGCCTGCCCGTGGTGCGGGGCGGCGGTGGCGACGTACTTGTGCGATCCGGGAATCGCCCGGATGTCCAACTCCATGTCAGGGCGTTTTCCGCGCGGGGCGAAATTCCCGTGAACCGCCCGCGAATCGCGCCCGTCGGGCGTGGTGATCCATGGCAGGTGCGCGGTGCATCCGTGCCGGTCTACGTAGTCCCATCGCGTGTAGATTATCATACCGTCGTGTGTGAGGCTGGGATGCCACTCGTTCGTCTCGTGGTAGCTGAGGCACTGGATCTCCGTACCGTCGTCCTTCATGTCGTACAGCGTGTAAGTCGGGCAGGTCCGCCCGCAGCGAAGGTATCCGCCGCGTCGCTCGGTGATGAACGCCAGTCGCCCGTTGGGCATCCAGCAAGGATCGAAATCGTTCCACGTGCCGTCGGTAAGCTGCTTGAGTCCGGTCCCGTCGACGTTCACCTTGAAGACGTGGTAGGATCTCTGCTTGTCCCAGTGGCCGCGAGAGGGGTCGGTGTGGCGGTCGTGCTTCGTTTCGCCTTTGCATTCCACGTAGGCGAACGCGATTTCCTTCGCGTCGTACGACAGGTCGGGCGAGAGAAACGATCCGTCGAGCTTTTCGCCCTTCAGGCGCCCGGTCTCGACCACCGAATCGCCCACGATGTCGCGGACCTTCTGCTTGTCGGCGTCGCCGAACGGATTTGACAGCTCGTAAATGCTCCCGCCGGGCAGCGTGTTTACGCCGTAGTACTGGTCGCACATGTGATTGAATCGCGAGCGGTGGCGCGTGATGAACAGCAGCTTGTCGAAGTTCAGCAGGGGGTTTGAGAAAGATATCTTACGGCGGAGTTTGCAGACCTTCTTGAACAGTTCGAGCCGGGCTTTGGATTCTTTGGGGTCGATCTTTGCCCCCGCTTCCTGGAGCGTCTTGAGTTCGGCGGCGCAGGCTGACAGGTCCGGGGCGCCGGTGATCTTTCCGATGTCGACCAGCACCGCCTCCGTTCGGCGCAGCGTTACGTCCAGGGCGTCGCGGTCGGCTTCGGTTATCAGCGATTCGGCGTTGAAAGTCTGCGGCGCGTACTGGGTGAAGCGGCGGAGTTTGCGGATATCGTTCGAGAGCGTCTGGTATTGAAGTTCCAGTTCGTCCGCGGCGGTCAGAACTACTTCCGGCACTGCGGTCGCCTTGGCGCGTTTCAGGCGTTTGCCGGTTGCGCGTTTGGCCTGGAACGTGACGCCCTTGGAGATGATTCTCAGTTCGGCGACCGAGGTGTACGCCTGGCCGCGAACCTCAGACAAAGCGCGCAGGCGGACGTAGCGTCCCTTGACGGGAGTTTTGAGCGCAACGATGTTTTCGCTGGCGCGATTCCTGAATCCGCCACTGGCCGCCGGCTTGCCCTTTTCCTTGTCCTTGTCGGTGGCGGTTACGTAGAACTCGTAGTTTGCGATGGTCCCGTTCGACCCGCCGCCCGAGCGAGGCAGGTAGGCGAAGGCGGATATCTCGTACTCGCCGCCGAGGTCGATCAGCAGTTCGTGCGGCTGCGACGGGGAAAATCCCGAAAACTGCGTATGCCACATAGTCTTGGGATTACCGTCCATCGCCCTGTAGGCCTCGTATCCTCCCTCCTCGCTGTCGCAGCGGACGTCGACCTTGACAACCTTGTCGGCGCCGAACGCCGCAGCGCACATGAGGACGCATACGAGCACGGCCGATAGTTTCACCAATTGCATATTCCTCATTCTCATCGAGACACCTCTGCATCGCTGTTAGTGCGGTTTTTCCACCGACAATATTTTACCCTATCGGCGCCCTCGGATAAAAGCCCGAATGATGCGAGGGGCTTATCTCTGGAATACTTTTACCAGTTGCGCCCGAAGGGCCTTGGGGTCGAGTTTTCCGGTTTGCGTGAAGATCACTTCCCCGCCGGGGATGATCATTACTGAGTAGGGGGCTTTGACTTTGGGCTTGTCCTTGGCGCCGAGTGCCGCCGGCAGGGCGGCGGTATCCTTGCCCGTGAAGATGTAGTTTATCGGCGCCTTGATGTCTTTGACCCGGGCAAATCGCGACGGATCGGGGCGGGCGGAGTGATGGGCCTTGAGGAACGCCAACACTTCTTTCTTCTTGCCGACCGGGTCGACGTTCACCGTGAGCAACTCCAGCGGGCGATGCTGGTAGATGCGGCGGAGCATCACCAGGTCGTCGAAGGCGGACTGGCTGGATTTGTCCGACAGGGACCACACGCAGATCAATCGCAGCACGTTGGTGTCGTTGGCTGCGAGTTTCTTGATCGCGGGAAGGTCGATATCGTCCAGGCTGACGGGCTTTTCGTTCCACATTGCCGTGGCGTAGTCGACGGATCGCCGTTTGAATCCCCATTTCGTCGAGCATCCGAACGGGCGGGTGCGATCGTACACGATTTTCTTACCGGCCAGCAGGGCCTCGATGGCTACCCGAGCGTGCGGTCCGCCCGAGGCCGAATAGGGCGGGCTTTCCACCGCCCCGGTGTAGCGCAGTTTGCGATCGGCGTCAAAGATGAACATCTGCGGAGTGACGGTGGCCCCGTAGGCCATCGCCGCCTTCTGCGTATCACCGTCGTAAAGGTACCCGAAGGGATACTTTTTCTCCTGGGCGCGGGTCTTCATCTCCTCGAAGCTGTCTCCGAGGACCGTGCCCGCCACTTCGTCAGGCCGCAGGGCGCCCGGATCGTTAGGCGAAATAGCCACCAGTTTCACGCCCTTTTTGGCGTAGTCGGCGGACAGTTTGATGATCGCATCCTCGTACATCCTGGAAGTGGGGCAGTGATTGCAGGTGAAGACGATCGCCAGGATATTCGCGTCCTTGTACTCGCTCAGCGTGTGTATCTTACCGTCCACGCCGGGCAGCTTGAAGTCAGGCGCCGCGTCGCCGATGCTCAGGCCAATCACCTTGGGATATGGCGGATAGCTCTTGGCTTTGGGTTGCGTTGTCGCCGCGGGCTTGTCGGCGGCCGGGGCGGCGGGCGCCGCAAAAACAAGCATTGCGACCGCGACTGCAGCTAGGATCAGACAATTCTGAGAAGTTTTCGACATCATCGGCGATCTCCTGATTTACTTTCGTTCGTCCCGGTCATTTTGGCGAATGAAACATTGTATGTGCTTTCACCGGCGTTTACCACAGCCGTCTCGGACCCAAGAAAACTTGGGTTAATACGCCAGGGCATATACAATAAACGCAACTTCATTGGCTGAAAGGCAAGTAATGGCAAATAAAGCGATGCGGTCGAGATGGTGCGTGTTAGCTGTGGTTCTGGTAGCGGTTCCGATGGTTTGCTCGATTGCCCCGGTGCGGGGCGCCGCCCCGCCGGTGCATCATTGGATATTCGATAAGGACCACGTGCGCGGTGCGGGCGTCAAGGCCGTAAACGGACCCGACGGGCGAATACTGGGCGGCACGCAGCTCGCCAAGGATAAGGGTCCCGGTTCGCTCGTTTTCGGCGGGAGGACCGCCAGCGTGATGATTACCGCCAAGAGTAGTTCTGCCGGTCTGCCTGAGAAGACCATCACCGCCGAGGCATGGGTTTCGGTTTACAGGCCGCTGAGGTGGGGCGGTATCGTCGGGGCCATGCGCGACAATGGGAACGATGAGACCGGTTGGTTGCTGGGCTTTGTGGGCAATAAGTTTTCGTTTGCGATCGTCACCGAAGACAAGCGGTCGATGACATACCTGGCGTCGAGGCGTCAGTTCACCCCGGGCAAGTGGCATCACGTGGTGGGCACGTACGACGGGAAGGCCCATTGCATCTACGTTGACGGGCGCCTCGAAGCGAGCGACACGTCCCGCAAGGGCAAGCTGCTCTATCCGCCGACCGACACGTTCTACGAGATCGGCGCGTATCACGATAACAACGAGTACAACCGCATGACCGGGCGGATTCACGAGGCGGCCGTCTACAAGCGCCCGCTGAGCGCCAAGGAGATCCTCGCTCGATACAATGCCAAGAAAGACAAGTTCCCCAAGGTAGATCCGAAGCTTGTCGCGAAGCTCAAGAACCCTCCGCCGCCGCCGGCGCCTGTCCATAAGCCCAAGCCCAGGGGCTTCCGCGTCGAGTTGGGTCCGTATGTCCGATATGACGCGGCGGGTTTGGCGGTGGTCTGCTGGGAGACGAAGATCGCGGGCCCGTCGATCCTCACCTACGGTCTCGAAGGGCAGCCCTCGAAACGCGTCACTGATACTACGCCGAAGAAGGCCCACGCCGTCAGGCTCGAAGGGCTCGACGCCGGGAGCGTCTATAGCTACACAATAATCGTCGGCGAGAAAGAACAGGTCGACGGACCGCACACGTTCAACACCACCTTCAACCATCGCCCGGCGTCGATCGCCAAACTTCCGAGCCCCTGGTCAGACACCAAATCCCACAAAGCCGCAGCGGAGAGGATAATACGCGATACGGGTATCACTAAGGGATACTGCGTGGTGTATGGCTTTGGAGAGGGGCGGCTGGCGTATGAACTGGCCAAATGCAGTGAACTGATTATTGCCGGCGTCAGCGAAGATGCATCCGCTGTTGCAAAGGCGCGGAAGCTGCTGTCCGGGGCGAAACTCTACGGGCCGCGGATCACCGTCCGACACGTCGAATCGCTTGCGAAGCTTCCCTTCACCGACGGTTTCGCCAACCTGATCGTCTCGGAAGACATTCTCGCTGGTCGGAAGTGCCCGGGCTCCGCGGCGGAGATGTTCCGCGTGCTCCGTCCCGGCGGGACCGCTCAGTTCGGAGCCCCCCGAGGTGCTGCGGTTGAGGAGTGGTTTAAGGCGGGCAAGGTCGCGTCGGTAGTGTCCCGCGAGAACGGTTGGTGGGCGAGCGTCAAGCGTGATGAACTTCCGGGCGCCGGCGAGTGGACGCACCAGTACGGTCGGGCCGACAACACCGCTTTCGGCGGCGAGACTCTTGGCGGCGCCACAGCCACCGACGATCTTCACGTGCAATGGTTCGGGCGCCCCGGCGCGGACTTCGGCCTGGACCGCAATCCGCGCATGCCCGCTCCGCTGGCGGTCAACGGACGGTTGTTCCACCAGGGGATGAATCGCATGATCGCCCTGGACTCGCACAACGGGGCCCCGCTCTGGACGCTTTCTATACCCGACCTCCGCCGCGTCAACATGCCCCGGGACGCGAGCAACTGGTGCGCCGATCGGGACAACGTTTACGTCGCGCTGAGGAACGCCTGCTGGACGCTGGATGCATATACCGGGCGGAGAAAAGCGACTGCCCAACTACCCGACAAAGCAAAGCGTGCAACCCACGATTGGGGCTACGTCGCCCGCGAAGGCGGGAAGCTCTACGGAAGCACCGTAAAGGCCGGCTCGCCCTACACCGATTTCTGGAAGAAGGTTTCCTGGTACGATCAGCGAGGTGGGCACGGGACGCACAAGATATGCAGCGACGGACTGTTCGCCCTGGACCTGCCCTCGGGCAAGACCGCCTGGACGTACTCAGGCGGCGCGATCGTGAATACCACCATCACCATCGGCGGCGGGAAGGTCTACTTCGCCGAGTCGCGTGATCCGGAAGCTATGGCCTCGCTGTCGTCGCGCGTGACCACGGGCAAGCTCTGGTCGAAGCAGTTTCTCGTTGCCCTCGATGCCGAGAGCGGCTCGAAGCTCTGGGCCCGACCGCTCGATACCGCCCCCGGGATCGTTGTTTTTTTCCTGGCTTACACTGACGGGAAGCTCATGCTGGTCTCGTCTTCGAACAACAAGTACGACCTCTACGCCTACTCGGCCGCCGACGGGAAGGACGTCTGGCACGCCGAGCACAAATGGGCGGCGAACAATCACGGCGGGCACATGCAGCATCCGGCGATCAGCGGAGGGGCGATCTTCGTCGAGCCCAGCGGTTACGAGGTGGCGACGGGCAAACGCCTTCCGCTGAGGATGGGCGGTCGTCAAGGATGCTCCACCCGGGCGGCAACTACCGGTGCGCTGATCTATCGGGGCGACGCTCGCAGGATATCCATGTGGGACACAACCACTGGCAAGACAAGCAGTTGGGTGAATCTTCGCCCGAGTTGCTGGCTGAGCGTGATACCCGCCGGCGGGATGGTGCTCGCCCCCGAAGGCGGGGCGGGGTGCAGTTGCGGGAACTGGCTGGAGACGTCGCTTGGCTTCGCGCCAAAGCCCAATATCAAGAAACCGCCCGGAAAGTCCAAGGGCAAAAAGCCCCCCGCCCCGGCGAAGAAGGAGGGCAAGTGATGACTACTCCAAGAGCCGTCATAACCATAGCGATACTCCTTGCCGCAGCCGCAGTCGCCCGCGCCGAGGACTGGCCGACCTATCGACACGATAATCGCCGAAGTGGTGCCACCGCCGAGACTCTTCGCCTGCCGCTGAAGCAGGTATGGCGATACGATTCGCCGTCGGCGCCCGCGAGCGCCTGGGCCGGACCGGCCAAATGGAACGCGTACGCCGGAATGAAGGGCCTTAAGCACATGCGGGACTTCGACCTGGCGTTCTACGTTACCGCTGCCGGCGGGCGGGTGTTCTTCGGTTCGTCGGCCGACGACGCCGCACACTGCCTCGACGCGGTGACGGGAAAGGCCGTCTGGGCCTTCCACACCGACGGTCCGGTCCGACTGCCCCCGAGCGTCGCCGGCGGGAACGTCTACTTCGGCTCCGACGACGGGCACGCCTACTGCGTCAAGGCCGCCGATGGTTCGCCCGTCTGGAAATACCGCGCCGCACCGGCCGATCGCGTAGTGCCCAGCAACGGGAAGCTGATCTCCCTCTGGCCGTGCCGGACCGGCGTTCTCGTCGCAGGCGGCAAGGCGTACTTTGCCGGCTCGCTGTTCCCGTGGCAAAAGTCGCAGTTCTGCGGCGTAGACGCCCGGACGGGCAAGGACTCAGGTCCCGGGCTCTTCAAGGTTGTCAATTCCGGTCAGGCCATGCAGGGCGCGCTGCTCGCCTCGGACACCCGGCTATTCGTCCTCCAAGGCCGAAGCCCAGCGCTGGTCTTCTCGCGCAGCGACGGTAAGGTCGTCGGTTCGCTTGGGGGCGGGGGAGACGGCGGCGTCCACGCGCTGCTGACGAAGGATTCCCAGCTCATCTACGGGCCCGGAAGCAAGACCGGGTGGTTGGCAATGCAGGATGCAAAAACTCGAACGAGGATCAGCGCCTTCGCCGGCGCCAGCCGCATCGTCCTGGGCGACAAGACCGGCTACATTTACAAGCCGGGTAACCTGTCGACCTTCAAATTCGCCGAACACATTACACTCAACAAGCAGCGCGCACTGTCCGGGAAGCTCAAGGCCCTTTCCCGCCCGCCGAAAAGCAGGAGAGGCAAGAAGGAAACCCCCGCTCAAGCCGCCAAACGCAAATCCGCCCACGAAGTCGTCAAACGCGAGCTTGAAAAGGTCGCCGCCGAACTCAAACGCATCAAGCAGGACGGCGGAAAATCCTTTAACTTCAGCGTCAATTGCCCGCTCGCCTACGAACTGATCCTCGCCGGCGAGACGATTTTCCTCGGTGGCGACAGTGTCGTCTGCGCCATCTCGGCCCGCGACGGAAAAGCGTTATGGAACGCCCCGGTAGACGGGAAAGCCCGCGGGCTTGCGGTTGCAGGCGGGCGACTCTTCGTAAGCACAGACAAAGGCAAAATTCACTGCTTTGCGGCGATGAAGTAGCGGGGCGACGGTTTCACAGTTGTCTTTTGTCGTTCGCCGTGGAGCCGGAACGTTGCGGTAAACGGAAATACCTGCACCGCGCCTTCTGCAGCGCCAAATCTAAGGGGACTTCGTTGGTATGGCGCAACATACGCGAAACCCGACGCCGTCCGTCCCCGCCCCCCTGAGGCGGAATGCAGAGCGGCAGGCGCCGGGATAACTGCGCCAGGAACCGCCGCGCAAGATGCGGTCTCCCTTGGCGGGTCCTTTCGGATCGCTTACGGGCTCGTTTCCGTATTTGTCGTAGCGATCCGCACACCATTCGCTGACGTTTCCGTGCATGTCGTACAACCCCCACGCGTTGGGAGCGAAACTGCCCACAGGCGAGGGCTTTTCGCGGTACTTCCCCTTCTTGCCCTTACCGTATATGTAGCCTCCGTGGTAGTTCGCCTGGTCGGTCGATATCGTCTCACCAAAAGAAAACGGTGTTTCCGTGCCCGCCCGGCATGCATATTCCCACTGTGCTTCGGTCGGTAAGGTGTACTTGCGTTTGCCGATCGAGCCTAACTTCTTGCAAAACTGCTCCGCGGCGCTGCTGGAAATCATTACGGCCGGATCGTTGGCGTCCTTGGCCTTGGCGAGGTCTTCCGCCGGTTCTTTCTCCGGGACCGTCTTCTCGCCACGTTTCGGCTTCTTCGGTTTGGGCGTTATGAGTGTCTTGTAAGCCCCTTGCGTGACTTCGTGAATGGACATGTAGAATGCTTCGGTCAGCGTCACCTTGTGGTGCGGATGCTCATCCATGAACCACCCCGAGCCTGCATTGGGCATGGCGCAGTTGCGGGCGACTTCCGCCGCCGACTCCTTCGAGCCCATCATGAACGTTCCAGGGGGAATCAGCACAAACCGCATTCCAATTGAGTTCTCGAACGCGACCGGAACGCCAAGCTTCTTGGCCGCCGCCATTTGCGCGGGCGAGATCTTGGCCCACGTGGAGATATCGGCTTTGGGTTTCGCCGCCGCGGCGGGGGGCTTGTCGGGCTTGGCCGCTGCAAGAGCCAACGGTTCGCTCAACTCGCGCGCCCGCGGGGATCGCACGCTGCCGGCATCACGAGACCACGATGTCCGGACGGAAGTGGTTATGGAAATGGCCGCCACCAGAAAGAACGCCGTTGTAATTCGAAGCCGCATTTTTTTTCTCGTCCCTTCAATCGAACAAAAAACCCGTTCAGTTCCATTTCGATCCGCAATTGCCGCGGCCGGATCGCCATCCCGACAATCTAGTAAAACTACCGCCACACGACAATAACCAAGTTGCCACCGGATTAAAACCCGACACCAGGCACCTGGTGTTGATGAGTCCAGCCCAATCCCCAAGCCGCAACCAAGCCAAAATTCCAATTACGCTCCAACGTCGTCACGGCAGGTATTACCGACCAGGCGCCTTGGCCCGGATGTCGTGCGCGTAGAGGTTGTTGCCTTCACGCAGATAGAGGCGACCGGCGCAGATTACCGGGTGGGCGAGGTAAATGTTCGTTTTTCTCTTGCCGGGCATGTTGAAGCGGCTGACGATCTTGATCTTGCCGGCGGTGATGTCCATCAGGTACATCGGACCGGTGTGGTTCAGGCCGTATAGCATGCCCTCAGCGTAGAGGATCGATATCTTGCCCACCTCGTCGTTCGAGTCGATGAGCTTTCCGGTCAGGAAATCGACGCAGTAAAAGCCCTTTCCGCCCACGCGGCAGCCCGACCCGTAAATGCGCTTGCCGATGCGAATCACGCCGCCGTGACAATTGTCGAACTTGCGCATGTACCAGGCCTTGGTAACGCCATTCCCGTCCGGATTGATACGAAGCATCGTCCCGCCGGTGGAATGCCCGCAGGCGACAAACACATAGCCCTCGTGATAAACCGGCGGCGTGGCATGCTGCGGGTAGCCCATCGGGTAGGGATGAGTCCACAGGAGCTTGCCGGTCTTCACGTCGACGCTGACGATCGATTTTGCGGTCATCGTGATCATCTGCCTGACGCCCTTGTGTGTTGCAATCACGGGTGTGCAGTATGCGGCCCGGTCGATCAGGGGCGGTGTGGTCCATATCGTCTTTCCGGTTTTCTTGTCGAGCGCCGCGGCGAGCGCCTTGGCGCCGCCGGGCAGGCAGAGGACCTTGTCGCCTTCGACGATGAGGTTCTCGGCCAGCGCCCATATCCCGGGCCTGGCTGCGAAGCGTTCTTTCAAATCCACCGCCCAGATCTCCTTACCGTCCTTGGCGCCGAACGCCGCCACCCGCCCGGAAGGGTTCATATGATACAACGCGCCGTCTACATAGGTCGGTGTGGTGCGCGAGCCCGGGCAAGACCCTCGCCAGCTACTCCCGTTAGGCGACTTCCAGAGCAGCTTCCCATCGAGGCTCAGTGCGAAGATTATTTCCTGCTTGCCGAAATCGCCGGCGCAGTAAATTCTTCCCTCGGCGATGGAAACGCCCGAGAACCCCTTACCGCAGCCGGAGTACTTCCAGATCAGGGGCGGACCATCGGCGGGCCATTTCTTCAGGAGCCCGGTTTCCAGCGAGATACTGTCGCGGCGCGGTCCGCGAAATTGGGGCCAGTAAGGCTTTTGGTCTTTGGCTTCGGTTTGGGCGATAACGGGCGGACAAGCCGCGCCAGCGCACGCGACCATCGCCATCGCAAGGATGTATCGCAGCATTCCTGACTCCTTTGGTCTTTTCACCATCGGCACAATCATCATCCAATAGGATCGCCGGAACCGTAGTGTAGCCGGTGTGGACCAATTGTGAAAGCCCGCCATATGGATTGTCCTCGATTTCCGTCGCAAGCAAAGTTGTCGGCATTGACAACGTGAGCCGCTTCGACAAGAATGCGATGCGCCTTCCAGCGGACAATCACCACTACTGACAGGAAACCCTGAGGAGTTGGCGAAATGAAAAAAATGCTGACGATGACTACGCTGATTACATCACTGCTGATGAGCACCATGGCTGGCGCATCGGCGCCCGAGCAGGGCGAGAAAAAATACAGCGTAGCGCCGAAGGTCCCGATCGAGGCCTATGCCTTCAGCCTGTCAGACGTGCGGCTGTTGGACGGACCGTTCAAGAAGGCCATGGACCTCGATGCGAAGTACCTGCTGGACCTCCAGCCCGACCGGTTCATGTCGCTGCTGAGAAAGCAGGCCGGCCTCAAACCCAAAGGTGAAATCTACGGCGGATGGGAAGGCCGCGGCCTGGCCGGACACGTTCTCGGACATTACATCTCGGCATGTTCGATGATGTACGCCGCCTCGGGCGACAAGCGCTACGCCGACCGGGTCCACTATCTCGTCGACGAGCTCGCCGAATGCCAGAAAGCCTACGGCAGCGGATACGTCGGCGGCGTTCCCGAAGCGAAACGAATTTTCGCGGAGGTAGCGGCCGGTAAGATCGTGGCCAGGAAGTTCTCACTCAACAAGGGATGGGTCCCGTGGTACAACCTCCACAAACTGTACGCCGGACTCGTCGACGCCTACCGTATTTGCGGAAGCGACAAGGCCAGGAAGATCGTGATCGGAATGACCGACTGGGCCGCCGGCGTCACCGGCAAGTTGACCGACAAGCAGATGCAGTCGATGTTCGCGTGCGAGATAGGCGGGATGAACGAAGCACTGGCCGACATCTACGCCATCACCGGCAAAGCCGAGCATCTCAAACTGGCGACCCGCTTCAACGACATGTCCGTGCTCGGTCCGCTCAGCAAGCGCCAGGACCGCCTCGAAGGCCTGCACGCCAACACCCAGGCGCCCAAGGTCATCGGCGTCGCCCGCCAGTACGAGCTTACCGGCAACAAGGACTTCCGCATCGCGGCGGAGTTCTTCTGGGAAGAGGTCACCAGGCATCGATCCTACGTCAACGGCGGAAATAGCGAACGCGAGCATTTCCGCACCAAGGGCGAACTGTGGAAACGCCTGACCCCAAGCACCTCCGAGACATGCAATACCTACAACATGCTGAAACTGACGCGGCATCTGTTCGCATGGACGGCTGAGGAGCAGTACGCCGACTACTACGAGCGCGCCCTGTACAACCACATCCTGGCGTCCCAGGAACCGAAAAAGGGCGGGATGATCTACTTCTGTGAGCTCAAGCCGGGCCACTTCCATACTTACAGCACGCGGTTCGAGAGCTTCTGGTGCTGCACGGGCACCGGTATCGAAAACCACGTGAAATATGGTGACAGCATCTACTTCCACGATGACAACAGCCTGCATGTGAACCTGTTCATCGCCTCCGAACTGAAGTGGAAAACCAAGGGCCTGAAGATCGCTCAGCAGACGAAGTTCCCCTACGAGCCGAAAACCCGCTTCGTCTTCACCTGCGAAAAACCGGTCAAGATTGCACTGAAGATCCGCCATCCGAAATGGGCGGGTCCGGTATTGAAGGCCACCGTCAACGGTAAGAAAGTCGTCGCCGCCAGCAAGCCCGGAGAGTACCTCGCCATCGACCGATCGTGGGTCAAAGGCGACGCGGTGGACGTCGAACTCCCGATGAGCCTGCGCCTCGAACCCATGGAAAACCGCCCGCAGATTATGGCGATCATGTACGGTCCGATTCTGCTGGCCGGTCAGCTCGGGCGGGAAGGAATGACCGACAAGATGCCCTACTCGCCACTGCACTGGGCCTTCGGGGGAACGCCAACCCCGCCCGTACCGGATCTTGCCGCCGAAGGCAAACCGGTCGCCGAGTGGCTCAAACCGGTTTCCGGAAAGCCGCTCGAGTTTAAGACGGCGGGTGTCGGACGGCCTCGCGAGGTCTCGCTGATTCCGTTCTACAAGGCGCACCATCAGCGCTACACCGTCTACTGGGACATCATGACCGACAAGGCATGGCGGCGGCAGGAAGCCAGGCGAGTAGCCCAAGAGAAGCGATTGAAGGACCTGAAGGAACGCACGATCGATGAGGCAAGGCCCGATAAGGAATCCGAGAAGGCCCACAACTTAAAGGGCGGTAATATGCTGGCCGGCGCGGCGTTCGGGCGGCACTGGCGACACGCCTGGCCGGGAAGTTATTTCTCCTACGAGATGAAGGTCGACCCTGACAAGCCGGTCGACGTGGTGGTCACGTGCTGGGGCGGCGACAAGGGCAATCGCGGGTTCGACATCAAGGTCGGGGACACGAAAATCGGCTCGCAGACTCTCACCGGCGCCAAACCCGGCGAATTCTTCGACACCACGCATCCGATCCCCGAAAAGTTCACCAAGGGCAAAGCCAAGGTAACCGTCCGGTTTGAAGCGCATAAGGGCAAGATAGGCGGCGGGATATTCGGGGTCCGAACCGCCAGGAGGAAAGCCAAGCCGTAGTCCGCCAAAACGCACGGAAAGCACGCGCGGTCGGGAGCCCTGAAGGCAACGGCGCCGCGTTCGGCTCACTTGCGACGCGGCCGCGTAACGAACAGCACCAGTCCGCCCAGGCCGACGAATCCGCCTACCCACCACCAGGAGGGGGAGCCAGTGAACTCCGGGAGGGTGGTCTGTCCGTAATTCCACACGTCCGACAGTTGCGGGACGATGAACGGCCAGAGGACGATGAACGCCAACGCGCCGAGGAACATGCCCGCTACCGAAATCCATGCGTCGCCGCGTCCGGCCGCTGCACACGCAAGGCCGGTGCCCGGGCAGAATCCGGTCATTCCGAAGCCGAAGCCCAGCAGGCTTCCGCCGACGGCGACGGGGGTCATGACGGCCGGTTTTATGCTCAGGTGCGCCAGCCCCACCTGGGAAAGCACCCAGACGCCGACCATCGATGTCAGAACGAACATCGCGATTGTCCGCATCGCGTGGAAGTCCTTGAGGCGAAGCGTGCCGATGATGCGGTCCGGATCGGCCAGTTCCGCCACTATCAACGCCATCCCGAAGACGCCCCCGACGCCCAACGCGAGTATCTGCATTTGGCTTAACATGTCATGCTCCTTCGCTGACGCCAGGTGTTTTGGGGAAAAAGATGCGTGCGGCGAGCATTCCGAACGCGAACATCGCGACGGTGAACGGAACGACCGACAGCGAAAGCTGCGCCCATCCGCTGGCGAACTGCCCGCTGGTGCATCCGCCGGCAAGGCGGGTGCCGAACAGCAGGATGAAACCGCCGATGAACGACAGGATCAGGCGCTTTCGCACCGATCCGTTGGCGCGAGCCCACTCGCATGTTGCGCGCGGTTTGAACTTTCCGACGAGGACGGCGGTGGCGGATGCGGCGACGAACAGGCCGATATCGAACCACCATCCGTATCCCGGCGTGTGGTACTTGGCCTGCTTGAGCATGTCGTGCCCGTCGACATAGTCCGAGGCGGCCTCCTTGAGTATGGCGCCGTTGGCGACCACGAACTGCGTCGAGACGCCCAGCGGTTTCTTTACCGCCACAGCCAGCGTCATCACAAGTCCCAGCAGTATTCCCGCCGCCCACCAGGGCAGAATCGGTTCTCGCGATGTATGCATGATCTTCCCTTTCATTTTTCCCGTTTGACCGGGGATTCCCAATTGGCGTTGTGCCCACGACCGCCGCGGACCGCTGCGATGATACTACCGCAATTCCCGATATTTGCAAGCCCCTTCCCGGCCCCGGTCTTCTTCCACGTGGTCCGGTTCTGCTGCTGCGGAGCGTCACCGGTAAGTTTTTGAGGCCGCAATAAAAAAAGGTGCCCTCGACGCACTGGTCATGTATGATACTGCCGGACATCGATGCAACACGCGCATCGAACATTTATTAAACTTGCCCGGGAGAGCAACATGCTGAGTAGACAAACGTACTTCATTCGCGAACATGTGGGTTTCATGAAGCTCACCGACACCTTCGATATCCTCGATCCCGAGACGCAGGATCAGTTGGGTATCGCAAAAGAGAAACCCGGCGGGTTCATGAAACTGCTCCGCCTCGTGGTCAACAAACGGATCCTCCCGACGAAGGTCTTCATTTACGAAGGTTCAGATCCCGACGATGAGAGCAAGCTGCTGTTCTTCATTCAACGCGGATTCACGATGTTCAGGTCCAAGATCGATGTATGCAATGCTGATGGGAGCCTTGTCGGATGGTTCAAGAGCAAATTGCTCTCAATGGGAGGCGCATTTAGAGTTTTCGATACCGAGGGCCGTGAAGTAGCGCTGGTCAAGGGCGATTGGAAAGGATGGAATTTCCGTTTCACCGACAGTTCGGGCAACGAGATCGGCAAGATCACCAAGAAGTGGGCGGGGATCGGAAAGGAGCTGTTCACGTCGGCGGATAACTACATCATCTCCCTCGAAGGCAAGAACGAACCGGACCATGCGACGTTGCTTCTGGCCGCAGGTCTGGCGATAGATACCGTCTACAAGGAAAAATAGGTTAGAGGCAATGCTAAGCCGCAAGCGGCGACGGCGAACGGGGCCCGGGATGACCTGGCGCTGCGAGAGCTTTCGGCAGTTGTGAAGAAGATGGGGCGTTGAGCGAAGCATGCGGCTGCAAATGAGAAGGGCGAAATGATAAACGTTACGAGAAAGTTACCGCGTAGTGGTCTGTTGATTGCGTTGCTTGTCTTCATGGCGGTTGTAGCGTCCGCTCGCGTGCAGGATCAGGCGACTACTGCGCCCAAGCCCAAGGCGAGGCCCGGACTGCTTCATATTTATCTCCTGATCGGGCAGTCGAACATGGCTGGGCGGGCTCCGTTTACTGACGCAGAGGCTGCCGTTATTCCGCGGTGCAGCCTGCTCAATAAAGAAGGCAAGTGGGAGCCCGCGAAGAACCCCTTAAATCGCTACTCGACGATTCGCAAGGGCCTGGGTATGCAGAAGATGAACCCCGGTTATGGTTTCGCGACGACGATGCTCGAGAAGGACAAGACCCTTTCGGTCGGACTGGTTGTCAACGCCAAGGGCGGTACGAGTATCCGGCTGTGGGCCAAGGGCTCGAAGTTCTACAAGGACGCCCTGAAGCGAACGAAACTCGCAAAGGAAACCGGTGTGCTGAAGGGCGTTCTCTGGCACCAGGGGGAATCCGACGCGAAAGACGCCAAGTACCTCGACAAGCTCAAGGCCCTGATCGCCGATCTCAGAAAAGACCTCGACGATCCGAACCTCCCGTTCGTGGCTGGTGAGGTCCAGAAGGTTAAACTGATCAACGACCAGATCAGACAATTGCCCAAGGCCGCAGAATATACCGGATTCGCCGGCGCCGAGGGGCTCACCACCATGGACCGCTGGCATTTTGACGCCAGGAGCATGAAACTGCTCGGCAAGCGATACGCCGAAGCAATGCTCAATATCCACGCCAAACAGAAAGCCGAACAGAAAGCCAAAGCGAAGAAGGCAAAGTAGCGTGAAAACTCGGCGTGATTTTCTGAAGAGCTTTGCGGCAGGGGCGGTTGGGGTATTGGGTCTGTCGGCCGGTTACGCAAAGCCCCCGGTCGATCGGAAGCGAAAGCCCAATGTCGTGATGATTGTCTGCGACGATCTGAACGACTACGTTTCGCCCCTGGCGGGGCATCCCCAGGCCAAAACGCCGAACATCGCCAAATTGGCCCGGTCCGGGGTGGCGTTCAAACGGGCCTATAGCAACAATCCCATTTGTGCGCCGTCGCGATCCAGCTTCCTGACCGGGATCTACCCGCACACTTCGAAGAACCTGTTCTGGGACAAGTGGTACAAGAATCCCGTGCTCCAGAATTCCAAGACCATCATGGAGCATTTTCGCGATAATGGTTACCATGTTGCGGGCTCGGGCAAGCTCATGCATCATCATCTCGCTTCAGTGTGGAGCGAGTTCAAGCACAAGGCCGACTACGGGCCATTCGTCTATGACGGTAAGGAAAGGGTCGCACATCCGTCGGTTCCCCAACCGTTCAAGAGCATCGGGCCGGTTGACGGTTCTTACGCCCCGTTGTCGGACCTGCCTTACGGACCCGGAAGGAAGGACAACAAGGGTTGGATCTACGGAACCTGGGGCAAGACCAGGAAGTTCAACTACACCGACGAGACCAATCGCGATCCCACGCCCGACGAGCGCAACGCGTCGTGGGCGGTCGGCAGGATCAGAGAACTGGCCAAACAAGACAGCGGCAAACCGTTTCTCCTGTGCGTCGGCTTCATTCGCCCGCACACGCCGCTGCACGTGCCCAAGCGTTTCTTCGACATGTTCCCCTTGAAGTCGGTTAAGGCGCCCGTGATCAAGGCCAACGACGCCGAAGACTGTCACTATACGGACGTCTTTGACAGCAGCAAAAAGGGATTGAAGTACTTCCGCCTGCTCAAGGAATCGTATCCGAAGCTGGAAAGTGGGCTCAAAGCGTTCACTCAGGCGTATCTGGCCAGTGTGGCCGCGGTTGACGATTGCATCGGTCGGGTAATCGAAGCGGTGGACAAGAGTTCGCAGAAAGACAACACCATTATCGTCGTCACCAGCGACCACGGCTGGAACATGGGCCAGAAGGATTATCTTTTCAAGAACTCGCTCTGGGAAGAAAGCGCTCGCGTGCCGCTGATCGTTCGAGCGCCGGGTGTGGCGACGCCCGGAGGGGTGGCGGCGCATCCTGTTTCGCTGATCGATATCTACCCTACGCTTGTTGACCTCTGCGGCCTCAAAGGCGATACGCGGAAGAACCGCCGGGGCGCCAAACTGGACGGCCATAGTATGCGTCCGTTCCTCAAGGACCCGAAGTCCGGAACCTGGAAGGGGCCCGATGCGGCGCTGACGATGATCTTTGCAGGCAAGGGCACAGCCAGGGACCCCGCCATGCAGCATTGGTCCGTTCGGACAGCCAGGTGGCGGTATATTCTATACAACAACGGCAGCGAGGAGTTGTACGACCACGACGCCGACCCCTATGAATGGACGAACCTGTCCGGCGACAGGCGTCACGGGAAGGTGAAAGCGGACCTGAAGGCCCAACTCCTCGGCATGACCGGGCGTTCTCTGTGAGTTGTTTGCGGTGTTGCCGTTTACTGGTAACTGATCACGGATCACTGATCACTGGGTCTCGGCGGGCGGGTCCCAGTTTCTCACTATCTGGTTGGGCGGGAGGTCACGAGCGTTTATCTGCAGCCACTTTGTGCCTCGGCGCACTTCGTAGGTGAAGCGTCCCTTTACCGAGAACGATGACATGTCGGTCATGGTGAAGTGGAGGTGCGGTGCGCCCGAGGCGCCGGAGTTGCCCACCAACGCCAGGGGCTGGCCGGTTTTTACTTTGTCGCCGGCTTTTATCTTCAGGGATTTCTGCTGGATGTGCCCGTAGAATCCCTGGATTCCCGCCCCGTAATAGACTGCCACGTAGTTGGCGTTGTTGAAACCGCCCGATTGGCCTGGCGGCATGTCGGGGTTCTTGTCGGTGGCGGCGGTTACGATCCCGTCGGCCTGGGCGACTATCGGTTGGCCCCAGGCGTAGTAGTTTTCGAGGTGCTTGCCCCTGCCGGAATAACTTCTACCTCGCTTCCTGATGACCAGGTCGTGTGCGAATGCGGCCCCGTGTTTGATGCGGTGGTGTCCGGTCCGGTCGGGTACGACGTACCACTCGCCTGTCACCGGCAGGGCAAAGGAGTATTCTATCTGTCGCTTTTCCGCCATCGGGTACCACACCTTGCGATAGGTCTGATACTGCGGTTTCTTGAAGTCCCATATCTTCCGCAGCAGCAGCCGCAGTTCGTACTCCGCGCACGTCGAAAGGCGATTCTTGCGACACCAGCCGATGAGCCGTTCGGGGCGTTTCTCCGATAGGTCCTTAGCCCGGCGCGCCAGATACTCGGCGTGCTTAGGCGACCACGGTACGATCTGCCAGACCACCCGGTCGGCGTCGGGGTACCTGATCGACATGGCGCCGGTCGGCTTCGATGTCGGGCCCGGCAGTATGTTTAGTGCGCCGGTATGCGGGAACACAAGCGAGTCGACTTTGAGGGCTGCGTTGCGCTCGCTGGTCTTGATCCGCTGTGCTAACGAACTGGTCGGAGCGTATGGCGCCGCGGCGTGCCTGGGACGGGGCGCCGCCGATGCACTCAACTGCACGGCCCCGACAAAAACAACCAGGCCGACGAACATCATCAGCCACCGAAATGTGAACCTGTTGACGATGCCCAGACGATACCGCCGTCGCCCAGGCGAGTCAACACGACAGCTGTCTCCTGTGCTGCCGCCGCAGGCGACCAGGGCCAACCCGTCAGATGTCGAGGGAACCAGGATCAGATGCACATGGTTCGGCATAAGGCAGTACGCCCGGATCAGAACATCAAACTCGCCGTGCCACTTGTCAAACTCTTGTCTCAGTCAAAATAGTGACATCCTGGAGGGTTCAACGTCAGCGTCCTGCGATTAATGTGACCGAACCATCCAACGCGATGCTCAGGCGATCACTCCGACAGGATCGCCTCGAACAGTTTCTTCTCGGCATCGGTTTCCGGACGGATCTCGATGGCGGGCGTCTTCGCGGCGATGTGGAAGCCGGTGCCGTTGAGGTGGGTCGCCAGATTGATGGCGCCGTCGTCCTCGACCAGGTGCCGGTACAACGCTTCCATCTTCTTCCCCGACACCTTGTTCAGCATGGCGAGAAAATGTGAACGCCGGACGACCCCGCCTTCCGGTTTGCTGTCGATCAGGTTGCGGAGCACGTCGGTAAGGCCTCGCCGTCCCTGCGTCGTCCGGCGCAGTTCTATGTCGAACACCCAGGCGGCGATCATGCCGCGGCGATAGGGCATCAGACGCTGGTCATTATGCTTGAGGCAGTACAGATATTCCCGATACCATTTGGAGAGCATGCCGGTGAACTGCTGGCGGCTATGCAGGCCGTTGGCCAGCAGCCCGCGGTAGGCGACGTAGTCGTTCAGGCCCTCCATGAACCAGGGGCCGAGGTCCGATTTCATCGTGTACGGATACCAGTTATGCAGGTGCTCGTGGGCAAGCATGCCCAAGAACTCGAAGTGCTGGCGCGGCTTGGCCTGAAGCGCCAGCACGGTGTCATGACCGGGCACTCGGCGGTTGAAGGCGGGAATACGCGACTTACCGCCTTTCGGCAGCAGGTGCAGCGCCAGGAACTGCACCGGAGCGGGATGGCTGCCGCCGAAGTAGTTCATCTGTCCGCGCACCAGGCGCTTGAACTGGTCCACGAACTCCTTGTCGTCCCAATCCCGCTTCCCGCGAATGGCCACGTGGCATTTCGTGCTCGTTTTACCGCCCTTGTGTTCGAGATCAAACGAACAGGTCGAGTAGTCGCCCGCGCAGACCAGGGTCCCGGCCAGGTCCTTGAGACCGGCCAGCGTGTAACTCGCCTCGCCCACGCCTCGACTGGTCGCGATCCTCCATCCCTTCGGGGTCTCGATCGTGAGAGGTATGTTCTTGAAATTAACGCCCTCTATCCTCGGCGCGAGCAGCAACGTGCTCATGAATCCGGCGAAGTAATCCTTATTGAGGACCGGCTGAAAGGGATCATTGAACGCGGCCTGATCGATGGGTACCTGGTAGCTGAATGTCACCAGGCCGTCGTTGGTCTTGACGCCGATCTTCACTTTCTTGCGCAATCCAAAGCTGGTGAAACGGGTAACCTGCTTGCGGGAATGCCCACCCACAGTTGCGGTGATGTGGACCTTCCGGTCCGCCGGGTCGGTCTTGATCGTATAGGCAAGTCGCGAGTCCGCCTTTGGCGCATCTGCGGCCTGGGCGAGGAGTCCGGGGATCACGAAGAAGCTGGCGAACAGTGTCGGGAATAAACGCATCTTCATGTACAATCTCCTGGTCGTCGGACAATAACTGATATTGTCCGTGATTTCCTGGATAGCCTCTCAGCCCACGACCGTCGCGGGGCATTTGCAGTGAATGTATCCGATACGGTGTGTTAAGCAAGCTGAATATGGCGTCTGGGCATCGGACCATAGGCTTCCAACATAGACTATCTGGGAAGTGTCGGCTTGTCAGTCCTTCGCGGGCGGGGATATCGGCCTGGACGTCTGGGTGGAGAATGACGAACTGCAGGCCGATCTGGATGATTGGTTTAAGCAGTACAATCACGAGCGAACGCACAGCGGCAAATAGTGCTTCGGCAAGACCCCGATGCAGACGTTCGAAGATCCGATCGAACTGGCCAAAAGCAAACTGTTCGACTCGACCAAACAGACAACAAAACAAGTAGCGTAGCTGTCAAATCAAGTAGTGGCTATTGCAGCTTACTGCTTATTTAATGGGTATCTTGATCTTGGCGCTGGTTCCATCGCCGAACTGGAGGTTGCATGACCTGAGCTGGCAGCCTAGTTTTAGCATATCATTGTAAATGGTCTTGTCATCTTTTTTCGCCGGCGGCCATGCGATGCCCTTGGGCACAACAATCATGTGGGGGATCTTTTGCTTGTTAAACTGATCGATCAGATCCTGAATATGCCCGCCGCCGCACATAATGATGGTCGGCCCTTTCACCGCCATTGAATTGTCAATAAAGACCTTGTTCCGTTGGATTACAGTTATGTCATACTCCTTCTTGAGCTTCGGATCCTTCAACAGCAGAGCGTCCAGGCCGGCGTTGTAGCCTCCACAGGCCTTACTAATCAGGGCGGTGAATTCGGTCTGGTTTTCAACAAAAGCCTGGCGTGAACGGAACCATCCATTCTGCTTGGCGATCCCAAAGGCTTTCTGAATACGAAGAGTGTATTTGTGGCCAAGCAGGGTCAACGGCCCATAAGTATTCTTCTCATAGGCCGGCGCCAGGCGCCATTGATTCTCGTTCAGAAGATCAAACCAGACCTTAAACGTAACCGACTTGCTCTTGCCAACAGACAGCTTACGCCTCCGATACTTGGGGGAGTTGTATTTGTCGGCAAGTGTCTTGGAGATGCCTTCCAGGAGAATATTACGAACGCCGTATTCGGTATAAAGATGCTCCGAAATCGTCCGGCAGCGGACGAGAGTCTTTTCAATGGCTTTGGCGCCCCCGGCGGCATGGCGATGCGCAGGGGTGTCATGTACAATCGGAATATATATCAGTTTCGGATTCTCGCCCTTGATTTCTATGTGGTCAATTTCAAGATTCTTGTCCTTCTTCAGAAGGGCGAGCGGTTTAGCGGGTGCGTTTGCGGGGGCTTGCTCCGGTGCTGCGACCTTGGCGGTCGGGGGCGCATTCTTTGTTGCCTGGGCACCAACAAGGGTCACCATCATCATTGCGAACGCCAGTGCGATCAGGGCTCGTAACTGCCATCTATCCATTTCTATGCCCTTAGCTGGGATTTCCCAGATAGCATTGCGCCCGCGACCATCACGGGGTTTTCACGGTGATTGTATCCGATGCGGCGTGTTTAACAAGCGGATCTGGGGTCTGGGACGGAAAGACCTTTACTTAACCCCGAGATCTTGATAGCGTCATCGGAAAGACCCGCGGCGGTCGTGGGCCAGAGTCCATCCGGGTAATCCGGGAGGACAAGCAGAAACCCAAACGAAATCAGGTATGGTGAATCGATGAAGCAAGTATTCTTCGGCAGGTTGGGAACCGATACGTGAATTCGGTCCCTGGAATCCGTGTTTTCCTGGTGATCCTGGTCGGCACTGCTGTCGCCGCCGCATGGCGGCCGTGTTCGGCCTCCGGCGAGCCCGCGCCGCCGAAAGCCACCTGCGCCGTGGTTGTGAAGAAGTCGACCGCCGAGGACCGCCAATGGCGGAAGGTCGTCACGGCGATCAAGAAGAAGCACAACGCGTCGGTGATTACGTACAACGCGTTGGTCGACGAGTCGCTCGATGCGCTCAAACAGAAGTTTCCCCGCTACACCTGCTTCGTAACCAAACCGGAAGATGCCGGGCGGGATTTCGTTGCTCGCGTTCACAGGCTGACCCGCAAGCTCGATGACGACCCCTACACCGACACGTTCTGGGGAATTCTCACCGGTTACGACGCGGCCAACGCGCTGGCGATCGCAAGCCATAGCAAGCCGCTGGTCGTCAAGAAAGTCGCCTCGGGCACGGAATTCGCCACCGAGATGGTCACCGAGGGTCAGTGGTACGACGAACTGGTTAAGAACAAGCACGTCAAGAAGGAGCCTGGCGGCAAGGCGAAAGAACTGAAAGGCCCCGACGACACCACCAAACCTCTCGTCGACCTGCTCAACAACTACAAGGCGGACCTGATGATCACCTCGGGGCATGCGACCGAACGTGGTTGGCAAATCGGTTTTCGATACCGCAACGGCCAGTTTCGGTGCGCGGGCGGTCGGATGTATGGCTTGGATACGAAAAACGTCAAACATCCCATCAAATCCCCCAATCCGAAGGTCTACATGCCGATCGGAAATTGCCTGATGGGTCACGTCAAGGACCGCGATGCGATGGCCCTGGCCTGGATGAACTCCGTGGGGGTGAAGCAGATGATCGGCTACACGATCCCGACCGGGTACGGCTACGGTGGTTGGGGGTGTCTCGATTACTTCGTCGAACAGCCCGGCCGCTACACCTTCACCGAGGCGTTTCTGGCCAACCATCATGCCCTGGTCCAACGGATGAACGACCCGGTAACCGACGCCCGCACCCAACGGCGGTTGCTAGGCGACCTCAACGTCGTAGCCTTCTACGGCGATCCGAAATGGTCGGCCAGGATGGCCAAGATGCCGACTTACTACAACCAGAAACTGGAGATCAAGGACGGTGTTTACACGCTGACAATTACGCCCAATCGCGGGGAGGATTCGTTCAAGCCGGTCAACACGAACGGTTCGGAGCGCGGTTGGCGCCCGATTGTCCAATTCCTTCCTCACCGGATCAAAGACATAAAGATCGTCGCCGGGGATGACCTCAACCCGGTCGTCACCGACGATTTCATCCTCATCCCCAACCCACGCAAGTGCAATTCGGATAGCAGGTACGTGGTCCGCTTCAAGGCTAAAGTGATTGCCCCGGGGTGAACCGCCATCGTCGCACCACACGATGGGCGGAAGGACTCCGAAGGATTCCCGGCAAAAGACCTGGAGCTTTGGGGCCTGCCGGGAGAATACGGGGTGGTGGCCCCCGGCCCGGTGGGCGTATAACAGCAGCCGGTTGCGGGGACTATCGAAAGGATTACTGACATGGGCGTAAATCGGCGTGACATTCTGGGGTCTTCCATCGCCGCGGGGGCTGGACTGGCCGCCTCCGCCATTGGTGCTCGCTCCGCTGACGCGGCGGCTGAAGTGGCGACCAAGGGGCGAGGCGAATCGACCGGCGGCGGGTGGCGGGGCAATCCGATTGCGGTTTCGACGTACTCGTTCTGGCGATACCGAGCGGGGGCGCGGTTGAAGATCGAAGACTGCATCGCCCTTGCAGACCGGATGGGCTTCGACGCGGTGGAGATCCTAGAGAAACAGATGCACCGCACGGATAATGCGTATCTCCAGTCGCTCAAGCGACAGGCCCTTACCGCCGGGCTCGACCTGTGCGGCATGTCGACGCACCAGGACTTCGTTTCGCCCAAGGCCGCTGACCGCGAGGCCAACGTGAAGAAGACTGTCGCGAGCATCGAACTGGCGTACAAGCTGGGCATCCCCACTATCCGGGTGGACACCGGACGGTGGGGCACCTCTCGGAGTTTCACGCAACTGATGAAGAACCGCGGCATCGAACCGCCGCTGAAAGGCTACACCGACGCCGACGCCTATCCATGGGTCATCGAGAGCCTCGGCAAGTGCCTTCCCGCCGCCGAGCGCCGCGGCGTGATGCTCGGTTTGGAGAACCACTGGGGCCTGGGCCTGACACCTGAGGGCGTGCTGCGGATAGTCAACGCCGTCAAGTCGCCGTGGCTCCAGGTGACAATGGACACGGGCAACTTCCTGGAAGACCCCTACTCAAAGCTGGCCAGGCTTGCATCGAAGACGGTCTTCGTCCAGGCCAAGACGTACTACGGCGGGGGCACGTGGTACACGTTGAAGCTCGATTACGACCGGATAGCAGCCATCCTGCGCAAGGTGGACTACCGCGGCTACATCTCTCTGGAATACGAAGGCCGCGAGGATGCCAAAACGGCGATCCCCAAGAGCCTGGCCATGCTGCGAAAGGCGTTTGCAGGCAGTTGACATACGCGCCGATCAGGCCCGTTGTCCAAATTCCGGAAATACTAAATTATGGTTCTTCACTCATGACCGGGGAAAGCACAGACAACGGCGAGGATCAACAGCCAACAGGGGTCAGGGTCATTTAATTTTCCATACATGCACGATGGACTCTGAGTTTTCGGCATCTCCATTATGTTCAAACATATAAATGATGCCGTTCCTGTTGTCGACGCAAGCGGCGCCCAGCATCATCCATATCTCGTTCCTGGGGATATTAAACAGATGAGAACTGATGTCCATTTTCGCATAGGGCTGCGGTTCGTGAGGTTTCATTCGCCCTTTTGCGACCTTCGCGAGATCATCAGGATCGTAAAAGATGAACATGGGTGTGAATTTCTTCGCCCACCAGCCTCTTGCTCCCGCGGGTTCCGGAGGGAAGGGTGGTTCTTCCGGCCAGACCGTACCGTCGCCGTATCCGTACCAGCATTTGCCTTCTCCCTTGATACCGGTGAAGATCATGGCCTGTTTTCCCTTGGAATCCACCCAAATCGCACCGTTCCAGGCATCGGCATGAGTATAATCTTTCAGCCCCTTTGCGGCCTTCGGATCGTCGAGAATATTGGGATACCGGAGCAGGGTTTTATTCTTTATGGAGGCTCCCTTTTCAGGGAATTTTCCGCTGCCGGCGGGATCGCAGACGAAGATAGTCGGACCTTGAGAGCTTTGTCCTCCATCGCGGTATCTTCCCATTGCCAAGCGCATTCCTGAAGTGTTTTCCTTTGCCCACTGGTCGGGAATTGTGAACAGCAGATCGGCTGTCAGGTAGTTGCTCTTACCGTCGATTTTCCATGGCCCCCAGGATGCTGAATCGGAAAGTTTGAGCTTATGCGCCCCAAGTGAAGGGCCTGTAGCGGTTTCATCCAGGTGCTGTGCCCAGGTGAAAAACAGATAGTCATCATCCTGCCGGCCATGTTTTTCCAGAAACTCGATTCCAACTCGGGGCATTTCATATTTTTTGAAGGAGGCATCCCGGATATCGGTGAATGTCTGGAGGGTTTTCGCCCTGTTGAGCTCTTTGACGTTTTTGTTTTTTGATATTACGGGTTTGGGAATACTGAATTCGGATACGTACTGATGCTGTTCGTGCCCGGTACCGAAAATTGAACCGGGAAACCCGTCATCGGCTCCTTTGGGATCACCCTTGGGGCAGTAAGTCATGGCGCTTCCGGAATAATTCCAGGTAAGAGCGTCTTGAGTTCCTCCGCGAGGAAGCCTGAATGCCCCCAGGTATTCCAAATCAGCCGGTTTTAGAATGTTTTTATTCTTGTCCCCGGCGTTATTTCCGGCGGGGATAGAACAAGCGATTGCGGTTAAGAGTAATACTGTTCCCAAAATTGTTGATTTCATTTTTTTCTCCTGGATAACGTTTCGTGTCATCGGCGCCGAAGGTCCCGATGCCTGTCCCGAAGCGTCCCGATGTGCATCAACGGTTTTTTAGGGGTAGTTTATTGTACTTATTTGAACCGGAAGTCCAACTTCAAATTGTACAGCCACGGAATCTCAGGCGATACCCCTTCGGATGCAAGACGCCCGGACAGCCCTTCAAAATGCTCACGCAGCATCGCGGCGTTCGGGGTGTTGTAATACGTCACCACCACCGTGTCGCCTTGCATGCGAAGCCCGCCGTCCAAATCACAAAATATCTCCTTGGCCAAATGCTTGGCGTTCCACTGGTCCTCCGGATCGATGCCTTGCAGCAACTTTTTGATATATGGTTGCCTGGGTGTCGGAACGATCAGATCGAACATGGACTTGCGATATACCTCCTCGACCAATTCCACCGTGAAGTGTTCGCAGTCGGCCAACACCAGCGGTCGGGACTCCTGCTTCGAGAGTATCTGTCCGGCCATATCAAGCAGGTGTCGGCGTCGAGACAGAAGAACGTTTGGGTTGTGTTGGCGGCTTTTGACTTTGTATTGCTCCTGCGCACTCGCATTCGGCGGTTGCTGTGAGACAGCAGCCTGTGGGGATCAATCGCCAATATTCTCCCTTTATAATGCCCGCAGGCCTGTCGGATTCGCCCCATGGCCACCTGGACGGCTTGGGCTTCGGCGATGGTGTGGGCGTCCAGGAGATCGTGGATGGCCTGGTCGGAGGCTACGAACGGAAGACCGTTTGCCAGTTCAAACCCCCTGTGCCTCAGGCATCGCGACTTCATCGCGAACAGGCCGCTATTCAGGATGGTTGTCACTGATGACCGATCACCGCCGCAGGTCCGCCGGCGGGATCACTTCCCTGGCGTTTAGATACGATTACACAGGGGTGGGTGTGCGAAGAATTTTTCTGGCATTCTTATCTTCCGGACAAATAGGTGTTCATGAGCGTTTTCTGCGTTTGTTTAGTGTGGGCTTGGCGAAGTTGCTTCTTGAACAGGCGATCAGCAGGAGACCGCAGGAGAACTGTTCACTTATTGACCAGTTCGGAGATTCAGGTTTTGACGTTGTCGTTTCACCGGTCACCTGCTCAACTGTTCTCCTGCTTCTGTGCGAGGGAAATTTCCGTTAGGAAATTGCCTCGCACACCCCGGTCGGCGGGATAAGTTGCTTGCCTGGGGGGGCGGGGCGGTGTAGAGTATAGAGCTTGATATTTCGTAGATAACAGAAGGATGCAGGAATGACCGAGGCAGATACTCAGAATCCTCCCGAGGAACCGGCCAAGCCGAGTAAGGGCAAGGCGTTTTTCGAACGTGCCGAACAGGTGGCGGAAACCGGTAACTGGGATTTCGCTATCGAACTCTACATAGAGGGGATCAAGCGCGATCCGGGTAATATCGAACGTGGCTACCAACCGCTGCGTGAAGCATCGCTGAATCGCAAGGTCCAGGGCGGTAAGGGACCCGGTATGGTCGACAAGTTCAAACATCGTCCGGGCAAGGATCCGGTAACGAACCTGGCGAACGCAACGTTCCTGCTGGCTAAGGAACCGGGCTCGCAGCAGTTGATGCACCAGGTACTCCAGTGTGCGATTAAGCTCGAACTGCCCGCGGTTATCAAGTGGGTATGCGACATACTCCTTGACTCCCAGCGACAGGCCAAGAAGGCCAACGTGAAGCTCTTGATGGTCATCGCCGAGAACTACACCAATATCGACGAGTTCACCCATGCGATCCAGGCCTGCGAACTCGCCCGCAAGGCGGCGCCCAATGACGCGGTAATCCAACAGACCCTCAGCGACCTGTCGGCCAAGTACACGATACACAAGGGCAAGTACGACCAGGAAGGCGATTTCAGTGAGAAGGTGGCCGACCTCGAGGGCCAGAAGAAGCTCATGGAGAAGGACCATATCGTCCAGAGCGAGGATTTCCTGCTGGCCGAGATCGAAAATGCCCGGAAGGAATACCTCGCCAGCCCGGAGGTGCCCGGTAAGGTGAACGCATTTGTCGACGCGCTGCTGAAGATTCCCGACGAGGCGTACGAGGGCGAGGCCGTCGATGTCCTTACAAAGGCTCACAGCGACAGCGGGACCTACCAGTACAAGCTGCGAATTGGCGACATAAAGATCAAGCAGATGACCCGCCGATACCGCAAACTCGTGCAGAGCGGTGACGAAGAAGGTGCAAAAGAGCAAATCCGGGTTCAATTGGCGTTCGAACTCAATGAATTCAAGGAAAGGTCGATCAACTACCCCACAGACCTGAAGCTGAAGTTCGAGCTTGGACGCAGGCAGTATCTTGCGGGCATGTACGACGATGCGATCGCCTCGCTCCAGCAGGCCCAGAGAGATCCCAGAAACCACCTGAAGGCAATGAGCTACCTCGGTCAGGCGTTCGAGGCCAAGGGATGGTTTCGAGAGGCCGGTGAGACTTACGTCCGGGCGCTGGAAAGCGAAATGTCGGAAGATAACACCAAGGAGTTGCGGTATAACCTCGGTAGCGTCCTGGAGAAGATGGACAAGGTGGTCGACGCCAGGGAGCAGTTCTCGGCCGTCGCGCAGATCGATTATAACTACAAGGACGTGCGCGAGCGTCTCGATGCAGTCAACAAGGCCATCGCTAATGGCGGACAGACGCCCGAGGCGCCGCCACGGGAATAATTTGTCGGAAATTCCCTTGTCATTGCGCCGGCGGGATGTATAATTCGTGATCCTTTTTCGGTAACATGGAACTTAACAGGCAGAGAATATACGCAGGAGCAGTACGTGGCCCATTCGAATTCAGCAAAGAAGCGCATTCGTCAGAACGAGAGTCATAACGCCCGCAATCGGTGGCGCAAGGAGCGTATCAAGAAGGCCGTTCGGTCCTTTGAAGAGGCTCTGGGCCAGCACGATACCGACAAGGCCGCCGAATGCCTCAAGGTAGTCTTCAAGCAACTCGACCAGGTTGCGGCCAGCGGTACTATCCACAAGCGGACCGCGGATCGCAGGAAATCTCGCCTGGCGCGGAAGCTCAACCAGGCCGGCGCATAGCGTTTGGGACAATTTTAATAATGATTACCATCCGCCCGCGGCGATAACGTCCGCGGGCGGTTTGTTTTGCGCGGAGTTGACCAATGAGCGATTCTACCGACCGATATGTCAGTCGCGGGGGATTGAAGCTGGAGGCGGCGGTCCGGGCGTTCGACATAGACTGCGCTTCGCTGATCTGCGCCGATTTCGGTTGCAATGTCGGGGGATTCACCGACTGCCTGCTCGCCCGCGGTGCCGCGAAGGTCTACGCGGTGGACACCGGTTACGGAACGCTGGCATGGAAGCTGCGGACCGACCCGCGCGTGGTCGTCATGGAACGCACCAACGCATTGTACGCCGAGGCGCCTGAGGGCGTTGATCTCGTGACCATCGACGTCGCCTGGACGCCCCAGAAGCTCAGCGTACCGGCGGCTGCGAAGTGGTTGAAACCGGGAGGCAGGATAATCAGTCTGCTGAAACCCATATTCGAACTGGCCAAGCTGGACCCGGCGGCGAGACCCAAGCGCGGGCCGAAAATTCTAACCCCCCCAAAAACCGAGGAAATCCGCGACCGGGTCTGCACGCAATTGGCCCAACTCGGTTTCGAGCCCGAAAAGATAATTCCCTCTCCGATTACGGGCAAGGGGGGCAATACCGAGTTTCTCCTGCTGATTCGCCGACCCGATTGATCCCGAGCGGTAGGGCCGGCGCCAAGTCGGCGTATCGCATGTTTGTCTCCCGCGGAATCGCTGTCTTTTCGCGCCGGTTGGAGGTACTTGTACATTGCTTCGGCCAGTGCGGCGCCGAATGCCCTGGCGAGTTCTGGTGTGATCGTCACCTTGCCCGCATTGGCGTACGGTACTTCGATTGTCGTCGCCAGGTCGATGCCTCTCAACTCTGCAGCCCAGCGGGAGCAGCTCTTTCCGGCTTTAAAGTTTCCGACGGTGTTCCATGACTTTCCGAACGGCAGGTTGTTTGACGCCTTGTAGGGCAGGGCATCTCCGCAGATCGATTCGAGGATCCCGGCGAATCTGCATTGGGCCCGCCATATCGCCTTGTTCCTGCTTCCGACGAGATAGATCACTTCGTTTTGCCTGCCGCGTATCCACGGGCAGTGCAGGTCGATGGCGATCTTCAGGCGACCGTCCGACCACTTGGGGACCAGTTCGCGGAGAGCGGCCGTCGAGGCATATACGCTCTTTCCGATGTAGTCGCGATTGTGGTCTCTCGGCTTGCGGGTCTTGCCCTGGTCGCCGTCCTCGACACCGTCGATGTCGACCAGCGGAATCGCCATCATCTCGACGTTCCGACGAAACCACTTGCCGCACTCGGTGTCGGCGAGAATAGCGGCCAGGGCGCCCTCGAGCACGTAACTGGCCATCGATTCGCACGAGTGATGGCGGCACGTCAGCAGTGCGCGGTGGGGGGCTTTTCCGTCGATCCTGCCGACGTGGATCCGCTCGACGAGCCGCCCCTTGCGAGTCTTGCATAACTTGCGAACAGTCAAGTTTTTATTCTTCTCGCGCCCGGCGAGAAACTGCTTGAGGTCCGCTTCCTGGTAAGGTATCGCAAAGGCGAATCGCACGCCCTTGGCGTCTTTCGCATCGCCTGGGAAGGTGTAGGCGAATGATGCCCCCTTGACCGGTCGCATTTCCATGTAAGCCCACGTCTTGCCCCCGTCTGTGCTGACCGCCGGCCCGCGCGTACCGATAACGTTCTTGTTGGTGAAGCGAAAGGTAAGCCTCCGCCCGCCCGCACCACGAACGCGGAAATTCCAATAGAACCACCACCCCTTGGTGTCGCGCAGGTCCTGACGAAGATCGATAACGTCTCCGTCGATACGCTCGACGATAATGTTCCCACCGGGATAATCCGCATCGACGGCGACTTTGGCCCGGACATCGCCGGCCAAACCGCCCAGCACGATCGCAGCCAGGATGATGTTTCGAGTTTTCATTTCAATGTTTATCTCACCTGCTGCCGAGGACGTCGGTGTAGGGGTTCAGGCCGAACCAGCGCCGGCTGCCTTTGCCTTTGGAGACCACGCCGAAGCGGATGGGCTTGCCCGGCGTGAGCAGGTCCGCCGCGATGGTGACGTAGAACAGGCCCACCGTGTCTTGCGGGAGCTGTCGCAGCGGCAGGAAGACCATGCGCACCTTGGCGTCGGCGCTCTTCCATGTCCCGCGGGTTCCCGTCAGGTCGAACGAGAGAGCCTCCCTGCCGCCGACCTCCAATGTGAAGCCTTTCGTCTTCGGCTGGGACCGCCACCCCAGCCCGCCGGCGAAGACGAACGTGACGCCCTTGCCCTTGTGCTCAGAAGGCAGGGGGGCGGTTTCCCATTCCATTCGCGTCCCGACGGTCAACTGGCGGCAGCAGTAGTTCGTCGTGTTGTCCTCGCGGTAGCTGTGCCACAGGGCCTTCTCGGCTAGGGTAATCATTCGCCGGTAGCCCGGTACGTACGGTCCGCTCGGCGGGGCGAGATCCACGGCACAGTTGCGGAGGAGCTTGATCGGAAGCCTGGATTTGGGCTGCGGCAGCGAGCCGGCGTGGGCGATCAGGCGTCCCAGCAGCCACTGGGCCTCGGGCGGGGTATCGCGGTCGTGGATGAAGTGCCTCAGCCCGCTGACGATCAGCGATCCGCGCCCCATGCGAGCGCGAAACATAAGCGCCTTGCTCCGGCAGAAACGGTGGACGTCCAGCGCGCGGACCATGACCTCCGGCGGAGCGGCCAGGCTGTCGAGAATGTACGTTTGGGCGCCTTCCAGCAGGCGGTACCAGCCCGCGTCGCACCAGCCGTCCGGCGTCATCTCGCCCGTGACCGGGTTGTCGTAGACCACCGTGCCCACGTTGCAGTCCCTCTCGCTGCCCAGCCACCACGAGGTCTTGAACCGCGTGGGCGCCGTCGGCAGCAGACCGGACGGGCTCAGCAGCACGAGGCACGCGCCCCTGGCGACGGAATCGACCACGCGAGGCGATGGTTGGCGCATGACGTAGACTGCCTTTCCCGGCAGGTCGCTGTCGGCGGGGATTGGTTTGGCGCCCCATCGGGCCAGTGCGCCGGCCAGCACCGGATCAGCAAACAGTGGTACCTTCAGCGCGGGTGGGGGGATCTTCGCCGGGTACACCCACGTGGTCCACCGGTTGCGGAACTTTCGGCCGGAGGCGCTCAACTCGGCCTCGAGAATCACCTTCGTCGGCGAGTGTACGTCCCACAGGCTTATTTCGGCCGGCATGATCGTCTTGACCTCGCCCTGGGCGACGTCGAAACCCAGCATCCCGCCCATGTCGCGACCCTTCCGGGCGACCGGCTCGTTCGGCTTGCCGAGGGGCGGCCTGGGGGCCGGCATGCCCAGGTAGCGGTAGGTCAGCCCGCCGCGGCGGATCGGCTCGGGCGAGTAGTTCGACACGATCAGCTTCGGCGCCAGCTTGTCGCCGGCGCGGCAGGTCAGAGGCAGGGCGTCCTGAAGCACCACGACGTCGGCGTTGAACTGCCGCACCTCGGCCGGGCGGATGCCCTTCTTCGGCCGGAAATACGCGTCCACCAGGCCGTTGGAGCCGGTCCAGTAGTCCTGAAACAGCCACCAGTGATGGCCCGAAATGTATGGGTTCTTTCGCATGTCCTCGATGTTCAGCTTGTGGCTGAGCAGGTAGAGGCGTTCGGAGTTTTTCGCCCACAGTTCGGCCTCGCCGAGCATGGAGAGCTTCTTGAGCTTGTCTCGCACGGGCGTCAGCCAGAACGGCTTGAAGTTGTGAGTGAACCGTTCGATCAGGTCCAGCCGGGGAAACGTGCCGTAGTTGCCCGTCTCGTGGGAGATCACGGGTTTCTTCGGTCGGGGGAACTTGTGTTTGTCGGGCCGGTCCAGCGGCAGGTTCTGGATGTCGAACATCGCGAAGTACCAGTCCAGCGTCGCCCGGTCGCCCTTGCCGGCGAGGATTTCGCGCGCGAACAGGCCGTCGGAGTCGATCACGGGGCGCGTCGGGTCCAGAGACCTGGCGATGCGATATAACTGAGGCGCGATGGGCAGTCCGTGCCAGAACTCGTTGCCCATGCACCAGTCCAGGATCGACGGGTGATTCCGCAGCCGACGGATCGCCGAAGACCACTCGGTCTTGTACAATTCCAGCGCCGCGCCCTTGGCGCGCCGGTAGTAGTTCATATATGCGATCGGCAGTTCCGGCGAGACCAGCATGCCGACCTCGTCGGCCGCCTCGTAATACTCCACCGGAAGGAAATGGCTGTGATGCCGCACGTGGTTGAAGCCGTACTCCCGGGCCAGCTTCAACCGTTTGACATACGTTGCCTTGTCCGCCGGCGGGGCGACGGTTTCAGGATAGACCGAGTCGTCGCCGTATCCGTGGAGGAAAATCCTCCGTCTGTTGAGGAGGATGTGCGGGCCCTTGATGCTGATCTCACGCAGGCCGAAGCGCGTCTCGATGGTGTCGATTGTCTTGGAGCCCTTGACCAGCGACAGACGCGCGGTGTACAGGTGCGGGGCGCTGGGAGACCAAAGCTTCGCTTTCGGGACCCTGGCGGCGATCTCGACGGTCCGGTCGGCCTTGAGCGGGCCCTTCAAGAGCGTGGTTTCGGTCGCGACGGTCTTACCGTCGGCGTTGAGGATCTCCAGCCGCACGCTCGCGACGCCGATCGCCTTACCGGCCAGGACGGCCGAAACGCGGCATGAAGGCGGATTGATTCCCGGGCGAACGAACAGGTCTGTCCACCATGTCTCGTTTCGTGCTTCTAGCGCGACGTGCCCCCATATGCCGCCCCACTGCACGAACATGGCGTCGATGATGTCGACGCAGCCGGTGAGGCAGTCCACGTCCCATCTCTGCTTCGAGTCCGCGCGGATGGCCAGCGTCGCCGTCTTGCCCGGCTCGACGTGCCGCGTGATGTCGTACTCGAAGTCCGACAGATACCCGATATGCTCGCCGAGCGGCGCGCCGTTGACCCATGTGCGGGAGTACCTGTGCACACCGCCAAT
>JADHXQ010000122.1 GCA_016782885.1 Phycisphaerae bacterium | reverse complement strand
ATCGCTCTCGATGGCCATGAAAAAATCGCCGCCATGGGTGAACGTGTACCAGAGTTTTCCAAACCGCCTGGTGTACCATTCGAGCGTCTTGGGCGTGGGGGTGTTGCAGACGTCGTGATTGCCCGCGAGGTTGTACAGCGGGATGTTTTTGTCGAGCGTGGCGGCGGCGTCCAGGTAGTCCCTGGCGCGCTGCTCGTCTTTCTTGTAATCGCGTTTGGCAACGCTTCCGTGACAGTTCAGCAGGTCGCCGCAGACGACCACAAACGCCGGCTTCAGGGCGTTGGCCCGCGCGATAGCCTTCTTCCAGAACTCCAGCGGACCCCAATACAGTTGCGGATCGGCCATCTGGATGAAAAAGTACGCACCGGCCGGCTGGGTATCGGGCGCCTTGCCCGCCCATGACACCCCCGCCAGTGCCGCGGCGCCAAGCCCGGCGGTCCTTATAAAACCGCGTCGATTAAGCTGTACCTCTTTCATCAATCGCATTATAACGCCCCGCCGAAGGAATTCCCGAGGGAAACAAACAAATACACTTCTCGGAGAGAACCGTGGCTTGTACAATGGAGCAAGGTCTTGAAGAGCGTATTATGAATAATTGCAGATCGCATTTCGGCGAGTCGGCCCGGGGCGGGGGCAGGGGGTTCACTCTTGTCGAACTGCTTGTCGCGATCGCATTGATCGCTCTACTGGCGATCCTGCTCGTGCCGGCGTTCACCGGGATCACGGCTCACGCTCGGAACGTAACCTGCCAGAAAAACCTCAGGGAGTTGGCGGTCTTGCTCAGCAAGGGCGAAAACGGCGACGGTATCCTGCCGCCGGCCGGGGCGTGGTTCAGCTACGTCACAGACCACAACGCCGGCGAGTTGCTGATCTGTCCAGACGACAATCAGGAGGCGGATTTCGAAGAGCAGAACGATATGTCCGACCTGTACATCGTTCAGAACTGCACTCAGTTTTCCAACATCCAGGACGCCATCGACATGGGGTATTCGCTGGAAGACAGGCAGATTCTCGTAAACCCGCCCGGTATTGCAGGCGACCACGGTTGGGACCCGCCCGACCCCGAACCCGGTCAGACGCTGATCTGCATCGACGATGACGCGGCGATCATGATTACGCCCGGTGACAGCACGATCATCGAATCGATCGACCCGCCTGGCGACGGCGGGGCGTGCGGTTCGGAGCACTGGATTTGCATGGACGACGGGCGGGAGAACTGGCGGAGCGAACTTACCGCCGTTCTCCAGTCGGTGCGTAATACGAACAAATCGGCGATGCAGACCGCTGACCCGAGGGTAATCATGCGCTTGACGGGGCGTCGATACGCGAACGTTATCGAACCGCCGTACACTGTGGGCACGCAGCGCGCATCGTACGGAATGAGCACGGCGGTGGACAGGGGATCGCCGCGCCCGGGCCAGTTAATGCTCGTGGAGTACAGGACCTCGGTGGTTCGTCTCAAGGGCAATTTCACCGATATCGACGAGTCGCTGCGCCCGCGGCACTTCGGGCGGGCCAACTACATATCCACCGACGGAAGCGTTTCGTCCATGACGGTCGAAGAACTGGAACAGGAACTGAACAGTTCTCAGAACATGGGGATATGGGGCCCTTGATGCATAGCTTCGGAAGGTCGAAATGAGACCCAGACAGATCGCGGGATTAGTTGCGCTGGTTGCGGTGCTGGCCGCTATTGCGATCGCGTGTTGGCCTGGGGGCGGAGATCCGAACTCGCCGGACCCCGCCAGGCGTCTGCAGGCAATTACTCGACTCAGCGGACGCACAGATACCGAATCCGTCAATACGCTCATCCGCCTGACGGGCGATCCCAAACCGCACGTGGCGATAGCGGCGGTCAAAGCCATCGCCGCCGCCCCAAAATCGAGCCACGTCCCGCTGCGGAAGATCCTCGCCAGACCGGACACCAGCCCGCCCGTTCGGGCCGAAACCGCCGCCGCCCTTGGAAATTGCCCGAAAGCGGACGTTAAAATCACCGTCCTGACGGAAATACTGGTCAGAGACGCCGACCCGCAGGTGCGCGCCGGAGCGGCAAGAGGACTCGCGCGACGCCGCGACAAAGTGGCGCTGAAGGAGTTGGCGGCGGCGTTGGAAGACCCCGACGCCCGCGTGCGCCTCTGGGCGGTTACCGCCATCGGCCGCACCACCGCACTGCGGTTTGACTACGACGCGCGAGTCCCGCCCGAACAACAGCAAGACAAGATCCGCATCATCAAAGAAACCCTCCGCCTGCGAACCAGCTTCAAATAATCAAGTAACGACCAACGACGACAGCTAACGGCGAAAACCGTTGCTTGCTGCTTCGGCAAGTGGCTTCGGGGCGTTAAGCCGTTATGTCTTTGGCCGTTGCCGTTGTCGTTGTCGTTCACTTGGTTATTGGAAATTCCTTGTTGGCTGTTGATCCGTGCGCCGTTCGCCGCCCCAGGCGCGAATTAACCGACCCACCGTCATGCCCTGGACGAGGACCGCGAACGCCACCACAACGTAGGTCATCGTCACGATCAGTTCGCGGCATGGAACAGATTGCGGTATCGAAAGCGCCAACGCCACCGATATCCCGCCACGCAGACCGCCCCAGGTCATTATCGCCACCGTTCGCGGGCGCCCCGTGCCTACCGCCATCACGCCCGCGCCGACCGTCAACATCCGCGACAGCAGCACCAGCGGGACGGCAACCAATCCGGACAGCATGTACAACCCATTCGCCGACAGCACCAGTACCTCCAGGCCGATCATGACGAACAATATCGCGTTGAGTATCTGGTCGATCAGCTCCCAGAACAGGTCCAGGTGATCGCGCGTGATCTTGCTCATCCCCAGGCGGCGCCCGGTGTTGCCTATCAGCAGCCCCGCTGCCACCATCGCCAGCGGACCGGAAGTGTGTATCGCGTCGGCCAGAGCGTATCCGCCCATAACCAGCGCCAGAGTCACCAGGATCTCGACGTGGTAGTTATCGATGCTCTTGATGACGCGAAACGCCAGGTATCCGATCGCCAGCCCGAAGGCAATCCCTCCGACGGCTTCGACCAGGAACAATTGAACTACGCCTGTGAAACCCGGGCTGTGGCCGCTTGCGATCTCGAGCACCGACAGGAACAGCACCACGCCGATACCGTCATTGAACAGCGACTCGCCGGATATCTTGGTCTCCAGCGCACGCGACGCCCCCACGCGCTTCATGATACCGAGCACAGCGATCGGATCGGTCGGGGAAATCAAGGCGCCGAACAGCAGGCAGTATATCCACGGTATGCCCAGCGACATCACGCCCGACAGGCCGAACACCAGCGACGCGACCAGGAACGTCGATGCCACCGTTCCGACAGTTGCGTACGTCGCGATCTGCCACTTGTGCTCGGCAAGGTCGTTTAGCTGAACGTGCAGCGATCCGGCAAAGAGCAGCAGTCCCAGCATGCCCTTCATCATCACCTCGCCGAAGTGCATGCCTTCGACCAGGCTCCGGGCCGTTTCCTGAATATGATGACCAAGCTGAAGAGGCAATGCCCCGGCCCCCACCAGCACCAGAGACAGAACGAAGCTGCCGAGCATCAGGGCGATAGTCGGGGGCATCTTCCACCATCGGTGGTTGATATAACTCAGCACTGCCGCCAGGGTCAACAAAATCGCAACTGTCTCGAAAACGTCCATCGAGCGGATTCCTTTCGCAGACAATGGTATCGTCTTGGGAAACGATTGCCAACATCTTGCAACCTGCGCCCGATTCGCTATCTTAATGGGACATCCTCAGCATTGTTGCTGTGCGACGAATCCAGGTAACATCTGACAGAAAGGATCAAAGATATGCCCAAGCGAATTTTGAAAGTTGGCGTGATCGGCGGCGGCGGCGGAGCGTTTATCGTGAACCCCCACCAGAAGGCAATTCACTTCGACGGCACGCGGCGGGTAACCTGCGCCGCACTGCACCAGGACCCCGAGATCGCCATGAGCGAAGCCAGGAAGTGGGCATACCCCATCAAGGGATACCCCACCTACGACGCGATGATCGAAGACCAGGCCAAACTGCCCATCGGCGAGAGAATCGACTACGCGCTTATCGTGACGCCGAACTTCGTACACTTCGATCCGGCGATGAAACTCGTCCAGGCCGGTATCCCGGTCTTCTGCGAGAAGCCCATCACGGTTAAAGCCTCAGAAGCGATCGAGTTGGCGGCGGCAGTGAAGAAAAACAAGGTGCCTTTCGGCATCGCCCACACGTATCTCGGTCACTGGTCGAGCTGGTTTGCGCGGTGGATCATCACCAGCGGAAAGCTCGGCGCGGTGCGCTGGTGCGACTCGTACTACCTGCAGGGATGGCTGGCGACCAGGCTGGAAGCCGAAGGGCAGATGCAGGCCTCCTGGCGGACCGATCCGAAAATGGCGGGCGCCTCGTGCTGCGGCGGCGACATCGGAACGCACGCTTACATGCAACTGCGTTTCCTGACCGGGCTGGAAGTAACGTACGTCCGCGGAATGATCGAAACGTTCCTCAAAGGCCGCCAGCTCGACGATCACTTCACCACGTATTGCAGGCTGTCCAACGGCGGGCGGGCGCTTATCCGCGCGACGCAGATCGCCATCGGAAACAAGAACAATATGGGCATCGAGGTCAACTGCGAAAAGGGCTCCCTGATCTGGAAGCAGGAAGACTCCGAGCGCATCGTCATCCGCCTGCCCGGCGAGCCGGACCGCGACTACTGGCGCGGCGAGGTGAAAGGCTCCGACAGCTTCCTGGGCAAGATCCCCGGTTGGGTCGCAAGCGAAGCGACCATCCCGTCGGGGCACGGCGAAGCGTTCCACGACGCCTTCGCACGCCTGCATCGAGAGTTCGAGAAGGATGTGCGGAAGTACAACGCGGGCAGGAAGTTCTCCTGCGACGGAAGCAAATACGCCAATATCCAAGACGGCGTCAAGCACATGAAGTTCGTCGAGGCCGCAGTCAAGAGCGCCAAAAACGGCTCGAAGAACATCCGTCTGTAGACGCTCCGCCGGCATTACAGGCAGTTTCCAGGCCCGCGTCGGATTCATCCGGGGTGGGCCTGTTGTAGTTGCATGCGGAAATATGTCGGCAGTTCGGCGCAAATGCTTGTAACGCAAGGACCGCACAACTAGAATATGAGCGTATGATCGGTATGAGACAATTCGGGGCGATAGTGGGTGCGCTTCTCCTGACCGCCGCAGTTGCCGCTCCGCAAATGGCCTTGGGCCGGGATGCAACCACACAGGCCGCGCCAAAGGGCGCTCGTGTCACCAACGAAGGCTGGCTGGCGCCGCGTAAACGAGGCCATCCCGCGCCGACGCTTCCAGCCAAGGTCACCAACGCGTTCATAATCACCATCCGGGATCCGGACGGGATTGATATGGGCACTCTGGCGGACATGAAACGCATGGTGGCGGTGTGCAAACGCAAGAAAGCTGAGTTGGTGATTCTTGACATAGACACCCCCGGCGGTCTGGCCCATGCGATGGAGGGGATTTGCGATCTGATCAGCCTGGATCTCAAGGATGTCTACACTGTTGCATACGCCAACCCGCGTGCAATCAGCGCCGGAGCCATAATCTCGCTGGCATGTACGGAAATCGTAATGGCGCCCGGCAGCAGGATCGGCGACTCGATGTCCATCTGGGTCTCCGGCGGAAGACTCATGCCCATTCCGGACAAAGAGCGGGGAAAGTTTGAAACAGACGAGCGGGCGCTGACACGTCTGTTGGCCGAACGTAACGGGCACAACGTTGAACTCTGTGAAGCCATGATCACCAGCACGCGTGAGATATGGCGAATCCGTAATCGAAAGACTCGTGAAGTTCGTGTAGTTGATCCCGACGCAAAGAATTGGCGAAGGATGGTGGCCGACTGGCCCGATACGAAAGCCACTCGTGAGTCAGATGCAAAACTGGACTGGGAGTTCCTCGAGGCAATCGACCGCCAAAAAGACCTGGGTCTGGTAATGCTCACCGACAACGAAGCGATCAAGTGCGGCTTCGTCGACCATATCTTTAAGGACATCGATGCGCTGACGAAACACTACAACGTCACGGTCAAGCCCGCGAGGTTCAAGGACGACGGATCTGGAGACCTGGTTGGCCCGAAAGCAAAGACTGTAACCACTCGGACCGCGCCAAAGGGCGATCGCGTCACCGACGAAGGCTGGCTGGCGCCGCGCAAACGAGGACGGCCCGCACCTGTGCTTCCTGACAAGGTCACCAAAGCGGTTGTAATCACCATTCGGGATCCGAACGGGATTACTTTGACCACTCTAGAGAGCTTCAGGCGCAAAGTTACGCTGTGCAAGGGCGATGGCGCGGAGTTGGTGATTATTGACCTGGACACTCCTGGCGGGCGATCGGATGCGATGGAGGGTATTTGTGATCTCATTCGCAAAGATCTCAAGAAGGCATACACCGTGGCGTACGTTAACCCGAGGGCAATCAGCGCCGGAGCTATAATCTCGCTGGCATGCACGGAAATCGTCATGGCGCCCGGTAGCAGGATTGGCGATTCGATGCCCATTATGATCGTCGGCGGAAAACTCGTGCCCATTCCGGACAAGGAGCGGGGGAAGATTGAAACCAATGCGAGAACACTGACGCGCGTGCTGGCCGAATACAACGGGCACAACCCCGACCTCTGCGAAGCCATGATCACCAGCACTCGTGAGATATGGCGAATCCGTAACCGAAAGACCCGTGAAGTTCGCGTAGTTGACCCCGATGCGGAGAACTGGCGAAGGCTTGTAGCCAACTGGCCGGGCACGGAAGCCACCAGCAAGTCAGATGCAAGACTGGAATGGGAGTTCCTCGAGGCAATTGACCGCGCAAAGGACCTGGGCCTGGTGATGCTCACCGACACTGAAGCCGTCAAGTGCGGATTTGTCGACCATGTCTTCGCAGACATGAACGCCCTGGAAGAACATTACAACATCACCGTCAAGCCCGTGGTCCTCGATGACAACTGGTCTGAAGGCCTGGTCGGAATCCTTACGAGCCCGGCGCTCGTGGGCATCCTGATGACACTGGGGATAATGTTCATTTATATGGAATTCAACACGCCGGGTTTCGGAGTGGCAGGAGGCCTGGCGATCGCGTGCTTCGCGGTAATATTCGGCAGCCATTACATCATCGGTCTGGCCCAGTGGCCGGAGATTGGACTGTTTATTGTGGGGCTGATTCTAATTGGCTTGGAGATTTTCGTTATACCGGGCTTCGGTGTTGCGGGGATCAGCGGGATCATCTGCTGTATAATGGGCTTGATATTTGCTGTAGGTGTACCAAACGCGCCGACTGAGTTTCCCTGGCCTCAGACGGACCTGGATTGGAGCTGGTTCATCTCCGGACTATATGCAGTGGGCCTGGGCTTCGTCGGGGGCGTGATTGCGGCCGTTATCCTTGCGCAGTTCCTGCCGAAGATCCCGATCGCCAGCCGCCTGGTGATGGGTGACGCCCAGGGCGCCACCGATGCGCCCGCCACTGAAAACGCGCCGATCATGCACGTTAAGGTCGGCGATACAGGAACGGTTGAGACGATGTGCAGACCTGTGGGCAAGGTGCGTTTCGGGAAAGAACTCTGCGACGCGACTGCTGACGGAACCACGATAGAGGTCGGCGCGAAGGTTCGCGTTACCGAACGGACGGGCAATCAACTGATCGTCAGGGAAGTGTAGATGGAACCGCTGATGATAATATTTCTGCTCGTGGTCGCCGCGATGGTGCTGGCGTTCCTGGAGATACTCACGCCAAGCTTCGGTCTGCTGGCTGTCGGAGCGATTGGGACGCTCATCGGGGCGATCTGGATGAGTTTCGTGTATGCTTCGTGGCTCGGTTATACAATGGCGTTTTCAGCGGTAGTATTCGGATGGGCCTACATGGCGTTCCTCGTGCGCATGCTTCCGAAAACGCCTTTGGGCAAGCGGTTGTTTCTGGCGAAAGCCCCGGACGCCACCGGAGACGGGACACCCCAGGCCGATATGTACGATGAAATGATCGGAAAGACGGGCACGGCTGTGACGCTTCTGAGACCGGCGGGCATGGTGGAGGTCGACGCCAAACGCCTGCCCGCCCACGCCGAAGCCGGAATGATCGAAAAGGACACGCCCATTGTCGTGGTGGGCGCCGACTCGATGAACGTAATTGTCCGCAAAGCGGATATCGATACCTGAACTTCTCGCAATAGCAACAAAGAAAGGACCTTACAATGACATCGACAATAGCAATGATACTCGCCGAAGGCGCTATGAGCATACCCGCCATCGTGGGATTGGTGATCCTTCTGGTAATCGTTCTGGCGTTCCTGGCGATGTTTGGTCCGTTGTTCGGCCTGTGGATCCAGGCTCTGTCGGCCAATGCGAAGGTGGGAATTTTCCAGCTTATCGGTATGCGGTTGAGGAAGGTCCATCCGGCCAGCATTGTGATCGCGCGCATCCAGGCCATCCGCGCCGGGATCGACCTGAACACAGAGCAGCTCGAAACGCACTTCCTGGCCGGCGGGCGCCCGATGAACGTCGTGAGGGCGCTGATCGCCGCGAACCGCGCGGATATCGAATTGGGCTGGAAGTTGGCGACCGCTATCGATCTGGCCGGTCGCGATATCCTCGAAGCCGTCCAGACTTCGGTTAACCCCAAGGTCATCGATTGCCCCAACCCCGCCACGGGCAAGCTTACCATCGACGCGGTGGCGAAAGACGGTATCCAGGTCAAAGCCAAAGCCCGCGTGACCGTCCGCGCGAATATCGACCGCCTGATAGGCGGCGCGACCGAGGAAACCATCATCGCGCGCGTCGGCGAGGGAATCGTGACAACTATCGGCTCGTCCGAAACATACAAAGCAGTCCTCGAGAACCCCGACCTGATCTCCAAGGGCGTGATCGACAAGGGTCTCGACGCGGGAACCGCTTTCCAGATTCTCTCGATCGATATCGCCGACGTCGACGTCGGTGAGAACATAGGCGCCAAACTCCAGGCCGACCAGGCCGAAGCCGACAAGCGCCGCTTCCAGGCCGAAGCCGAAAAACGCCGCGCTATGGCGATGGCGCAAGAACAGGAAATGGCCGCCCTGGTCCGCGAAAACCGGGCGAAAGTCGTGCTGGCCGAAGCGGAGATCCCGCTGGCGATCGCCGAGGCCTTCCGAAGCGGCAGGCTGGGCATTATGGACTACTATCGCCTGAACAACATCCAGGCCGACACGAAAATGCGAGACAGCATCGGTGGCGGTGAAACAGCGAAAGACGATAAGAAATAGCGGCACGCCATGAATACACTGGCATACATACTGGCCGAAAAAGAATTTGGATGGGTCCAGATCGTAGTTGTCGCGATATTCTTCCTCGTGAGTATCGTCGCTTCAATTTTCCAGAAGGCCAAAGAGAAAGAACAGAAAGCCCAGTCCCGCAAGCCCAAGCCGTCAGCCCGCCAACAAAAGCAAGCTCCCGCGCCCCGGACTGTCCAACCGACCCGGCCCGTACCGCCGCCGGCCCCGGCGGCCGGGCAGACCGTTCGCGTGTCAGAAGATCTCCGCTTGCGTCAGCAGCGCCAGGCGCAACTCGATAGCGAACGCCAACAGCGACTGGCCTCGCGAAACCCTCCTGAGTCCGACACCGCCGCCATCGAGGCCCGCCTGGTGGGCATACGCCCGGACCAGGCTGATACTGCGCCCGGGCAGATAAGCAGAGTGGGAGTCGTTCTGCAGCTCAAGACTCGCGACGACGCGCAAAAGGCAATAATCATGCACGAAATATTCTCACCGCCAAAAGCGCTGCGCAAAGGCGGCGAGATATGGGATAGCTGATTCTAGACGACCAGCCCACAGATAGCTATCAGTGGGCTTTGTCTGTGGGCTCTGTGCTTGGTTCGGGTATTGAAGTCTCGTATCTTGATAACCCGCCAGAATCTCTTGGACTGTGCCCCTACGCCAGTCCGTGTCGCATGGGGGGGAGGTCGTCGTCGGTGGCGGTTTGGACCGCGACGCCGTCTTCGACCAGTTTGTCCCAGTGTTTGGAGTTGAATATGCACCCGGGGTCGCCGGCGTGAAGCTGCCCGAAATACGCGTCGGCGCGGGCGCGGCATCCGCCGCAATAGTTCTTGAACGCGCAGACCTCGCAGTGATGCAGGCGCTGTTCGCGGTCGTTGAGGACGTCCCGGAATACGCTCTCGCGGAATATCCGCATCAGCGGTTTGTCGCGAACGTTGCCCATGACGCGCTGGGGCATGTAAACGCACGGGGTGACGTTTCCGCCGGGTTCTATGCAGATATACGTCCGCCCCGCGCCGCATCCGCCGAGATATTTCGCCACCACGCGGGCCTTGACTCCGCTGCCCGATCCGGCGTGGCTGCAGGAGGCCTTCCCGTCGTCGATCGGCGATCCGACCAGGCACATTCGCCCGAGTTGCGGAGCGGTTGATATTATCCCGATTCCGCCCGACTGCATCTTCTCGTTAAGAAGCGCCAGGAGTTTCTCGCGCTGGTCGGGGGTGATATCGCCGGCGATCATTTTCAGCCCGCGCCCGACGGGAATGAAGTTGAAGTGCGCAAAGCACCCCGCCCCGAGGTCTTCAGCCAGGGCGATCATGTCGGGAACCTCGTCGATATTTCCCTGGTGAACGCACATCGCGATACCGAGCCTCAGCCCATCGGTGGCGACGACGTTTTTCGCTCCGGCGACGGCTTTTTTCCACATACCGCGATGCCCGCGGAACTCGTCGTGTCGGGCCGGGTCGACCGAGTCCAGGGATATCTCGACGTATCGCAGACCGGCCGCCGCCAGTTCCGCCGCCCGGTCGAGAGTCATCGTCGTACCGTTGGTGGCGATAGTGGTATGCATACCGTGTTTCTGCGCCCTTCGGAGAACCGGAAGGAGATCGGTCGAGATAGTCGGCTCGCCGCCGGACAGCGCCAGCATCGGCATGTGCGCTCGGCCCATCTGGTCGACCAGGTCGAGTTTCTCCTCCAGTATCAGTTCGCCTTCCAGTGCGGCCGATTCGGAATCCTGGTAGCAGTGCTTGCACGACAGGTTGCAGCGATTGGTGAAGTTCCATACCGCAAAGAGCGGAGCGACGAATTTCTGCGGTACGGTCAGGCCGAACTCGGCGATGGATTGTGCGACTATCACCAGCCCCCTGACCGTGGGTCCGTGGTCCGCCAGGCGCTTGCGAAATGTGGCCACGTCGGTCTCGCCGCGCATGCGGTCGATGAAAAGATGAATCGGGGCATACCTGATTCGCCGCGAAAGCGGCGCGTCGGGATTGCGGTAGGAGGTGATGATGCGCTCCAGGGCGGTCCGGCCGTGACGATCGGAACGGGAAATCCTCTTCAGAAGCCAGCGCAGCGGGCGCCGCCCCAGCCAGTTCTCCAGGGGATGATGGAAGTCCGGTTGAAGCAGGCGCGGGGTGATGTGGTCGACGAGCGCCTCGCATTGCGTAACGTACTGCCCGCTGGCGATCTCGCCGTCGGAGGTGCGGACGGGCGTCTTGTCGCCGTCGTCGCCGGCGGTGAATTCGTGCTGATATTCCTTGCCCAACTCGGCGGCGGTGGAATTGCCCGTCGGACGCGTGCAGGACGTGTCTGCCAGCACCGTATTGTCGTCGGAAACTTGAGTCACGGTTTTTTCCGCGGCGGGGCGGTCGCTGAAACGATCATGGGACATTTGAGATCGGGCCCGCCCACGAGTTCGGCGACCAGACGGAGAGGCTCGCCCATGGGCCAGTCGCGCTCGACGGGGATGACCTGGTTGTACCTGACGGTCTGTCCGGGCAGCAGTGTCCAGGTTGACCGGACCGTCATTGCGGCCTGGGGGTATTGATTGGCCCATCGCCAACCCGCCGAAGTCATGCGGAAAAGCGTCACCTTGTACAAGGCGCTCGTGGGGTTTTCGAAGATAATGGCCTTGTCGCCCGTATTGCGAGCGATGATCCGGATGTTAATATTCTCTCCGGAGATGAAGCAGCGTTTGGGCAGTTCGATCGTAAGGGCCATCCCGCCGCCTTCAACGGTATTTGTCTCTACCGCGGCGACAGATCCAGTGGATTCGACGGCGGACTTCCGGAAAAGCCCGCAGCCTCCAAGTAGCAGCGAGGCGGACAGCAGGACTACGATGGCAGATTTTCTCATTACGCGATCTCCGATGGTTCTTCGACACCGATCTGGTCCGGTGCGGCGTGACGTGCGGTCCGCGAGGCGGTATATCCCGCTTCGACCAGGTGTCGATACTCGGGCCCGCAGTTGTAGGTGCAGAACGGGAAGACGCCCGCGGGCGTCGAATAAAGTATCACGCAGCGTTTGACCCGCTCGACGTCGAAATTGTAGCGGTCCTGAAAATGCATTCCCGCGCAGAGCAGGGTTTTGTAGTTAAGTTTTTCGCCCTCGCCGCGCCCGACTTTCTTGTCAAGCATGCCCTGAAGCGAACGGATTAACCGCTTGACGGTGAGTCCAGGCGGGGCGGCTTCGGGGCGGAAATGGCGCTTGAACATTCTCAGAACCCTCATGCGGTCCATCCATGTCACTCGCCCGCCGCGCCGGTTGATCCGTGCGGCGATACGGTTCATGTCGGTGAACATTCCCTCGACATTTATCACGCGCGGGAACGGATACGCCTTGCCTTCGGGCGATATCAGAAAATAGGTGCCCAGCGCGCAGTCCGGGTGGCTTGACGAGCGTATCTTGGGCTGACCGGTAAGGGCCTCGAGCATCTGCGAAAGCGGGACAACTATGCTCAGGGGATACATGTCCGCCAGCGGATCGGCGCCCGACGCGTCGGCGATATCGTGCGCCAGATCGCCCAGGGTGTAACGCATTTTCGACAAATCATCGCTGCTGACGCGTCCGGTTAACGAAACGGGCTGATAGCTGATCCCGCTGACGACGTCGATATTGTCGATCGCAAACTGGAGTATTTTTCCGACCTGGTCGTCGGTAACGCCTTTGACGATCGTGGGCACGAGGCAGATTTTCATACCGATGCGGCGGCAGTTTTCGATAGCTGCAAGTTTCTTTTCCCAGATACCGGGGAGGTTCCGCGTGGTTTCGTGGGCTTCCGAACCGACGCCGTCAAACTGCAGGTAGAGCGTGTGCAGCCCGGCGGCGATGGCCTTGTCGGCGAAGTCGGGATCCGCCATCGTTATCCCGTTGGTGGCGATCTGGATGTAGGAGAAGCCCATATCCCGTGCGGCCGAAACGATCCGCAGGAAATCCGGGTGTATCGTCGGTTCACCGCCCGTGAACTGGATGGCCGAGCACGGCGTGGGGCGCAGGTCGCGCAGAGCCTGGAGTTGTTTTACGATCTGCTCGTAGGGCGGTTGGCATACGTACCCGGCGGCGCCGGCGTTTGCGAAACAGATCGGGCATCGCATGTTGCAGCGATTGGTCAGATCGATCTGGGCCAGGCAGGCGCCCGACAGGTGCGCGCCGCACAGCCCGCAATCGGAGGGGCAGCGATGCCCGTCTGGCTTCTGGGGCGTTTTCAGACCGGGCGGCTCTTCGAAGCTCCACCATTCGGCCTTGGAGTATAGCAGCACGTCAGAGTTGACGCAGTCGCGAAAGTGCCCGTGGTCGGGGCAGTTTTTCTCGATCATGACCGCCCCGCCGGACACATAATACCGCCCGAGAACGATCGCGCCGCACTCCGGGCAGAGCGTTTCGACCGTACGTGGAAGGCGCCGCAGCACGGGGTGGATCCGCCGACCGGACCATGTCTCGCTCGGAGACCCTGGCCGATCGGAGACCAGGCGGGTCCAGATCGCATCGTGGTGTACTTGGCGGATCTCGCCGCAAAGGGCGCAGTTGAATGCCAGGACGACCTGGTCTCCCGCTCGATCGAACACCGCCGGCGCGACCTGGCCGCACGTCGGACAGGTCGCTCGCGTCTCGACGGGCAGTGCCGAGCAGGTCCCGACAAAACGCCGCATCCGGCGCCGGGCGAGTTCCATCGGATCCGAAGCCGCCTCCGGCGGGGCGGGTTTACTGTTTATGGGACTTATCATTTCACCAGTATCTGTGGCCGGCAATGCCGTAAAGGTTACTTTTCATAATAGGACGGGTATTCTCGGGCGACGGGTTTTCGGCGCCGATATCCAGCGGCCAGTTCCATGAATATCTCCATATCCCGGGACATGTTGGAGCTGGATGAGTCGAAGTAGAAGTTGCGGATCGGCATGTCGCCGTGATCGCTGCTGATGCGGTGGTAGACCGCTTCGGAGACTATCCCGTTCATGCAGGCAAACGGGCTTATGTCAATCACCCCGTCGGCGCCCTTGGA
>JADHXQ010000121.1 GCA_016782885.1 Phycisphaerae bacterium | reverse complement strand
GGTCAGGCAGGAATCGTTTCGCGGCGCCTGCGATATCTGCCAGTTCTGGCAGAAACTGCACTGGAAATTGCAACCGGCGGCGGCTATCGAGAGGCTGAGCGTGCCGGGCAGGAAGTGGAACAGGGGCTTTTTTTCGATGGGGTCTACGTGCATCGCCACTACCGCTTCGTAATTGGTGCTCTTGAGTTGCCCGCCGACGTTCAGGCGGACGCGGCACGCACCGTACTGCCCGGGCGGGATCCGGCAGGCCTGCCCGCAGAGATTACACTTGACGCACTCCGCCTCGTCGGCCTCCCACAGCATTGCATCGTGATAATCGGACATGTCGTGGATCCTGAGCACTAATCCGCCAGTATACCAGTTTACGCATCGCCTGCGACATTTGGCAACTTATTGTTCAGCCGCGCAGCGCCGCGAGCGACCAGGCGGCCAACCAGAGAGCCCCGGCCGAAGCAAGCAGGATCGACCATAGTTCCCTGCCTTGCGTCAGCGGTTGGGCGTCGGGCAGCGGCGCCGCGGCGACGGCTCGATCGAACGGTATGGAGACCGGCGCCGATCGCAAAGCGACCAGGCTCACCGCATGCAGTTGCCCTCCGGCGTCGCGGAAGATGCCCGGTGCGGTAAGGCCCGCGGTCTCCAGTGCGGTCGAGGCGAACGTTTCGTCACGGACAATCGGTTTCCATGCGGGATTGGCGCCGGCCTGGAGTACGGTGCTATACTCGTATCTCTCACCGGCAGGCGCCCCGGGGACCAGATACCGCATCACATTGGCCAGGAATACCACGTAGGCGTCGGTGCGCACGAGCGTGCAATTGTTCTCGGACAGATCGAAAGCGACATACACTCGCCGCGGCGCCTCGGCGCCGGCGTCATCGGCGGTCCGAACCACCAGAACGGAGCCCTTGTAACCGACAAGAACTCCCGCCCCGGGAACGTCGCCCCGGACCCAGGGGCGAACGCTTCGAATCGCGGCGGCGCTGAGGTCCACGCCGCGCATTATCGGATCGTCGCCGGTGACGTTGGCGCCGGCGAGCATTACTGAAGTGATCTCCCCATCCGCCAAACGCCAGGGCGGCGGCGGCGCGGGCGGAGCGATCACCAACGCCGCCTTACCTGGCGGTGGAGAAACTTCATTTGCGATTACGATCTCCGCGACCGCCCGGTCAGCAACGAGCCGCAGCGTCGGATCGACTTTGATCATCCGCCGCAAATACGGATCGTCGCGCCCGATAACCGCCACCGATCTGGCGGGCGTTTTCACCCGGACCAGATATGCCACCGCCACCGGAGAGTCGCCGCGGTGAACGGTCACCGACAGCGCTTCGGCGGGCGGGACTGTTACAATCAGAGATCGGCGGGATTTCGGGGGGATCGTGACGTTGAGCTCGCCCGCATTCCCCCCCCCGCCCAACGCGTTCGACACTGTCAGGCGCGCCGATGCGGACTGGCCGCCCTGGTTCCGCAAAGCGGCGAAGACCTGCAGTTTGCCGCCGGCGGTTCTCTCGGCGCCGACGGCGTCTATCGTGACGGTTGGCAGGTGCGTCGGTATGTCAATGCGGCTGACGGCCGGACCGGTGCTAATGTCAAGTGATGAAACAGCAAGGTGATAGACGTGGCTGGCCTCAGCGGAGGGATGCCCGCCTCGAAGCTCCGCGGCGGGAACCGGCAAGTGCGACAACCCCACCAGCACCCGGCGCGCCTCGGCGAGAGACACCCACCCGGTTTCGCCACCGAGAATCTCGGGGAGCAGCAATTGCAACCGATCTCCCGAATCAAGCCGCCCGAGCAGGCGCTCGCCCGCGAGGCGCATTTGGACCGTTCCGTCACGTCCCAGCTCGGCCGAAGGATGCAATACTAATGTAACTTTTCTTACCGGACCCGAGGAGTGATATATCGGTCTCGAAGCGGACCCCACCGCCGCTATCGCGCCGATCAGCAGAAGCAGCCAAGCCAAGCTCGTCCGGCGTGTTTTGCGGCGGGACGTGGAAGCGGACGAACTGATCGCTTCTTCCCACAGTGAAAGTGACGCCACAACCACGAGGTGTCTTCGCGGTCGCAGCAGAGCCAGCAGTGCCGCGGCCACTACAGGCACCAACGCCAGAAATGTCCAAGGCCACACAAAGGTCATGCTCTAGCCGTACGGTTCTCAGGGATAGAACTCATTTCAGCGTTCTCGATCCGCCTCGCCCGGTCGCGGTCACAACCGGTTCATCTCGCGTTCCATGACAACCTTCCGCAGGAGCATGTAGCGTTTGCCCTTGTAGTTCGTTATCTCACCGGTAATGCGCAGTCGCGTGCTGGGCGGCTGGACCTCGGCGAAAACGAGCAGTCTACAAGGCAAGAGAATGACGGGCGGTTCGCGCAGCGTATTGTCAGCCTCGAACGTCGCCTGGCACCACTGGGCCTTACCGGTCGGCTGGATAGTCATCAGCCGGTCGACCACCAGCCTGGCCGTTGCGGGCTCGATAACGTCCCCCTTGGCGCCGGGCGCAACGGAGGGCAGTCGCGACGCGTCAACTTTCTTTTTCAGCCTGGTGAGTATCACCGGCGTGGGGTTCTTCTCCGACAGCAGCGTTTTCATCAGATCGATCGAACTGGGAGCCGTCGCCGGTTGTTTCACCGGTTGTGTCGCCGGGGGCGATTTATCGCCGCCGGCGGGCCGCGTTTCGCTCTGCGCCGGCGCCTTTGCCTCCGGCTCGATGACCGCGACGCGCCTGATCAATATAAAGCTGTTATCGCGATAGACGGTCATTTCCCCCGAGACGCGGAACATCAGTTTCGGGTTCTTCGCCTGGATGTTCTCAATCGCCTCGAGCGTCTCGTTTGGCAGCGACCATCGGGGCCGAAGCGCCTTGCGATCGCCATCAGCGGGGAAGCATGCCAGCACCCAACCGCTGCGATCGGTGGAAATCCTGCAGAGGCGGTCGACAATCTTGCTGCCCTCGGGCGGTAGTGCCGGTTTCTTCCTGGGGGGGGGCTTGTAGAGTCGCGGTTTGATCACGCCGGCCGGCTGCGCCTCGAGCGGATCGAAATCCGTGAGGTCAAGGGTATCATTGCGCGTAGTGGGCTCCAGCACCCCGTCCTTCTTGAGTGCATCGTCGAAGTTCGGCTCTGACATCGCCAGGCAACCGAGCCACGCGACAAGCATCGCAGCAGTAACTATTCGTATCATGCCCATGCAGCAGCCATTCTACACCCCCGGCGGTAGAGAGTTCAAGAAATCACCCTTCCATGAGGCTCGCAAAGTGCGTCGCCAGCCCGCTGGGCGTCTCGACACTGTAGACATACTCGGCGCTTGATGGACGCTCTTGGCGCATCATTTCCAACAGCGGCTGCCAGAAATCGCCCACGCAAACGATCGCCCGGCGCGGGAGCAGGCCCTTGGCCATCAGTTCCCACACGCACGCCAGTTCCACAAGCGTACCCGTGGCGCCGGGGAGCACAACGTACCCGCTCGTGCCCGTCTTGATGAGCGTATCGAGACGTTCGAGCAGGCCGGCGGTCTTAATCTCCCGGTCAATGTACGGGTTCGGCGATGATTTCCATATCGAACAGGTTACGCCGATAGTTTCGCCGCCGAGCGACTTGGCCCCGCGCGATGATGCCTCCATCGTCCCGCCATATCCGCCGTTGGCGACCTGGTATCCGAGCCTGGCGATGATCTTGCCAACCTCGTGTGCTTGCTGAAACGCCTCGTCGCCGTCGGCTGCATCGTTCGAGCCGAACACCGTTATCACGTCTTCTTCGAATACCTTTATGTCCGGGTCCATAGGTCGCTGTCCGCAAGTCACCGCCCGCTTCGCGTAAAGTTCAGCAGCCCGCCGGCGGTAAGAATTTCCCGCTGCCGGGGGGCGAGGCTGACCCGGCAGACAAACTCGAATCCCTGGTTGACGTTTGAAACCTTCACCGTTTCGCCTGATTCGATCGCCCCGGCGACGTCGTGGACGACCAGTTCGTCGCCTTCGGAGATACGGTCGTAGTCCGCCCCGTCGACAAACGTCAACGGTAGGATCGCAAAGTTCACCAGGTTGGCATGGTGGATCCGTTCTATCGCTTTGGCGATCACCACGCCAATACCGAGGTACATCGGGCAGAGCGCCGCGTGTTCCCTCGACGAGCCCTGCCCATAGCTGTCGCCGGCGAGTATCACGCCTTTAGCGCCTGAGTCTCTGACGGCGGTGGCGCGGTCTGCAAACGATTCGGAGCCTTCTTCGTTGAAGCAGTTGAACACGTAGCGGGAATACTCCGGAACGTTCGACCGAAACTTCAGCAGCGAACCGGCGGGCATGATATGGTCAGTAGTGATCTTGTCGCCAACTTTGATGACAACCCGTCCGTTCAGCGGATCGGGCAGTTTCTCACCGGCCGGTGGTTTGACGATTGTCGAACCGCGAACAATCTCAACTTCCTGCGCCTGAGATTCGTCCAGCGGGGCGATTATCATCCCGTCGTCAATGCTGAACTCGCCGGGCGACTTGATCCGCGGATGTTTGATGTCCATGAACTCGCTCAAATCCCTCGGATCGATTATTTCTCCCGACAGCGCGGCCGCAACGGCCGTTTCCGGGGAGACCAGGTAAACCATATCACCTTTGGTGCCCGATCGACCGGCAAAGTTGCGGTTGATCGTTCGCAGGCTCACGGTCCCTTCGGCCGGGCTGAACCCCTGCCCGATGCAAGGCCCGCAGGAACTCTCGAGTATCCGCGCGCCGGAGGCTACCATATCCGCCAACGCGCCGTTGGATGCAAGCATTCTCAACACCTGCCTGCTGCCCGGTGCGATGCCAAGCTCCACATCCGGATGGACGCTGCGGCCTTTCAATACCGCCGCACAAAGCATCAGGTCCTGATAGCTCGAGTTCGTGCAGGAACCGATCAGGACCTGGTGTACTTTCTGTCCGGAAAGTTCGCCAACCGCGGCGACATTGTCGGGGCTTGGCGAACCGGCGGCCAGCGGAACCACTTCCCTAAGGTCGATAACCACGTGTCCGAAGCTCACGTCGAGGAACCCATCGTCGGCGGCATCCGGATCGGAAGCCGGCGCGATGTCAACGTCCGTGCAGAAATCCTTTATGTTATCAAGGGCTACCGAGTCGCGCACGGCATGCAGGCGTTTGACGATCGGACCGTACTCAGCGCCCTCGTCAGCCGACAGATGGACGTATTGATCTCCACGCCCCTGAGCAGTTAGAAACGCCTTGGTGACCGCATCGGAGGGGAACACGCTGGCCGTCACGCCGAGTTCGGCGCCCATGTTCGTACACGTGGAGCGGGCAGGTACGCTCAGCGACCCCACACCCGGTCCGAAATACTCGACCATGCATCCGACATTGCCCCGAGTGGTCAGGATGCTCAGCAACCGGAGAATAACATCCTTGGCCGCGACCCAACGCCCCAATTTCCCGAGGAGTTCCACGCCGATAACACGCGGACAGGTCGTATAAAAAGGCCCGCCGCCCATCGCCACCGCCACATCCAACCCGCCGGCGCCGATCGCAATCATCCCGATCCCGCCACCGGTCGGCGTGTGCGAGTCCGAACCGAGCAGCGTCCGGCCAGGCCGACCGAAACGTTCGAGATGCACCTGGTGGCATATTCCATTTCCCGGTCGTGACAGATACGCCCCGACGCGAGCCGCTATCGATTGGAGGTATAGATGGTCGTTATGGTTCTCCGGTCCGAACTGGGCCATATTATGGTCGATATAACTGACGGACAGTTCAGTCTTTACACGCGGAACATCCATTGCCTCCAGCAGCAGAAACGCCGTGGTTCCCGTGGCGTCCTGCGTGAGCGTCTGGTCGATCCGAAGACCTATCTCATTGCCGGCAACCAGTTGACCGGAGGTCAGATGTTCGCCCAATATCTTGTAAACAAGTGTTTGTGTCATAACGGCGCCTTTGATCTGATCGCAAACAACGGTAATTCTATCGCACCATACACAAGCTACCAGAAGGCGTGTCCGTTAGCAATTGGTGTTTGCTTTTCGCGAGGTAATTGGACGGGCAGTTCACGCTCCGGTGATTTCGAGGTGGAGCATTTTTGATTTCAGGTTAACCCCGCCCGGTGCGCTGAATCCGCCGGGTGTTCCGTCGGCGTAGGTAACTCGGTGACAGGGCACGATCAGGGGCACGGGGTTGCGGCTCAGTGCGCCGGCCACAGCGCGGGCTGAGTCTTCGGCCTTTATCGCCAGGCTGATTTGCGAGTAGGACATCGTCTGTCCGTAGGGGATCTCGCGGCATGCCCGCAGCACTTTGCCCGAGAACTTGCTCTCGGGGGGCAGGTCGCAAACCAACGAGGAGAAATCCGTCTGCTCCGCGTTGAAATAGGCGCCGCTGAGTTCGATGAACTCCTCGAATGGTCCCTCGTCGCACTTGGCGCGTGGATGTTCCCAGGCGAGAAGCTCGCGAAGATCCTGCATGACGTAGTGCGGCAGGACGACGCGAGTGATTCCGTTTTTCCCCGCGACCGCACCGATGGGTCCCCACGCGGTGGTCCACGTGGCGTAGTACAGATCTTTTGAATTCGCCGCAGCCATTACCCGATATCCGTTTTCACCTGTCTTGAGGTTACCGCCTCTTGCCCGCGGCCTCACTCTGGCGATGATATTCGGCGACTTTGCCGGATATGTACTGCAGCCCCTGGCGTCCTTTGCGGTCCTGGGCCAGTCCGACAAACTGGAACCCGAGCAGCGATTCTCCCTCAACTGTCTCGCCTCGCCTGAATTGAGCGTCAGCATAGACCGACTCGCTACCGGCCTCGAAAGCCAGCCTGACCCCCACTGTCTCGCCGGCCGCAAGGTCCCATACATCGTCATCAGAGGGAATTACCTGGAAACCACCGGCACTGATGTTGCGGAGCGTCCCGGACCAGACCGGTCGCTGGGGATCGGCTTGGGTGGGCTCGTTGTCGCGTCCGCCCAACCAGAACGAGACACGTGCAATACGCCCCCGCGGGATTTCGGCCCTGATGAAGGCGCGCCGCTGGAGCCTGTGCATGCGGTTGGGCCAGCAGACCGAAATTGCCTGTACCGCATCGCCGGCGGCATCTTCAAACTGCTCGGTTCCCACGGCCGTCACGGTGAAAATATGTTTGTAATGTTTGAGTTTGAAGCTCAGACCGACCCTCTCGGCGGTTGCAATCCGCGGCGTCTCCTCATTGTCGTGACCTTGCAGTTCTCCCAGCAGCACATGCGGATCCTGAACCGCCAACAGGCGTGTGTGGCAACTCGTCCAGGCGCTATCCCGCTTAAGCGTTACGGTAATGGGTATCTGTCGCTGGATGGCGGCTTGCAGTGCATCGCTAATCTGTTCTTGCGTCATCTCTTGTAGTTTTGCCATAGTTCGGTCCGTCCAATCATCAATTGACTCTAGAACTCGCGTAGTTTGGCCTTTATCTTCTGGTAAACCTCGTACGCTTGCTCAGATTCGTCATTTTCAATGAACTGGAGCCCCACCATCAACATCTCACCCTCAGGATCGCTGCGGCAGAGCTGGGCATCGGTTATGACCCGCTCGGAGCCCTCGCCCTCGCCGATTACCAATTGCAACCCAACAACATCTCCGGTCTCGATATATTGCGAGACCTCGGGGCTGGTTCTGACGTAGCATCCGCCTTCGCAGAGATCCACAACTGTCCCGGGCCAGACGGGCGTAATCATGTCCACCTTGTCGGGCATGATCTGCTGTCCTCCCAACCATATCGACGCTTCCACCGTTGCCAAAGCGGGCATTTCCTCCCGCGGTGCCGCCCGCCGCTCAGCAATCTGCATTTCTTCAGGCATATCCAATTGCAATGCCCGGGTCCCGGATTCTTCCACGGAGGCAATCTTTGCGGAAAAGAGGAAGCGCTGGTATCCGCTGCGAAACGTTACACCTACGCGCTGGCCCGGGGAGAATTCATACTCTCCAGGTCCATGGTCACTCTGCGGATAAGTTATCCAAACGGACTCTCCACTCGCATCCAGCATATCGCCGCTGAACAGGAACCACCGATCCTGATGCTGCAGCGTTACCGTAACACCAACCTTGTTTTTAGCGGAGGCGCCAATCGCAATGGCAACCTCACTGCCAGTCAATGTGCTTAGTATTGCCATATGAACCTGCCCTGACTCTGTCAAAAAACACCGAATCGATCTATATTCCGTCTAGAGACATTTTCGGACTTTCCGGAGTTACTCTTGACACAAAAGTCTCTTGCCCGCGGTCTTTATGTCCATCCGCGTCCTGGTTTCCCGCGATCCGTCACCGAAGAAGCTCGCAAATCCGTCATCTCACCGTACTGTCGCCCGTGAGTATTATATGCCCAACTCGGCCTGCATGGTCTGAATCCTGGGGCGCTTCGGTCCACTTATCGCGACAATCATGCCCGGTATCGCCCAGGTGATCGGGACAAGTCTTGCCAGAACCGCAAACGCCAGTATCTCGCTGGAATTGGCCAGCCCGGCAAAGAACACCAGGTACAAGTACTCGATCCATCCGGCGCCTCCGGGTGTCAGCGGTACGGACCCGAGGATGTAAATCAACGGAATGTAAAGGAAGTAACTGTGCCACGGTATCGGCAGATCGATGCTTTGCCCCATTAACGCAAGCGCCGCAACCCATATCGCGGGCGCCGCCAACGTCATCCCGGCCACTTGCGCCAGAGTCTTCCACCGGCGGCGATACAGACTTGCGGCCTGCCCGAACGATTTGATGGTTTTCGCAAACGGCAGGCGGCTGTAGAACTTCTGCAGATGCAGCATCCGCCTCAGGGTCCCGCTGAGTATAATCGTCATCACAACAAGCACCGCGGCAACCACACAGCCCATCACCGTTGCAGAGTAGCGCAGCATCGGGTCAGACCACCGCCCCAACCCGCTCAGCAGCGCAACGCCTAACGCGACTCCCGCCACCAGCGTCAATGCAGTCAAGCCGAGCACACGGTCAATAAATACGCTCAGGATCGCGCCGGCTTTGGCGTCGGTGTGTTTCGTGACGTAATACGCCTTTACAACGTCCCCGCCGACAGTTCCGGGCACGACCAGGGAGTAGAACTGTCCCAGGAACGTCAGCCGCACGGCCTCCCACAGCGAGATGCTGATCCTCTGTATGCGAAGCAGCATCCACCATCTCAAGGCGGTTACCAGAACGCCGGTCAGCGATGTGCACATTGCAACCAGCAGAAGCCACAAGTGAATCCTGCTGATGCTCCTGAGGAAACCCGGACGCAGAAACCGCCGCGCGGCGTCGGCGCGGGGGCCCGCCTGCTCAACCGCCTGCAACTGGTCGGGGGATACTTCCAGGGTCTCGGACCACCACAAGGCGCCCCTCCGCACAACGAACCGGCCTTCATCATCCGGACCGCTCAACACGGTGTAACCGGTCTTACCGTCCTTGCTTCGAACAAAATCGTTCCAATGAGCCCCCATCAACACCCACGTCATGAGGACAGCGGCAACCAGCAGTTTGCTGGTCAGTATCAATACTTTTTTAGCGGTTCTTGGCATCTGGGAATCCGTGAGGCAGCGGATTGTAGCGTATCTCAACCGCTGAGACAACCAGCCCGCCAGGCAGCAGTGAGATTCGGCGGTATCGGTGATATCCTCACCATCGGGCACGGACGTTCTTAAAGCTGATTTTGAATTTTCGCGGCGAAGGGTTGTACACGACCTCCGCGCCGTGGTATGATCTTGCCATATCGCTGCTTGCCTGCCTGATCTCCTCTGGAGCGAAGCACCTGGCAAAATGCACTCATACTAGTCATACCTTCAACAATAAGAATAACTTATGGCGACTGCTTCTGGAACACTACAGGTGCCCGGGTACAGGATTGTTCAGCTACTCGGCAATGGGGCGCGCAGCACGATCTGGCAAGTCCGGCACATTTCGACGGGAAAATTCTATGCGCTTAAGCGCGTTGTAAAACGTGAACGCAGCGACTTCCGGTTCATCGAACAGGTGGAAACAGAGTACGCCAATTCGCATAAACTGAACCATCCGAATCTTCGTAAGGTCCATAACCTCAAACGCATTCGCCGATGGCTGGCGATCAGTGAGATTCAGTTGATGATGGAGTACTGCAGCGGCGAGACCATCCAGAACGCACGCCCGCAATCTATACCAAGAATCGTCGAAATATTCTCCACGGTCGCCTCGGTGCTCGATCACATGAACTCTCGCGGCATCATCCACGCGGACACCAAGCCCAATAACATCCTTATTGGCGATGATGGCGAAATCAAAGTTATCGATCTTGGCCACAGCTGCGATGTCGGCACGGTTAAGGATCGAATCCAGGGCACGCCCGATTTCATCGCGCCCGAGCAGGTTCAGCGAAGGCCTCTGGACTACCGAACCGACATATTCAACTTCGGCGCATCCCTTTACTGGACACTTACCGGGCGAGCCATCCCCAGTGCACTGCCCCAGACTGACTCGATACGAATGAAGCGAGAGCACGTGCTCCACCCGATCGCCGAACTCAATCCCGGCGTACCGCAGGCATTAATCAAACTTGTGGAGGATTGCATAGAACCGATTCCCGCCAACAGGCACGGGTCCATGAAAGACATCATCTCGCGGCTGGGCCTGGTAACTCTCACCCTGAATCGCAAAGCCCCGGACGACACCGCGGCCGGGGACGGATAACGTGGCATGCGCAGCCGTCGACATCTTCCGCCGCGCCGCGGGCATGAACCGCCAGGACGATCGCAGGGAAGGAAACGTCCTGGTCCTCGCCTCGCCATGCCGAATCGTATTGGCCGGCGACATCCACGGTAACCGCGGGGCACTTGGTAAAATCATATCTCACGCCGCCCTGGCTTCCGACCCGCAATGCCGCCTGGTCCTCCAGGAAATACTGCACGATCCGCCCGGCGACCCGAGCGGACACGATCGCAGTATCGAACTGCTCATGCGGGCGGCATGGTTGAAAACCGAGCACCCCGAGCAGGTGCTGTTCGTTATGGGCAATCACGACCTTGCGCAGGTCGCGGGCTCAGAGATATCCAAGTACGGACACGGCGTGTGCAAGGTCTTCGTCGAGGGCGTCAAGTTTGCCTTCGCTGACGATGCCGACGAAGTCATGGACGCACTGGAGGAGTTCTTCCTGTCGCTTCCGCTGGCAATACGCTGCCCCAACGGCGTCTTCATCTCCCACTCCCTTCCGTCCCCGGGCAAGTTCGACGACGCCTGCGTCGAAATACTGACCCGCCCTATCACGCTCGATGATATGCAAAGAAACGGACCGGCATACAATTGGGTCTGGGGACGCGGTCATACCGAAGACCAACTGGAAACGCTGGCCGCTAAACTCGGCGCCGAGTTCTTTCTCATGGCGCACCAGCACAACAAAGACGGATACGATATAATCTCACCCCGCGGAGCCGTCGTGCTCTCGGACCACGCCGGCGGATACATAGTCGAATTCCGCGACGACCAGAAAATCAGCGGCGATTCGCTTGGCCGGTATCTCAAACCGCTCGCGGCACTGTAACGATACGGAAACACCGCCATGGTCGACCTGACCGGTAAACAGAAAAAACAGCTCAGGGGCCTCGGACAACTCCTCGATCCGGTGGCGACCGTGGGCAAAGAAGGAATCACCGATCCGGTGGTGCGCGCTATCGGCGAGTTGCTCGACAAGCGAGAGTTGATCAAGGTGCGCCTGACAGGACCCTCCGGCGCCGCACGCAAGGAAGTTGGACCCGCACTCGCACAAGCCGCCGACGCCGCATGCATCGCCGTTGTCGGCAAGACCGTACTGCTCTATCGGCCAAACACCAACCTCAAACCAGCAAAGCGCATCGACCTGGCGGGCCAGTAATCTGTCCGAGCAATTATGGCAGATCGATAATCGCGACACAGAGACTCAGAGGTTCAGAGGACGGCAACGGCGAAAGGCTTAGCTAACGGCAACGGCTTAAAACGCAGAGAGAAACAGAGAACGACAAAACAAACTTTTTCTGCTTCTCGCCGTTCTCTGTCTCTCCCGCCGTTTCCGTGGCCGTAACAAGAAAAGAGGTTTTTGCCGTTTCCGTTCTCTGAGCCTCTGAGTCTCTGTGTGGATATTCAAACCGTCCGACACCCAACAATACTGCTCGGACGGAGTGCCAGCCTACTTATCCCCCACGAACCGCGCATCTTCGATTCGCTTTACCGCGGCAGTAATTTTCGGATCGGTCGGCCTGAGCGCGGATGCCGCGTCAATGTACTTCATCGCCATCGCGAAGCGTCCCAGGCGGTAGTTGCACATCGCCGCCTCATAACACGCCCGCTCGCGGACCGAAGCATCCTCCGCAGCCAGTTCGAATGCCTTGGCCGCATCCTGATAGCATTCGTGCTCCACGAGCAAGGCCCCCGCATCGCAGAGCCCGCCCCCTCGCCCCTGGAGGTTCTCCGCCATTCCCGCCACCGCGAGCAGCGCCTTGGTCAAGTCGTCGCATTTGCGGTGCGAAACGATTTTCAGTGCCCACAGCACCCCCTGATCCGGAGCGTCGGGATGCTTGCTGAGAAAACTCTCGATAGCTCCCCCCGCCGCGTCGAACTCGCCGCGGGCCATCAGCCCCTTGACCTCTTCGGTCAGTTGCTTTGCGGCAAGCCGCGTCGCCTCGCGCGGATCCGGGCGGCCGCCCCGGTAAAGCACTCCGACCACCACAGCACCCACAAGCAGCGCCACTCCGCCACAGAAAATGGCCCACTTTCGAACGTTTGCGGAAATGTTATTGGTCTGTTGGGGCATTATTGCTCTGAGGGCCCAGGAGTGATTCAACGCCGGTTGCAATGTCGTCAGCCCGCATGAGCGTCTCACCCACGAGTATCGCCCTGGCGCCGGCTTGGGCGAGGGTCTCGACATCCTGGCGAGTCTTTATGCCCGACTCGCTGACGACCGGGATATCGCCTCCGATGCGATCGAGGAGCGTTACGGTGGTGCCCAGGTCGACTTTGAAAGTGGTGAGGTCTCGATTGTTCACGCCGAGCAGATTTCCCGGGGCCGCGGTCAGGAGCGGTTCGACTTTCGACAGTTCGGCTGCGTTGTGGACCTCGACCAGTGCGGCCATCTGGAGGGCATTTGACAGGCCTGTCAGATCGCCCAGTTCGAGCGGTTCGAGAGCGGCGGCGATTAACAGGATCGCGTCTGCGCCGGACCAGCGGGCTTGGCAGACCTGGATCGGGTCGATGATAAAATCCTTGCGGAGGAGGGGCAGGTCGACGGCCTCCCTGGCCTGAACGAGAAAGTCCAGAGATCCCTGGAAGTACTTTTCGTCGGTGAGGACGCTGAGGGCGTCGGCGCCGGCTGCGGCGTATTGGCGAGCGATGGCCGCGGGGTCGAAATCGTCGCGGATCACGCCGGCCGACGGAGAGGCCTTCTTGATTTCAGCGATCAGATTCACCGCTCTTCGCGGCGGGCCGGACACCGCCTTGTAGAAGTCTCTTGGCGGCGGCGCATCGTTTGCGCGGGCGCGGGCGTCAGCGATATTGATCGAAGTTCGCAAGCAGTCAACTTCTTTGCGCTTGGTTTTCAGGATGTCGTCTAATATATTTGACATAACTTCACAGGCAGCTCCGCGACTCGCGCCGGCCGCCAAACCACGTTAACCGCACGGATCGTAAAATGTCAAACGCTTTACCATTACAAAAACTTCTGGCCGCCACATCAGCGACCACACGTCCGACCACCCAGCCGATCGAAGAGGTTTCCGTACTGATGACGACACTGTGCGGTATTGGAATCTGCATACTTCTGATCTGGGCGGCCCGTGGCGTGATCAATCCCTCCAAGTTCAAATTGTCCGTCTGTCCGGGACGTTCTAACCACCTGACGTTTCTGCACATCGTGGCGATATTCCTGGCGGCGCTGCTGGGCGGTCCGCTGATCGCGATGGCTATCGGTCTCTACGTCGAACTCACAGTGATCCAACTCGGGATTGTCGCCGGAATGGCCATGCAGTTGGTGGCCCTTTTCGGCGGGCTGGTCATGGCGACGTACTGTTTTGACGGCGGGGCAATGCGCGGGATGGGTTTCACTAAGCGCCGGTGGATCAACGACAGCATCAGGAGCGTGATAGGCTTCCTGGCGATACTGCCTCTCTCCGTGCTCATCCTGCTCCTGACGACGGAGTTGATACTGCGGTGGAACCCCGACTTGCTCACTCCTCATCAATTCCTGGAAATATTGAAGAGTCCTGATGCTTCAACGTTCTGGCGTGCAATGATTGTCCTGACCGCGGTGGTGTTGGCCCCGCTTGGCGAGGAGATATTCTTCCGCGGACTGTTGCAGTCAATGTTCCGCAGGTATCTGCGGCGGCCTTGGTGGGCGATAATTGTCACGTCGATACTGTTCTCCGCGGTGCATTTCCCGGTCATCCAGTCGCTACCGGCGCTGTTTACGCTGTCGCTGGCCCTTGGGTACAACTACGAGCGTACGGGGCGGCTTTATTCGCCGATCATGATCCACATGCTCTTCAACCTGATAATGATCGCCGAGGCGCTCACTACTGGATCTTGAGGGCCGACGGCGACGGCTTTTTCTTTGCCACGGAAGGCACGGAAAGCGCGGAAATGTTACGGCCATGGCGACAACGGCCACGACTGCGGAATAAACAATTTGGAGTGCGGGGAGTTCTCACCGCTTTCACTTGTCGCGGAGCGACGGTTGTCGCCGTTTGTCGTAGAGACTGCG
>JADHXQ010000029.1 GCA_016782885.1 Phycisphaerae bacterium | reverse complement strand
CATTTCCATGACCGGGCGTCTGCGTTAACCGTCACTTGCGGTAAATTCCGCAAGATTGATTTTGGCTCCCCGAGTAGGGCTCGAACCTACGACCTAGCGGTTAACAGCCGCTCGCTCTACCAATTGAGCTATCGGGGAAAATATTCTATTTTAAACCCGGAAGTATAACGGGCCGTACAAAATAGCTTATCGGATCGGAAAGTCAAGGGCTTTATGACCGGTTGCAGGTAAAAATCAGGCGATCGAATATTACTCCGCGGAATCTCACCCCGTTTCCGGCATGAATGTGGGCATGATTATGCCTGTGGGCCGGCGGTAGGCGCCGCGGATTTGGGCGAAGTGCAGTTCGCAGTTTCGGGCGCCCCAGCCGTAGAGTGTCTTGACTAACTCGGCGGCCTGGATCGGGACGAGGAAGACCGGCGCCGAGCCCTTGTGGTGGTCCAGTTGGGCTGCGATCAGTGCGGCGGCTGTCGGTTCGTCTCGCATGACGCCCGGACCGAGCAGGTTGCTGCCCGGATGCGCCACCGATCCCAGGAAGCCGTCGAGTTCGCCGCCTTCGCCCTCGAACACAAGCGTGTGCCAGATCCCCATCGTGTTTTCGATGAAGAAGCGATAGTCTTTTTCCCGCCGGATCCCGACGAGTTCATCTTCGAGCGCCACCATCGCCGGGATGTCGTCGTCGTCGGCTTGGCGCACTCGATCGGCGCCGCCGGCGCCCGCGGCCAGGTCGTCGGCGGGCGATTCGATGAACATGTCCTGAAACGCCATCCTCGGAACGAATCCCGCGCGGTTGTAGAGAGAAAACGAGTCCATGTTGATCGCGCTGGAGACCAGGCGAATGGGCAGGCCTTGCCGGTCGGCATAGTCGGTTATGAACGCGAGCAGTTGCGAGGCGGCGCCCCGGCCGAAGAAGTACGGGTGAGCGTTCATGATTCCCAGCGACACGTGCGTTTCGCGCTGGCGGTAGAAGCACGATCCCGCCAGGCGCCCGGTCTCGCCGTCCTGGGCGACTATGCAGCAGCCAGGGTCGAGCGCTTCATACACTTCGCAGAACAGCCGCGTCGCATCGGGCGGACCGGTGAAGATGGCGCCGCGGGCGTGAGATTCGTACCAGTGATTCGTCGAGATGCGCACCAGTTCGCTGACTTCATCCCACTCGCCGGGGCGCATGGGGCGTATCGTGAATTCAGACATGTCTCATCCTCTGCTGGTGTTTATTCCTGCGTAGGGTTGATACTTACCGGCGCCCATTGTCAGTAAGGCCGAGGCGATTGGCAACTATTACTTTAACCACTTTGTTTCTTGATCGGTGCGATGTGTGGAGGTAGCCTGATCTGCCGTGGATTTACGCATCGCTCAAACCGTCGCTGGACAAGGTGCTTGATGACTTCGACGCCAAGTAACCGATTTTCACTCGGTAAAGGACAATGATCATGACTCGAACAGGTATCCTCGCGGTATTGACGTTTCTGGTCGCATTGGCATTTCTCTCGGCCCGGGGCGCCGAGCAAGCCAGGGATCGTGCTCTGCCCGAGGGCAGCAAAGGCCTGGCCGCCAGGTATCCCGGCGACGTCGGGATCGCGAAAGACCCGTCCGTCATTTACGCCACCGGCTTCGAGAATGGTATCGAAGGCGGCCTGAAGAAACAGCGCGCCGGCGTGGTTATCCTCAAGGATTCGGGCATTGCCCGAACGGGCAAGTCATGCGCGCAGATAACAGCCATCCGCGGCAAGGATACCGGCGGCGACCTGAAGTACATGTGGAAAAAAGGCGTCGATCAGTGCTTTGTCCGTTTTTACTGCCGCTTCGACAAGAACACCGTCACCCCGCACCATTTCGTGAATATGGGCGGGCACATGCCAACTTACAAGTACCGGTGGGGCGGGGGTGCGGGCATTCGTCCGCCCGGCGGTGCCAACGGGGCTTTCAACACGACCACCGAGCCGCCGAACCTCGACCGGGCCAAGGGCAAGCGGACCGGATGGGCGTTCTACACGTACTGGCACGAGATGCACAGTTGGCAGACACCGCATGGCGCCTCGGCGGGCAGGCCCAACGCCTACTACGGGAACAACTTCCGCCCGGACAGGCAGCGGCCGTTCGTCGGGCGCGACAAGTGGATCTGCGTCGAGTTCATGGTGAAGCTGAATGCCATCGGCAGGCACGACGGCGAGCAGGCGTTCTGGATCGACGGTAAGCTGGTCGGTCGCTGGAAGCCCGGTTCGCCGGTGGGCACGTGGATTCGCGACAAGTTCGCCACGTCCGGTTCATACAACACCAAGCCCAGACCGTTCGAGGGCTTCAGTTGGCGGACCGACAAGCGCCTTAAGATCAACAAGGCAATGCTGCAGTGGTACGTGTCCGGGCGGTCCGCCAAGGACGGTGAGAGCGACAAGAACATCGTCTACTTCGACAACTTCGTAATCGCGACGAAATACATCGGACCGATCGCCTCGCCCCGGCCTTTCACGCTACGGACCGGGGGGAGGGGTTTACTTCACCGGCCTCAGAGTGAAGTCCCTAATGGCCAGTCCCTTATCTCCTCTTTCGGGTGGAATTGTCGGGCGGTGGCTTCCTTCGCAGTGGCGGTCGCCGGCGTGGGCGTCGGATTGCCCGGCGCGGACGGACGCGTTTCGGGCCGAGCTTTCCGGGTAGCGGGTTCGACTGCGGTGTCGCCCAGGCGCGCCGAATCTCAATCAGGCAGATTGTCCGACAGGTCATGTTCCGGTTGAGCGTTAACTGCCGACCGGTTCCCTTGATTGTCTCCACCGTCTCCAATTGCGTCCGCGACGGGTTCAGCAGCCAGCGTGTGGCCTCGTAGGGCGTCTGGTTGCTCCAGGGCAGGTTCGTCACGAGGAGATCCCAACTGATATGACTCGACTGGTAGTCGCTGATCAGGATGTGCACCCGACGCTTGGATTCATCCGTGCCGGCGAGAATGTTGTATCCATGCGTGTCGCTGAATATGTTGTCGTGGATCCCCGCGTTCCATTCGGTGATGATGCTCTCGGTTTGAGGATACCCGTAACTATCCAGCGCCTCGCGGACCAGTTTCCCGTACTTGTAATAGCAGTAGGGGTTGTAATCATCCCGCCCCCCATAGCAGTGCCACGAGTAGAAGTCCAGCGGCGTGCTGCTCTTGCGGCAGGACCGGAGGAAGCCGTCGAGGTATGCTTCGGTGAAGGCTCCGCTGAGGCCCGGGGCGCCGACCTTCAGCCCGGGCTCCAGCGCCTTCAGCGCCTTGGCGGTCTCTTCGTATAGCATGTAATACTGCCCCGGCGTGCCCGACCAGAATTGCTCGCTCAGGTCGGGTTCATTCCAGACTTCCCAATAGCGGATACCGTAGTTGTGCCCCTCGGCCCAGCCCTGATTGTAGTGGCGCACGATGTGCGAGCAGACTTGGGCCCACTTTTTGAAGTCGTTGCGGTCGGCCTCGTGTGTGATTTGGCCTCCCTGATCGCGAATGGTCCCAGGCGGGTCGTTGATCGGGCGGGGGTTCTCGCCTTTCCAACTTGTACCGAGCCGGTAAAAACATTCAAACCTCGCATCTCGAATCGCGCCGATACACTCATCCGACGAGGCGAAGTCGTAATTTGCCGAGGTGAAGTCGTAATTTGCGGCCCAAATGGGGGCTGCGGAGAAGTCCGGGAAGATGGCCCACCAGTCGGTCGGTCCGTAGAAGTCGTGGGACCGGATCGCCTCGATACCAAACTGGCGGAAGTTTTCCGAGAAGTCCCAGATCATGGGGTTGGGCGAGCCGGGCGCGGGCCAGTTGACCGGTCCGCGGTTCGTGCCGATCTGCAGGTCAATGAGGCCCGCGCTGTCGGCGCAGTCGACCTTGAGAGACTTGATTCCCTTCTCGTAGTGATAGAGCTTGGGCTCATGCTGGGAGGGCAGCGATCCGCACGCCCCGACCATGGTCGCCAGCGCAGCAAACAACAGATATCGAATCATCGCCGCTTTCATCGATGCCTCCCGCCGTTCAACGGTCGGCTTATTTCTTTCCCTTGGGCTCCTTGGGTTTCTTGGGCTTCTTGACGTTCTTCTTCTGGGGTTTGTTGCCTTTCGCCATCGGAGTCTCCTTGAGGCACATCTGAGTCGCAGGACATTTGATTTGTGCCGATTGTATCCGATGCGGCGCCTTGGGCAAGGCCGAGAAGGCTAATTTGCCCGGATTTCGCATTCTATTTTTTTGCCGGATTCTCGAACCAGCCTGCGCCCCAGCCGCCGTTTTCTTCCGTCGTCATGATGTCGATGTCGCCGAGGAAGGCGTTGTCCATCTTCTTGCGGGTTGCGGCGCCACCCATTGATTCCTATCTGTCATAAGCCAGCACCTGTCAACACCAGCGGTATCCTTGCCCGAAAACGGTGCTCGCCCTGCCATGTTGGATTGTCCGATTAAGAGATATTCATGCAGAGTGCTCTTCGGTTCTTTAGAGGGGGTTGCCTCCTGTCCTGTTGTTGTCTTTTTAGGGGCCATTCCAACTGATTCAAGAAACGTGACAGCGTCCTTTATTGACTTTTCAAAATCCTCGATCTTGTTATGTTTCCTAAATGCCGGATGATTGAAGAAGTTGTGCTTTCTGCCCTCAAAAGGAACACGAACACAGATATTCCCGGCTTCTTTCATCAACTTCTCGAAACGTTCCGCATTCTCCGGCGGAACGACTGTATCCCTTGTACCATGAAATATTATCGTAGGCGGCAGACCTTTCCTGACATGGTGACAGGGAGAGAGATCCGTCTTCTTGCCCTTTATCATCTTGTCAGAGCCGTATCCCTTCTCAGTTGTGTCGAGAACCGGACTGAACAACACCAGGGCATTGGCTCTACTGCTTACCGACTGGTCTTCGCCTTCTTCTTCGAACCCTTCTATTACAGCTGTGCACGCGGCGATATGCCCGCCGGCCGAACCGCCACCGACAATAATCCTATTCGGATCAATCCCCAACTCCTTTGCATGTGCACGCACGTACCTGACTGCTGATTTTGCATCTTTTACGCATTCATATACGGTGGTCTTATGTCTATTGATTACCCTGTAACTGGCAGAAAAGGCAACGAATCCACGGATCGAGAATGCGCGCGCCTGCGCGGTGAACTGGTTCGCTTTACCACACACCCAACCGCCGCCGTGAAAGAATATTATTGCCGGCCTCTTATCAGTCTTCTTGTGGCCTGCAGGAGTCCTGACAGACATCGAAAGACGGATGTCACCGACCTTCTTGAATCCGATCTTTCCTACAGCTTCTACTTCAGCAACACAGAACATGCTGAGTAATGCAACTGCATATATCACTCGCCTCATAGTTATTTGCTCCATACTATCAGGATTTTGCTTCGCGGTTCCTTCGGCCTTCTGGATAGCGTCTCTCCCCGCGACAGTCGCAGGGCATTTGCAGTGATTGTATCCGATGCGGTGCGTTGGGCAAGCGGAATCCGAGGGTTGTACGATATGGACGGTAACGTTTCAGAGTGGAAAACCTTAAGACCAGGTTCCAGTCCCCAAAACCTTAACCTTATGGGACCAGCACCTCTATTTCTTCCCCGGGTTTTCGAACCAGACAACGCCCCATCCGCCGTTTTCTTCCGTCGTCATGATGTCGATGTCGCCGTCGCCGTCGATGTCGCCGAGGAAGGCGTTGTCCATCTTCCTGCGGGTGGCGCCGCCGGGTATTTCGATAGGAGTCGCCTTCCAGTTCTTCGCATCCGTTGAATCGCCCGAATAGCTCGCCGACCAGATGTTACCGCTCTTGGGGACGATGAGAATTTCCTTTTTGCCCGGATCGCCGTCGATGTCCATGACGGCGACTCCCTTGGGGAAGAAGTCGCCGCCGCCGCCCGTTTTGTCTGCCGGCTGGGCGAGGACGATAGTCTTTAAGACCGGCTCGCCTCTCTTGGCGGTGCGCAGGAGTATGTGGATGTTCCTGCCCCTCTGATTCGTGATGACGAAATCGTCGATCTTGTCGCCGTTGACATCGCCGATGGCCATGAACATACCGTCCTTTTTTGCGTACAGCGTCTTGCGAGACCATTGGGCGGTGACTTTGCCTTTCCCCGCGTTAACGAACCAGAACGTCTCTTTCCTGCGGTCCTGGACGACAATGTCATCGTCGCCGTCGGCGTCCATGTCGTAGACAAAGCAATTCATCGGCCAGAGCGCCTTGCCCAGGGTGTAGCTCTTCCAGTTCTTCGCGTCGTGCTTTCCCTTGACGGGCTGTTTGTACCAGGCGCGGGCGCCGACGATCAGATCGTTCAAACCGTCGCCGTCGACATCGGAAACGACCGGTACGCGGGCCTCGTTATTGAAGAGCGTCATCTTCGTCCATTTGGCGGGGTCTCGCAGATCGGTCTTTCCGGGATTGAAGTAAACCCATCCGCCGTTGGCGATGTAATCGATATCGCCATCGTTATCCAGATCACCCATTCCCGAGTCCTCGCACTTGCCATGTTTGAACTCGATGTAATCGGCCCACAAGTCACGGATTTTGCCTTTGCCCGGATTGAAGTAGAGGCGAGAGTACGCGCCTTCTTCGTAATTGACGAAGACGTCCAGGTCGCCGTCGCCGTCCCAATCGTGAAGGTTAATACCGTCCGGCCCGGCGTCTTTCGGATCCGGCTGGACAACGTTGCACCGCCATCCCGAAGGCCCGACCTTACCACAATATGTTTTCCAATTTCCCCCCACCTTCGGAGCGCTGGGGGTCGGTGCGCTCATGACCAGTATGAGAAGAACTCCGAAAACCCAGGCTAATGGGCTGAGCGTTTGTGTAATATTGCGATTCATGGTATCACCTGGTTGCGCGTGAGTTTCCAGAAAAAAGCGACAACTTGTCTCAGGACCGGGCGCCCGGATCGTCCTATGCGTCAAGCAACTGTCGGCGGGTGATTCCAAAGGCCCGTTTAAGTAAAGAGACATAGCATTCGAGGACTTCGGCGCCCTTGTGGCCACACGACTTGTGTCCTATGCGCACCGTGTTTCGTGTTCGCAGCCTGCGGTCGCCCTTTGGGGCAACAATGATCTTATCTCCCCCTCTGCCCTTGATTTCGTATCCGTTCTGCTTACAGAACCGTTCGATGTCGCCCCATTTCACGCGTGGCTGACTCATACCGCAGTGGGCTCCATCTCAACCACTACGAGCTTTTTACTGCGAGACATTTCAATCTTCAGATACTCCGGCCACCGGCCATGGGCCATCATGTATGCGACCTCAAAGGTCTCCTTCGGTAGAGGGTCCGCGGTCTTGCACATCTTTTGTACGCGCGGAGGCGCCTCCCGCCATGGTTGAATGGTCTTGTCCTCGCCGGCCAGGGCCATCACTTCCTGTACGGCCTTCAGCATATCCGCGAGCGCGTAAAGAGGCCCCGCCCCGTGTCCAATCTGGTCAGTGTGCAGGCTGTGGGCGATCCAGCAGTCATCCTGTTTGGACCAGTAAATCACACAGTCGTACGGGTTTGGCTGCAATTGTTTTCTCCTGCTCTTGCGGACCATCTTATGGCCCGCATTCAATTATAGTATACCGCATACCAATCTGTGAGCGACCTTATTCTTGTGGGAAAATAAAGTCACACATAGAGCAGGTGAGCAGTAGAACAGTTGAGCAGGTGAAACGGCGGAACGCGGAGTCCCGCGTTTGAGCCCGGATTCGACCGGAATTTGCTCACCTGCGGTCTCCTGTTCTCCTGCTCTCCTGTTCAAGAGAAACAGGTTTCTCGCGGGAGTCTATTTGCTACTCTCTACTTTTGTCGTCTCAACCAGGGCGAACATCTCATCCGCCGCGGTACGGAGAACAAAACCGCCTGAATGGGCCGGTCCGGGCCCCGTCATATTCCTGGCCGCGGAGTTAACGCTCTTCTGGGTGGTTGGCCGAATCTGCCTGCACCTGCAGCGCCGCCGACTACAAAGTAACGAAGGCGCTCAAGCCCCAGACCCTGACGACAGGATGTAGTTGCGTGCATTGCCGACGGTTTCGGGCTGGAGCAAAAGCTACTAAGGGGAACAGACCATGTTGTCAGGCAGGCCACCCCATAAGAGTTCGATACGTTACTTGACAGCGTGGCTCGATTCCTGTATTCACATACTACCGGACGCCGATGAGAAAGGACCGCCACTATGGCTGCAGGGGCTCTCGCTTACGCTTATCAGTACCTCTATGAATCGCAGTTGACCGAGACGTCGGCCGGATCACAGTTACGGTTGGCTACGTGCGGAGGAGCCCAACCCAATCCGTATTTCTTTGACGGTCAGTTCCAACGGCCTCGGCGGGCGGCGGATCTCTTGCTGTGCTTGTACCAGGTGGTGCAGTCTCGGTTCTACATCCCGCCGGCCATGCTTGCTCGCATACTCCGTGAGGCAGACCCCGTTGTCACCAGCGATGGCGAGCGACTCCGCTTTGAGGCGTTCAGCTCGTGTTGCAGCACGTATGGGCGCGTGGACTTCCTGCCCGAAGCTCTCTCCTGCGCGCCGCACAACCGAGGGACTACAAACGTGGATTTTAACCCCCCGATGCGGGCCGCCATTGCCCGAATCCGAGACTCCGACGAGGTTGGGCTGCGGGTAGGTGCCGACGCGGTCGAGATCGAACGAAGCGGTGAGGCCATCGTCGAGCGTAAGGTGAATCTGCCCGTTAGGTGGCTGAAGGGATTCGTCGAAGTCCAGGCGTACGCGTCCCGGATGCAGCCGAGGCTGGAGACGACTGGCGCCGAGTTACGGCGGTTCCTGCAGAGCGTACCGCGCGGGCGGTCCGGCCGGGCGCCGGGGTGGGTCATCCCGGCCGGACGGGGACTTCGGCTGAGCCGGCGCGAGGACAGAAACGGCGTCCGCCTTGGTGGGACCGAGCGGCTTGGCATTCTCGAGCCGTTGGCCCGGCATGCCCGGGCGCTTCGCGTGTATGTCGCCGACAACGACGAGGTGAGCGACTGGGAGGTCACGCTGGATGAGGCCCGGTTCCACCTGGTGATGACACCCGATGCCTCGCGGGGTTTCTCCGGCGAGGGCCAGGCCCTGCAGCACCTTGCCGGGGGCGACTGGCAGGACATGCTGCCTCGCGTGAAGGCGGAATTGAACTGGCAGGGGCGGATCGACGCGGAGGCCATTGCCGGGAAACTCCGGATCGACGTGGAGACCGTCCGGGCGACGCTGGCCGTACTGGGTTCGCGCGGGCTTGTCGGCTATGACACGGACGTCGGCGCATTCTTCCACCGCGTGTTGCCGTTTGATCTATCGCTAACCGAGAAGCTCCAGCCGAGGCTGAAAAACGCCCGTAGACTCGTCGAGTCTGACGGGGTCCGGCTCGTCCAACGTGAGCCCGTTGAGGCCTACGTCCAGGGGACGGGCGTGGAACACCGCGTTCGTGCCGAAGACGGCGAACTGCGATGCACGTGCCGGTGGTTCTCGAAGCACCAGGGCAAACGTGGCCCGTGCAAACACATCCTGGCCGTCCAGATCGCGTTGGATGCCAAGGGGGGCTAAACAGTGTCTACCAGGAACGATATTGGAGTGGGGCTATGGGACTGAAAGACTTTCTGCGCCGCCTTTGGGGAAAGGGAGAAGCCGTCAGCGAACGCGAAGGCAAGAGCAAGCCCGCTGCCTCTACGGAAAAACGCAAGGCCGGCAAGCAGATTCCTGCTGACCAAGCCGAATCGCCCGGGTCACGCTTCGACCCGCAGGTGCTAAGGGAACTGGTCCTGGAGGGCAGGATGTCAAAAGTCGTGACGTTTTTTCGGGGTGCGACGCAGGCTGAGCGACGCCAGTTGGCGCCGGAGGCCTTGGAACTGTATGACCGGTTTAATATAAACCGTGCCCTCCGTGAGGTGGCCGAACGCAACCCCCACGGGTTCACCTGGAATCCGAACGGGGAACTGATGCAGCGTCACAAGGCTGCGGCTGCGGCGATGCTCTCATCAGCACAGTGGGGCAAGTGCCGCAAGCGTGACATCGTCGATTGGCTGCTGATGGAGGGCGATGCCCTCTGCAGGATTATGCGAGACCGGCGGCCAAAATGGGTCGCCAGTCTCGCCAAATTCCTACTGTCCGGTCAGAGTGCTCCGGGAGCCTGGCCGCGGATCCGCCAGATGGAGCGGGAAGGATTGTGCGACCGGCTGGAAGACCATGCGTACTACGAGGCTTTCGCCCGATGGTTTTCGTGGTCGAGAGACATTAGCAAGAGTCGTCGTCAACTCCTGAATGACCCTGAGCTGCTGGAGAACCATATCTGGTGGGTGTTCCGGGTGGAATTGAACCGAAGTGCCGGCATGGGACAGTGGATCGACCTGCTCGCCGGCTTCGTGGCCGGCGGACAGATCAGCCGAGGCCGAGTCCTGGACGAGACGCTCGATGCAATGGAGCGGGACTTTCATAAGAACTGGGCGCGGACGTATCCCACGTTGATGGCCCGGTTGGAGGTGACGACAGACGAACTCGCCGAGCGTACTGACCGACTGTTGGGGTTGTTGGGCGCCAGGGCGCCGTCGACAATCCAGTGGGCGCTTAAGGCCCTGGGCGCACTGGACAAGGCCAAACGGCTCACCGGCGACTGTGTCGGGCGACTGGTCCCGGTGATGACCGCCAAGGCGAAGGGAACGGTCAAACGCGGGTTTACGCTCCTCAAATCGCTTGTACGGAAGAATCCCACTGTCGCAGGAGATGCGGTCTTGGCGGCGGCGGATGCCCTTGGGCATTCTTCGGCGGACGTCGGGCAATGGGCGCTGGACTTCATCGAAAAGCACGGCCGGCCGACGGATGCCCAGTTGAGGGATAGAGTTACCGGCGAGTTGGAATTCGCACCGCCGGCGATTCACGCCGCCATTCAGCAGTGGCTGGCCAGCGGCGACGACGAACAGGACGAAGCTGTCGAGCCCCCCGAGCCGATCTGCGACATGGATGATCTCCGGCGCCGTGCCGGAGAGATCGACCCGCGACTGGTCAAGTTTGCCGGCGTTTCGGAGGCGCTGGATGCTGTCAATGGAGGCGGGCTTCCGCCGGCCTTGCCGTTGGCGAGTATAGCTGTACCCCGTTTCGACCCCACACTGCGAATAAAACCGGTAGAAGACCTCGACGAACTGATCGATCTTCTGGCGATGCTGGTGGAGGGACAGGGCTCAGGGGACGACATGGAGCGAGCCTTCGATGGGCTTAGTCGGCTCTGTAGTCTCAGGCCCGATGACCTGGCCCGCCGCACCAAGGCCCTTCTACAGCGGGTTCTTGGTGTGAAATCCTCGTACGAGGATCTGTTCCCTCGCGCCCCGGCATTGCTAGGCCATCCGCGGTGGCACCTGGGGCCTCTGGTCTTGGCGTGGCTTGCCCCCAAAGAATACCAGCAACGAAAGGCCCGGATGATCCAGCGGGCCAAGAAATACAACTGGGGCGGCTGGGAGGAAGGTCAGGTCGTCTCGTGCTCCGGTCAGTGTGCGGCCGGTGTGTTCATGGGAATCAGGACCTGGGAGATCATCGAGCGAATACTCGCCGGGAGGGAAATGCCTCTGGTGGCGTCTCCGACCCACAGCGGCGGGTGGCTCGATCCGGTCGTGCTGGTTGATCGTGTCCTGCAATGGCAGGCCGCGGGTCTGCAGACGAGCCCGGCCGATCAGATTCAGTCGCTGCTGCGACTGGCTCCGAATCACAGAGGTCAGGCGGCTGCGAAAGCGACCGAGTTGACCGGGGAGTTTGCGCAGGCGCTTAGGTACGCGCTGGGATGCGACGAACCTGTCGGAGAAAACACTGCTCTGTGGATCGCCGCAGCGCGAGCCCGCAGCCCTTACCGCGATGATCTCGAAGTAGATGCTCGCCATCCGGACGCCGGTCCGGACGGAGGGCGACTCGCACGCTATGAACTCTGCCCGCGAACTGAACGTGCAGTCAGGTCATGGAATCGGGAGAACCCCAATCGCGCGTGGACCGCGGGGGCGCCGGTCAATCGGAAGCCCGTTCCCGCCCTGCGAGTTATGGTTGCGTTCCATCGCGAAGACTACGGTATGGACGGTTACGACGCCTTCGCTGACGACATCGTTACGCAGGTGCATCCGCTCAACCGCCAGTCGCTGCTGGCCAGGGGGGCGGCGTTGTGCCTTATGGAACTGGACGTGACATTCGGGGCGTCAAAAGCATACTTCGATCCGCTGTTCGATCCGGACGAACCGCTCGGCGAGATCGGAACGCTCGCGGTTCTTGCCGCGATCTCGGTGAAGGACGCATCCGTTAGCGGACTTGGCGTGGATGCGGCCATTGCGTGCATCGAAGACGGACGCCTGGACGGAATATTGCTGGGCCAGGCGTCCGCGGAGTTGCTGATCAAGGAGGACGCACCCAGGCCCAAGAAGACGACCGGCTGGAGGACCGTGACGCCGGTTCGGCTCAAGCCCTCACGCTGGCCTGGGAAACTCTCGGAAGTGGCCAGAACGTCCCCGCTTCACTCAGCCGTGGTGCGACAGGGACTTGTGGCCATGTTGCGCCCTGACCTGCCATTGAAACCTCGCGATGCCCTGGGCTTCTTCGAACTTCTGCATGGGCTGTGTGTGGAACTGGGCGAGGCGGTTGATGGCGAAGGAGCCCGGTGCTTTCTGGCGAGCATCGAGGGCAAGGGCAAGACCGCCAAACTCGCCGGGGCCCTGTTGCAGTTGGAACGCACCAGCGACAACTCAAACCGCCGCGAGGCCGCTTTGTTCGCCGCCGCCTGTCGGATCGAGCGTGCCGAACGCTGGGGACGCTGGGTGCAGGAGGATCAAGAGAGATAAACTGGGGCGCCACGGAGTCTGTCGGTTCATATTAGAGATGCTGCCACTTGGAGACGAAAGGATATTTTGCCTCGTTCCTATGGAAGCGTAGTACACTCTCACCTCTTCCCGCTGACCTCTACTTCTTCCGTTTGGGTTTCTTCCTGGTCTTGGGTTTGTATGGTCCGCCGTGGGTGGTTCTCAGGGTGTCGCAGCGGGCTTGCATTTTCTTGAGCGTTTCGGCGTACTTGGGGTCGGCTGCGAAGTTTTGGAGCAGATATCGGTCTTAGATATCTTCAGGTGTAAGGCCTGTTTTCTTGGAGATGCGGCTTAGCATTCGAGGACCAATTTCCTCACGATCATGAAAGGCAAAAATGTAATTAGGCCAACCGTCTCTGGCCAAAACTTGATGTGAACCGCTTGCCTGACGTTTAACGAACCAGCCGATGCGAAGGAGGGCGGCGAGGACCTGCCGTGCCTTTGCAGAGCGCCATTGACTCATGTCGGCACCGCAAAGAGCTCATCAAGTTCCGGTATTGTCTCACCGTTTTCCAGGCGGTCCGCAATGGATCGCAACGCCAGGGCTTCAACTTTTGACACCGCTTCTTCACGAGTCTGACCATACACCATTGCCCCAGGCAGCTCCGGAACCTCGGCGATCCAACGACCATCTTCTTCACGCTCGATTTCAACCTTCATGTTCTTCTCTCCTACTATAAAGTACTATAGCTGATCGCCGACTGACAAGCAAAGTCTTCCTGCCTGACGTTCGTGTCATCGGCGCCGCAGGTGTCCGTTGCATTGGCGAGAGACTGTGAGACCACCGATAGTCTCGCATCTGCCCTTTACTTCTTTCGCTTGGTTTTCTTTCTGGATTTGTATGGTCCGCCGTGGGTGTCTCTGAGGGCCTCGCAGCGGGCTTGCATCTTCTTGAGCGTTTCGGAGTATTTGGGGTCGGCTGCGAAGTTCTTGAGTTGGTCCGGATCGCTCTTGAGATCGTGGAGGAATTCGTAGGCGGGCTTCTGTCCGAAATAGCGGGCGTAGACGTACCGCGGTCCGCGAACACCTTCCCATTTGGGTATCGCCGCGTTCTCCATCAGGTGCTCGCAGAAGAAGTCCGTTCGCCAGTCGGACGGGGCGTCGCCCTTGAGCATCGCCGCCAGGGACCTTCCGCCGTAATGCTTCGGCGTGGGAATTCCCGCCAGGGCCAGCATGGTCGCCGGCAGGTCGATGTTAAGCGAGACCGCGTCGTCCACTTTCCCGCGCTTCGAGGCCTCGGGTCGGGGATCGTAGATCACCAGCGGCACGCGGAGTGACTCTTCGTAATGTGACCACTTGCCCGCAAAACCGCGCTGGCCCATGTAGTAACCGTTGTCGCCGGTGTAGATGATCACGGTGTTCTTGTCGAGGCCTTGTTTTTTGAGCTCCTCGACCACTCGCCCGATCACGCGGTCGACACCGCTGATCATGCGGTAATACGCGCGGATGTTGGTCTGGTATTTCTCGGGCGTGTCCCATCGCCAGAAGAATCGCTGGCGATTCATCGATTTCCTGAGGAACTCCGGCTGGTTGTTGAATACTTCCGATTCCGACAGGCGGGGCGGGGGGATTTTTACGTCGTCGTACATTCCGTCGACCGCTTTGGGCCAGGGATAGTGCCCGTCGCCCGGTTTCTTGTTACCGTCGACCGCGTGGACCGACGTGAAACTGATCGACAGGCAGAACGGTTTCTTCTTATCGCCCGGATCGGCGCGGATGAATTCGATGGCCTTGTCGCCGCAGATTTCCGCTGTGTGGCGTTTTGATCCGTCGGGCTGCTTGACGAATCGCGGGCCGGAGAACCCCTTGAAGTAATCGAACATCTTTCCCGTCGCCCCTTTGGGCATCCTGACGCCGAACTTGCCGATGAACCCGGTGCGATAACCGGCTTGGCGCAGCAGGACGGGATAGCTGGCGTCGGTGTGGGCCTCGCTGACGGCCGGTTTTCCGAACGTGTACCCGTGTGTCCGTTCGTGGAGACCGGTGAAGATCGAAGCCCGCGACGCCGCGCAGATCGACGTGGTGACGAACATGTTGCTGAACCGAACGCCCTTTTTCGCCAGCGAGTCGACCACGGGCGTTTTGAGAATTTTGTGTCCGGCGCATCCGAGCGTGTCGTTTCGCTGGTCGTCGACCAGGATGAAGACGATATTCGGTCGATCGGCGCCGGGGGGGGCGGCGAAGTTCGGTTTGGGGAGCGCCAGAGCGGCCGCTCCGGCCCCGACGGCATGGAGGAAGTTCCGTCTGGATATCATCTGGGTGTCTCCTGCTTGCATTTTGGAATCGCGTGGTTCACGGTTTGATATTCTGCCCGGCTTTGAAGGGTTGGACAATGAGCTTCCAACCGAACGGTTTTGGTATCGTAAAGAGGTCTTTTTTGACAGCCTCGTTGATGACTGTTTTTCTGAACGTGGTGGTTATGTTGTCCTTGGTCTTCATTCTGCTGACGATTTTCACCGGCAGGTAGTTTTTCGTGCTGACCCACATGTGTATGTAGACGGTGTTTAGATTTTTCGCGTGGGCCTTGCGTGGGACGAGGCTGAGGTAGACGGTGTCTTTTTCGAGGGCTTTCGCGGGTCGGGTGGTGCATACGAAATATTTGATCATATCGGCGGTTTTCTGGCCAAAGGGGAGGGGCATGGGGCCCTTTCCGAGTTGCAGCGTGTCGGCTCCCTTGTTTTCGGGGGGCAACTGGAAGCGGGTTATGGTCTTGTTCTTGGCCCGGGCGATGGTGAGGGTCTTACCGTCGTAAGCGTAGTCGACTTTCCTGGAAACGGTCTTGCCCGCGCCCATTTTCGATGTCTCGAAGTGTACTCGGAACATTGCCGGCGTCTCGACGGACTTGACCGTTTGCTTACCCTGATAGGCCACCCACCCGGTCCGGAACTCGCTGTCGCCCAGGCTCGTATTGACTGTCTTGTAGGTGAGATCGGCGCGGATTGTCTTTGTGGTCTTGCCCGCGGCTTCCATCGCGTCGAGGATCTTCCTGGCGGCCGGATCGACCGCCGGCGCGGTTGTCGTCGCCCGCTGAGTTGCGGACGCCGGTTGCGTTGTCGGCGTCCGGGCGGCGGAGACCGTCCAAAATACGCCAATTGCTGCAAATGTCACATACAGCTTCATGGTCAAAAGCTCCTCATAGGAATAAACGCAACTATTGCTTTCAGCTTGCCTCGGGCTCCTTTTGGGGAGCCCATAATCGCGGCAGGGCTTTGGCGATGAGCATAGCAGCCGCCAGGGCGAGCATTATCAGCATTGCGGTCTCTACCGACAGTTCGAAATAGTAGATCAGGTATGCGATGGTGCCGTACCGGATGAGTCGTCCGGCGAAATTGGCGCCCGCGAACGCCGCGCGCGGGTATCGGTGTGTGGCCGCCAGCATTCGCACCACGTCCACGGGGATGGGCAGTATGTTGAACACGACCACGAGGAAGAAGGGCGATTTGTCGAACCAGCGTGCGGCGATCTTGTAGATTCGCGCGTGGCGGACCTTTGCAACGTGGCGGATTCTCAGCATCCACGTGAACAGGTGGTAGTCGTTGAGATTGGCAACCGTTGACGCCGCGGCCCCGACCAGGCCGACCAGCAGCACGGTGTCCCAGAGCCCGGTTCCCACGGCCACTGTGCGAGTAGCCACCATTGCCACGAGCCAGTTGGCTGGAAGGGGCAGGAACGTGCAGCAAAGCGAGATGTATATACCGAACGTCAGGAGCTTCACCGCCTGGGGCACTTCACGTAGCGAGCTTTTGAACCCTGCCCATGAGTCGAACGACACGGTGGTCTGGTCGATCTGGAGTATCCACAACCACCCCCCGGCCGCGGCGAGCATTACCGCGTACAGCGCGAACCAGCGCGCCACGGATATTCCGTCGTGTCCGCCGCGCGGCGACAGTTCATCAGTTGTGGTCAACGAGGATGCCATCTTGCATGTATACCGTACGATCGGCAAAGCCGGCCAGTTCTTCTGAGTGCGTTATCATTACTATTGTCTGGCCGTCGTCGCGATTGGCATGCTGCATGATCTCCAGGAGCGCGCGTCCGCTGGTGGAATCGAGGCTGCCGGTGGGTTCGTCGGCCAGAAGCACCTTCGGGCGGTGAGCAATCGCCCTAGCCACCGCCACCCTCTGCTGCTCTCCGATGGACATCTCTCCGGGCTTGCGTTTGGCTACGTGGGAGACTCCCAGCGACTCCAGCAGTTCGCCCGTCCTCCCGTCGGGGCGGATTCCTCGCACGCGCAGCGACGTGTCGACGTTTTCTTCGGCGCTGAGAACGGAGATGAGGTTGAACCGCTGAAAGACCAGCCCGATCATCGTCCGGCGCAATTCCGTGCGTATCCGGTTACCGTTGGGCACTACCCGTGAGCCAATCGTCACCCGTCCGGAATCCTGCGCGGTTATCAGGCCCAGGACGTGCAGCAGCGTACTCTTTCCGCATCCGCTGGGCCCCATGACGGCTAGGAACTCGCCTTTCCTGACGGCCAGGTCCAGACCGTGCAGAACCTCGACCCGCCCGGGTCCGCGCCCGTAGGACTTGTGCAGCGCTTCGGCCGTCAGGATGTATTCGTTATCGCCGTCCATTTGATCAGTCCTGTGCGAGCACCTCGGCCATGTCCACGCGGGTCGCCCGCCATGCCGGATAGATTGAACTGAGCGTTGCTCCCGCGGAGGCGGCTCCGAAAGCGATTGCAATCCACTGCCACGTGATCTCCACTGTGTACAGCGGCATCAATGTATGGATGATCCATCCCGCCACGAATGACAGGCCCACGCCCAGAACCATACCTCCCAGCGTCAGCAGGGCCGCCTCGACCATCACCTGTCGCGTTATGCACCAGTTCGAGGCGCCGGAAGCCTTGAGGATCGCGATGTCTCGGTTACGCTGGAGGACCATCGTGTGCAGCGTGATCATGATGAACAGGAATGTTATCGACAGGGCAACGGCGTTTATCACGTTGATGATACCGAACAGTATATCGAACTTGGCCTGGAGCATTCCACGATATGCCGTGAGGGGCACCACGTCCTGCCCGGTGGTTTTCTTTATTGCCGCGGCCGCCGGTCCGATGTCGCATCCGCCCTTGAGCTTGATGAACATAAACGTACACTGCAGGATGCTGTCGCCAAAGATGTACTGGGCGGTCCTTCGGGGCATGAACACTCGCGTGAATACCCCGGCCGGTACGATACCGACAATTGTCCACTCGTGGTTGGCGCTGACGACCTTCTGTCCCACGTGGTAGTTTCCAGCTCCGGCCAGACGCGAATCGATCACCAGTTCGAGACCGTCATGCGGGGCCTCGGTCAGGTCCAGGTCCTCGACAGGTCCGTCCTCGGGCGCCTCGGTGAGCAACTCTTTTTCGAGCCACTTCGCGAACTTGTTGTTCGGGTCGAACATCCTGCCCTCGGATAGCTTTCGCCCACCGGTCAGGGTATACCACATTTCCGGAGAGACCCCGGTAGCTTGCTGGTCCTGTCCGGCCAGTTTGAGCGGCCAGATGAATACCGGGACAATCCGCTCGACGATATTTCCGTGTTTCTCGTTGATCTTCTCGGCGTATTTTTCCCACAATCCCACGCCGCTTCGGGTCACCAGACCGTTTCCCCATCCGCTGGGGCAGACTATGAGATCGGCGTCGGCGGACTCCGCGCGGTCGGATATCTCGAACAGCGTACCGCGAGCCAGTCCGCTGAGCGTCAGGAGCATGCAGATACCAACACCTATGCCCAGTGCGTTCAGCACGCTGGCGAGCTTGTGATGCATTATGTTGGCAAGGGGTAGTGAAGCCATCGCATTACCCGGGCAATTATCTCCCGCGCCCCCGCGTTATGCCCAATAACCGTCCGAAACGCCGGCGGTCCGGCGACAGTACTTTCGCAAAACGTTCAATTATCGCGTACAATGCAGGCACTTATGAGAGACCGATATACCGCATTTTGCGTGAAGATTCCACTGTTGGTTCTGTTGTGCGCTTCGGCGGCTTGGGGCGCCGATCCGTGGTGGAATCCCAAATGGCGATATCGCCGCGAGATCACAATCGAAGACACCACGCCCACGCGCCTGGGCGGAACCGACATCATAAGCGTCGAAATAGCCACAGGCGGCGCCGCCAAACCCGACGGTAGCGACATCCGCGTGACGACTTCTCTGGGAAAGGAGGTGGTTTCGGCGGTGCTGATGGTCGGTCCGGGAGACCGCGCCCGATTGGCTTTTGAAAAGCGGGGCGCCCTCAAGAGATATTACGCTTACCTGGGCAATCCCGGCGCCCCGCCCCGAAAGGCGGTCCTTCCGATCCATCGCGGCGTTCTCCTCGAGACTCGCCGCTGCCGGACCGATCCGCCCGGAAAACTCGACGATGCCCGGAAGATATTCCAGAAGTCCGGTCCGATAATAGGAAGGCGTTTCATGGATCGGATGTTCCTGGGCTACAATCCGTTCGCTCCCGACACCGCCATCGCCAACCTGATGACGGGATACGTTATGGCGCCCAAGAGCGGCGAGTACACCTTCAGTTGTTCGAGCAACAACGCCTCGTTCCTGCTGGTGGATGACAAGTTGCTGATCAGTAACGGAGGGTGGCATCGCCCGCAGCGCGACATCCGCAAGAACGCGAAGATCAATCTCAAGTCCGGTCTGCACAAGCTGACGTTCTACCACATCAACAGAAGTTCCACCCCGGTGCTTGTCGTGGCATGGAAGGCCCCTGGGGAAAAACGCGTGCGCGTGATTCCGCCGGCCGCCTACTCGCTCGTCCATACGGGCATCGCCGGTCTGATGCAGCAGATCACCAAACCGCTCGACATAGATTTTTCGCCTCTCCACGCGGGCGAGACATTTGCCGCCGACCGCTATTACCAGCGATACAGCTTTGCCGCACGGGCGGTCGGCAGGGGGGGCAAGGGGCTCAAATGGGCATGGGACTTCGGGGACGGGCAGAAATCGACCGAAGATGCTGTCGATCACGTTTACATCACCGATGGAACCTACATCGTGACCCTCACCGCCAAGGCGCCCAGGGGAGAACTGACCAGGACCAATCGAATCTACGTCTCTCGCCCGTGGGACCGCGTAACCCACCATAAACTCGATAACGTCAAGGACCACGCCGCGATCGTCGCCACGTACGACTTCCAGACGCTCAGGGACGACGCGGTAGGTCCCGCATTTGAATTGCTCAAGCGCAGCGAACTCACAAAGGACATGATCCGGGCATGCACCGCCTTCCTGAGACGCAAAAAACTGCCCGCCGAGGGCGTCCTGGCGATTGTGCCTACCGCCTCCGACCTCCTGCTGAAAAATGCCCGGACCGACAATGCCGTCAAGGTGCTCCTGGTATCCGCCGACAGGTGTGACTCTCCGGAGGTGGCGGCACGGATGACGATCATGGCCGCAAATATAGTCCTGAATGTCGTCCGGGACGACAAGGAGGCCATGAAACTCCTCACGCGCGTGCAAAGCCGCTACGCCAAGAAGCTTACCGCCCCAACAGCCCGCAACCTGCAGATCGGCACCGCGGACGTCTGGCGGGCGCGCGGAGACTACGACAAGGCCTCCGCCGCATACAAAACCGCCGGTTTCGGTCCCGAGGCGGGGAGGAAGAAGCATCCAATCCTGAGGGGCGACTTCTCGCGACACGTCGAGTCGTACACGCAGACATCCCGGAATTACGAGTGGGCCGAGCAGTATATCCAGAGGTGGCGGCAGACATTTCCCGCCGACAAACTCGACGGATACCTTTCGCTCCTTACCGCAAGGCTCTGGATGGCGCAGGGACGTTATGCGGAGGTAACCATCGAGGCCGATATACTGGCGCGGGTGAATCCCGCCAGCAACTGCGGGGCCCAACTGCTGATGCTTGCGGTGCAGGCATACCGGAAGATGGACAAACCCGACAAAGCCGCCGAAACTCTCAAGCGTATCGTGGATAAGTTCCCCGAGTCGCCACTGGCGGTCAAAGCGGCCGAAACACTAAAGAAAAAATAAACGTAGCGGGGTTGTTGAAAAATGATGTTGCCTTGCCGTAGAGCCCGTTGGGGTCTACGGATTGCGACAAGATGAGTGGGAATCCAGAAGTGATAATCCAAGAGTTGATCTCAGGCCCTCGACACGTGGGGTGTAATAAAATCTGACAAATATTCGGTTTCGCCTTGACTTTTGTTACGAGTGAACGTAATATACGTAAAGAAACCTTACATGAAAGGGTGGTTTTTGCCGAAGAAGACAAAAAAGGACGCCAGCGACCCCTTGGCATGGATACAGACGTTGGTACGGTTTGGTGATTACGAGGTTTCACGGCATGTGTATGACTATCTGGAAGACGGTGATTTTAAGCTTGATGATATCGAAAACAGTATTCTGAACGGGAAACTTGAGAAAACCCAGAACGACAAAAAGTGTGAATCTGTGAACGGAAAGAAATACACCATCAGAGGTCGCTGCCGGAATGGCTTGCCTTTTGAAACTGTGGGCAAGCTGATGGAGTCGGATGATGGTGAGTACTATTTCTTGATAACCGCCGGCAAGAGGTGAGTGACATGGCTAGTGGAAAATGCCCATACTGCAAAGGTGGCCAACTGGTAATGAAAACGATGGAAGCATATTCTACCCGATTGGGTGGGATTCCTTTTGTGGTCAAGGACGCGAAAATCGCTCAGTGTGATCGTTGTGGCGGAGAGGTTTTTGCGGCAAAAGAGCTAAAGCGATGGGAAGCAGACCTACAGGCCCATCTGAGAGAAGGTGCTCTGCTGGTTACGTCGGCGGAGATACGACGCCTTCGAGAGGGTTTGGGCTTTGGCGTCTCTGACTTTGCCAAGCTCTGTGCAGTGACGAGACAAACCGTTTATGCATGGGAGACGGAAGACTGCCGTGACCTCCAGTTAAGCCCTGCCGCACTGTTGCTGGGTTTACTGCTCAGAGAGCTAGATGCTGGGAAGAGTGATCTTTGCCGGTCGCTAGTGGAATCTGCGCGGCAGCGAAAGCAAATGATTACTACTCCGGAGATACATTCCAAGCCAAGTGCAGATACAGAAATCCTTGGGGACAGACGCAAGCCGCAGTTACGGATTGTACGTAACGGTGCGCCCGGATTCGGGCGCCCTAAAGTCGCTTAGGGTTATCCTCCATAGGAGTATAGAACCATGTTCGTTACTTTTTACTCATACAAAGGCGGTGTTGGACGCTCTCTCGCGCTAGCCAACATGGCTTGTCTGATGGTCGAGGATACTCAGCATCCTCAGAGAGTTCTTCTATGGGATTTCGATCTTGAGGCGCCAGGACTCCATAGAATGTTCCCTCCCAAGGAGCCTCACAGTTACGGTTTCGTCGATCTTGCCTATGATTATGTGAAGAAAGGCGAATTGCCTGACGTGCGGGATTACATTTACGAGTCCGAAGTTGCTGGAGTGGATGTTCTTCCCGCGGGAACGATGGGGGAGTCTTATTGTCAAAAACTACAGGAGATTGATTGGCTTGGATTCTTCGGTAGCGATCCGCGAGATCCAGATTCCCTGTTTGGGAATTTGCGGCAGAGGATAGGGGGTGGGGATTGCCCGTACGATTACGTCTTGGTGGACAGTCGCACAGGATTGAACGATCAAGCGGGCATATGCACGCAAGTGTTGTCTGACGCTTTGGTGATGCTCTTCAGGCTGTCTGACCAGGATTTGGACGGGTTGGAACATTTGGTGCCTGCCATCAAAGCCCAGTTGGCATTGCGTGGGAAAGAGGATGTTACGATTCTTCCGGTAGCCTCGCAGGTGGGAGCGGGAAGGTCGAAAAGTACTGGCGACTACCGGGACCGGGCTTCGCGGATCTTCGGGCAAGAGTTGGAGTATATTCGATTCGACATGGACATGGTGGCTGCGGGTGGACTGTTCTGCCGAAGGAAGGAAGTGGCTGAGATGTGGCCGCGCCCTCCAATCGTGGAGGATTACGAGCGACTGTCCCTTACAATTCGAGATCGGAATCCGGAAGACACGAGAACACAATCCAGGAAACTGGAGAAAATGGTGGCTGCGGATGATTGGGCCGCTGTACCGCCGCTCTTGACAAAGCTTCTGAGTCGGAATCCCCGTTTTGCCTATGCATGGGACGTTCTGGCCACTGTTTTTGACCTGGAGCTAGAGAGGACGGTTAAACGAGAATTTGAAGAGATAATCAGGAAGATTGCGAAGAATGATCCAGAGAACTTTTTTGCATTGCAGTGGTCGTGTGCATTGGATTTTAGTAACGCGTCCGCTGTAGATACCGATGAACTGCTGAAAGCTTCAAAGGGACTACAGCAAGCCTTGGAATACGCACCTGAAGGGGAGCAAGACAGCGTATGCAGAACGTTGGGATTGATCGCGTCCTGTGTTGGCGACGTTGACGGTGCTATTAAGTGGCTACGAAAGGCGAGTGAGCTATCTCCTCGGAATGCACAGATTAAGCTTGATCTCTCGGATCTGTATATACGACAGGGGTCTGGGTACTTTGCCCTTGCTGCTGAGATGATAGATGAAATGGCGGATAGAGGAACTGGGCCGAGAACCCCCAACTTGGCCTACCTCCGCAAGTTTCTTGAGGAAGATGATAAGGCGGCAAAGGCCTTGCGCCAATGTACTCCTTACAGTAGGCAATTCGGTACAGCACACATGTATCTGATCTCGGGGGATAAGCAGAAGGCTCTGGAGTTCGCAGGAAAAGTTCTTGAAGGAGACGGTGATGAGACAGAGCCCATCAACTGGGCGGAGTTTTTCCTGTGTGCGGGGGAATTTGACAAAGCGATCGAATTGAGTCAGGGTACTGGTAGTGAAGGGAAGTTGATGATCGAAGCCTTGGCAAAGTACCTACAAAGCGAAAAAGACGCACCTACAGAGGAAGATGTAGTGGCCTGTGTGGGACAGGATCTATCATGGTCTTTCACCGAACTGCTGATGTTTCGAGAATGTAGCCGTCGAGAGCACAGAGATTATGCTGAAAAACTGACCGTTATTGAGCGTCTGATCCAAGCAGAGGAAGTGAATACTATTGTCTCGGGCGGTGTTACGTCATTGTTGGGAAGGCCTCGTCACAGAATCAGACGCATCCGAAGACGCGTTTCGAAGAATTGAGTGCAGAAATAGCGAGGCGTGGGATTCCCCGAGCCCCGGTCGGGTTCTGTCTATTGCACGGGGACGAGCTAACTGGAAGGGCCTCAAGCGCTTCGCAAGCTTGACTTGGTTCGCCCATGGTCACGATAATGGTCCAGAGAAAACACTATGTCCACACGCGTAATAGAAGTTGATCCGAACGATCCGAAGGCTGCTACCGCCGCAGCCACACAGGGCGCCGAAGCCCTCCAGGCAGGCCAACTCGTCGCCTTCGCCACCGAAACCGTCTACGGCGTGGCGGCGGTTGCTTCCGATGGCGAAGCCATGGAGCGCCTTCGCGAGTTGAAGAACCGCCCCGAGCGCCCTTTCAGCGTGCATATTCCATGGCCCCAAGACGTCAGGCGATATGTTGCGGACGTTGGTTCCTCGGCGGAAAAAGTGATACACAAGGCATGGCCCGGACCGATCACGCTGGTTCTCGACACGGGCGGCGAGTTCCCCGACCCGCGGCTCCAGGGCGCCGGATTGCACGATGTGCTGACCGGCGAGGGGCGGGTAGGCCTGCGATGCCCCGACGCCCCCATCGCGCGGATGATGCTGGAGAGCGTCGAGGGGGCAGTGGTCGCATCCAGCGCGAATCTTTCCGGACACCCCTCGCCGCGCAGCGGTCGGGAGGTCCTTGCGGATCTCGACGGGCGGATCGACCTGTTGATAGATAGCGGCGCCACCGTATATGGCGGCGACTCGACGATCCTGGCGTGCAATAGCGACGGGTGGGAAATCCTTCGCGCCGGAGTCCGCGATTCCGCCGACATTGAACGGATAATGGCCACGATGTACCTGTTCGTATGCACGGGCAACACCTGCCGCTCTCCGATGGCCGCCGGATTGGCGGTAAAAGCCCTGTGCGATAAATTCAATTGCGACGCTAACGGTCTTGCTGAACACGGTTTGTGTGTCGAATCGGCCGGAGTTTTCGCATTTCCCGGGGGGCGGGCTTCACCGCAGGCGGTCGAGGCCCTGGAAAAACTCGGCGCTGACATCACCCAACATGTAAGCCAAAAACTCACTTCAGAGTTGATTAATTGCTCGGATGTGGTATTCTGTTTTACAGGATTACACGTGTCCGAGGCACGCTGCCTGGCTCCTTCGGCTACCGCGAAAATCAGGTTGCTGGATCCCGACGGTGACATACCAGATCCGATCGGGGCCGACGTCAGCGTTTATCTGGACATTGCCCGGCGGATCGACAGATCGTTCAGGACGTATCTCACAGAAGCAGAAGAGGTTGAAAGGGAATGACAATGAAGATCGCAGTGGGCGCTGATCATCGTGGCCATGCAGTAAAAGAGAAAATCGTGGTGCTGCTCAATGAGCGGAACCATGAAGTTGTCGATATGGGCACCAACAGCTCCAGGAGTTGCGACTATCCGGACATAGCCTTCCCCGCCGCGCGAGCCGTAGCCGACGGGAAAGTCGACGTGGCGGTTCTTGTTTGCGGTAGCGGGATCGGTATGAGCATCTGCGCCAACAAAGTTCCCGGTATTCGCGCCGCACTGTGTCACGACGAACTTACCGCCCAGATGTCGCGCAGGCACAATAACGCGAATATCCTCTGTCTGGCCAGCGACGTACTCGGCGAAGAGCTTATCCGCCGGATCGTGTGCAGTTGGATTGACACTGAATTCGAAGGCGGGGGGCGCCACGAGCGCCGGGTCCGCAAGATCAACTGCATCGAAGAGCAGGAAGACCCGAACTGTTACGTATCCGAAGACAACGGCCTGGTCGAATCGTGAAACCAGTAATCAGTCATCAGTGACCGGTAACGACAACGGATTAACGACCCCCGACAACGATAATACTGTGTCCGCAGCGCTGGTGTTGACTTTCGCCGTTACTGATAACTGACCACTGATTACTGTCGGAGATCCGCCTCTGGCGGGATGAATGTCTCAATTTGCGGGCAGGTTTTCGATTGCTTCGTCCGTGCCGATCAGGATCAGGGTGTCGCCTTTCTTAATGGCGGTATCCCCGGCGGGTACCGATATCACGAATTGCCTGGTAACGGTTTGACCGCCTTCGATTTCTTCCACGGTGCGGCGGATGGCCACCACGTTTACCCGGTATCCCTTGCGCAGGTCGAGTTGGGCCAGAGTCTTGTTGTGGAAGCTCTCGGGCGATTCGAGCTGCACCAGGGAGGCGCCTTCGGCGAGTTCGATTCGCTCCATGATGCTCGGGGCCAGCAGGCGGCTTTTCCAACGCAGTGCGGATTCCTTCTCTGGATTAACCACGTCGTCGGCGCCGACGCGCGAGAGGATTTCCGCACGCACGCGGCTGGTGGCGCGGCTGATGACGGTTGGTACGCCGAGTTCCTTGAGCGTTACGGTCGCCAGGACGCTGTCTTCAAACGAGTCGCCCACTCCGACGATCGCCACGTCCACCTTGTCGATACCCTGGCTTTTCAATGCTTCCGCGTCCGTGGCGTCCAGGCATACCGCAAGCGATACCTGGTCGCGAATGGCGTCGACGCATTCCTTGTCGGAATCGACGGCGATAACGTCGGCGCCGTCTTGAGCGAGCAATCTGGCCAGCATCATTCCGAACCTGCCCAATCCGATTACCGCAAAACGTTCCATAGTGTCACCCGATGATTATGTTCTCAGAGGGATAGGAGTACTTCGCCGGCCTGGTTCTGCCCGCCATTGCGAGCAGCAGCGTCAGCGGGCCCAGGCGCCCGATAAACATGCCCGCTATGACAACGCCCCTTGCCGGGTCGTTCAACTTTTCGGTAACCCCCGTCGAGAGTCCCACCGTACCGCACGCACTGCACGATTCAAACAGCAGGTCGATGAAATGATAAGTACCGCCCATTGTAATCGACAATAACAATGCGATCGCCAGGAGGAGGCACATGTATAGCACCGCCAGCGCGACGACCTTGCGGATTACGTCGACGGTTATGCTGCGTTGGTAGATTTCCAACTCGCTCCGGTTTCGCAATACGCTGCAGGCGACCAGCACCAGTATCGCCAGCGTAACGGTTTTCATACCGCCAGCCGTGCTGGCGGGGCTGCCTCCGACGGTCATCAGACCGCACATCCAGAGCTTGCCCCCGTCGGACAACTGGTTCATGTCTATCGTGTTGAACCCCGCCGTCCTGGCGGTGACTGACGCGAAGATCGATTCTTTCGCCTTTCCGAGTGTCGACGTATTGTGCCAGTTGTCGGATACGGCGGTCCGATCGTTCGGGCCCCGCCCGGGCGTAAAGGGTCTGGGAGTCTCGATGGTTTCGACGGCCCACAGGATCGCCGCACCCCAGATCAGCAGGAGCACAGTAGTCGACAGCACGATCTTTGAATGCAGCGTCAGGCGGCTTCGGGGCAGCGGTGAGAAGTCCATCGACCATTTGCCTCGCCTCGCCCTGCGCATGCGCTCGACCAGGCTTCCGAACCATCGCCCGATATCCTGGAGCACCGGGAAGCCCAGCCCGCCGAGGATGATCAGGGGTGATATTACGCCCAACATCTGCCACCTGTCCCGCAGCGCCGAGAAACCATCGCCCACACCGGCCATCATGTTCTTGTCGTACAGCGAGAACCCCGCGTTACAGAAAGCCGACACGCTGTGGAAAATGCTGTACCACAAGGCCCGCGGCACCGTCAGGGGCGCCCCGCCGTTCCCGTTTGCCGCCAGGAACATCGGAAACAGCCCCGCCGCTCCGAGCAGTTCCAGGGCGAACGTCGCGACGATCACGAAACGGGCGACCCGGGCGATCTGTCCGACCTGGCTGGTGTTCAGCATCTGCCCCAGTGTGTCCGTACCCTTGAGCGACAGCATCTTTCCGACCATCATCGCCATCACCGTACCGAACATCATGATCCCCAGCCCGCCGAGCTGGATCAGCCCCAGGATGACCGCCTGCCCGAACGGCGTGAACGTGCTTCCGGTGCCCTTTACCACAAGGCCCGTCACGCACGTGGCGCTCGTTGCGGTGAACAGCGAGTCGAGATATCCCCATCTCGCCCACTCGCCGTCGGTAATCGCCGCGGGGAGCATAAGCAGGCCCGATCCGACCAGGCACATGAACACGAAACTCCCCACCAGCAGCCTTGCCGGATGGATCCCGCTGTCGGCGAATCGGAGATTCACGTTCACTCCGCGGATTATCAACGCCACCAGGATGTAGACCTGCGTGACGATAACGTAGATCGCGCCGGCAGACAGGACCTCCCCGTACCGCGAATAGACGACCAGAACGACCGCCGCGGCGCCCATCAGCGCAAAGTCCGTCCAGTTCTCCCGAAGGTATTTCAGATAATCCCGCGACAGAAAAAGCCTGATGAAGCGATCGGCGATGAAGACCGCCACGACCATGCTCTGGATCAGGTGCAGCCAGAACTTCCCGATCGGAGGAGTTTTACCGAAACCGTATTCCAGCACCAGCGCCGCGACTGCAGCAACCCCCGCGGACGCCAGAATGACGTTCATTATCGCCAGCCATGACCGGCCGCTCCGCCCGTCAGGAGAAGATGGAACATGCAGTTCGTCCATTCATTTCTTACCGTATACCTCGTCAGGATCGAATATGCGTTCGTCCACGACCTCGAATTCGCCGGCGTCGTTGAGCTTGCGGTAAAAACACGAGCGATATCCGTTATGGCAGGCGGCGCCTTTCTGGGCGACCTTTATCACGAGTGTGTCCATGTCGCAATCGGTATAGATACCCTTGACTTCCTGCGTGTGACCGGAGCTTTCGCCCTTCATCCAGTACTTCTGGCGGCTGCGCGACCAGAAGTGCGTCTTTCCGGTCCGCACGGTGTCCGCCAGCGAATCCTTATTCATGTAAGCGACCATCAGCACTTCGTTGGTCTCGGCGTCCGCCACCACCGCCGGTATCAGCCCGCTTGCGTCGTATTTCAGACTATCGAGCGTTTCTTGCGTTATTTTCACGATTCGACTCCTGAATGGAGGTTAAGTTTCGTAAATTCAGTTTGACTCACAGCATCTTATCGCCAGAGGCCGCCGCCGTCAAATCCCCTACGCCGGTTCACTCTCGCTGGTCGACCCAATCGGATACGTTGTAGAAGTTCAACAGGCTCGCTTCGTTCAGTTCAGTTTCGATGTCGCCCGCGTAGATTACGGCTCCGGGCAATGTGTCTGGGCATTGGCGTTGGAACTGCTTGAGTCCTTTAAGCATCTCCGGCGAGTATGTCATGGCGGCTTTGATTTCCGCGGGTCTGACTTTACGCTGCAGGCGAACGATCAGATCAACCTCATGGCCGCGGGTGTCTCGGTAGAAGTACAGGTTGGGCATTTTGCCCGCATTGACGCTGGCCTTGAGGGCTTCGGCGATAATCATGTTCTCGAAGAGATTGCCCATAAGCGGGTCGCGGGCGATTTGCTTTGGCGACTCGATATCGAGCAACCATGCGGCAAGGCCCGGTTCGGTGAAATAAAGTTTCGGCGTTTTGATGGCCCGTTTTCCGGCATTGGCGAACCATGGCGGTAGGCGAAAGACAATGAAGGACGCCTCAAGCACGGCGAGCCATTCGTTGAGCGTTCCGCGAGATACTCCCACGTCGCTGGCTAGCGAGCTGATGTTCACCACCTGTCCGATACGCCCAGCCAGCACCCGCAGAAACTTTTCAAACTGGAGAAGGTCTCGAACCGACGCCATCTGTTGCAGATCGCGTTCGACATAGTTTTGAAAATACTCCGCATACAGTGTGCTCGGGCGAATGTCTTCGTGATAGAGCCTGGGCATAAACCCTCGGTACATCACCTCGTCACGAGACTGTTGCACCCCTGCCTGTTGCAGTTCGATCAGGGACAGCGGTAAGAGTCTCAGCAGCGCGGTGCGCCCAGCCAGTGATTGGCTTATCGCCGCGGCGAGATCTATCTGGTGGCTTCCGGTGAGAATGTATTGCCCGTGTTTGTCGGTAGCGTCTGCCAGGATCTGGATATAAGAAAGCAGTTGCGGAACTCGCTGCACCTCGTCGATGATTACGGGTGCGGGGTATGCATGGAGAAAGCCTTTGGGATCTTCCTGGGCGAGTTGGCGCACCTCCGGCGATTCCAGATTGGCATAGGCGTGATTGGGGCAGCATCGCCTTGCCAGAGATGTTTTGCCCGATTGCCTCGGTCCAGTGATAGTCACCACCGGATATTCGGAGCATACCTTTGCGAATTCAGATTCAATTCTTCTCGGAATCCATTGAATTGGCATAGAAATCCTGACCTTTCAGGCCCACGCAATTTGGAGCCATCAGGAGTATTATAGGAGGAAAGCGGGTTAATTGCAAGGTGGACCTGTCAATTAACCCAAAAAGAACCGTGGAAAGGGTTGAAACTGTTAGATTACCCATTATTGTTCGAAAATCTTCGCCTTGCTTCAAGCGATATTGCGGCAGCATCTGCCTGTTATTGCATGGACCAATTCGGTATCAGGGATTTGTATATATATGTATATAAAGTATTTGACGGCATTTTATGCTTGACAATATCGTGAAGTTAGGTTATAATCAGTGAACTGTCGGATGTTCCAGGTGTGGTTCCTGGGCAGATGATTGAGGCAAATGAGCGACCGAGAGGTTGCTGGAGTTGAGGAAGCAGTAACATGTTAAACGCACCAGCACGCGCCAAGGCCTTGCTTTTGTTGGCGGCATTCGTTGTGTTTGTCGCCAGCGCGCCGCGTCGTTACCGCGACGATTATCGTGGATGGCGCCACCAGAACCTCGCCTTGGGGAGCAGCAGGCAACACGAAACACTACGATTTTGAAAATGGCGACAAGATCGACGGGGCGAGCGACGTCATTCAGGGCAAGAAGGTTTTTCCCGGTACGACCGCGGCGTCCAGTTCGCCGATTACGTTCGACATCTCGGCCGGTACGCTCAACCTTTCGCAGGCGTTTGGAGTGGGGGGCGCTGCTTCCGCCACGGCCACGATGACCGGCGGCGAAATCAACATCGCTGACGATAACTACGCCGACACCGGTTTTATCGTCAGGAGCAACGGCACGTTCAATTTCGGCGGGGGCGTGGTGAATCTCGCGGAACAACAGGAAGCGGATTTCCTGATCGAGACAGGCGGCGTGTTTAACTGGACTACCGGGAGCACGGGCGTGTTCAACTGGACCGGAGGGGACCGCACCTCGCGTCTTACAACACTCGCCAGCAGCATGACAATCGCCGGATCGGCCGCCACCGCCGCCGACTTCAACATCGCCTACGATTCAGGCGTCACTACGATGACACTACCCGAACCGGCGACGATGAGCCTTCTGGCCCTTGGCGGATTAGCGATGCTGCGTCGCCGCCGGTCATAAACTCCCCGCGGGCCTGACGGAAAACGACTACGATATCGATGGCCCCGTTATGTCTCGATTAAGTCAGAACATCTCTGGTAAATCGCGTGCCCCGTGCAGGACGCGGATGACGATTACGCCATCGGCATGCGGGCGGTAGAGGATTACATAGTTACCCACGTGCAAACTTCGCAGACCATCGGAGAGTTCCTCGCGACGACGTCCCAGCTTCGGGTTGTCGGACAGGGTTTTGGTGGTTTGATAGAACTCATCGATCAGTTCATCGGCTGCTGCGACGTTGTCTTCGGCAATGTACGCCCAAATTTCATCCATGTCACGCCGGGCCTGACGTGCGAAGGCGATGTGGCGCGTCATGCTTTTTTCCTGTCGGCCAGTCGGCGGCGGCCTTCAGCCTTGATGTCGTCGAAGAAACGGTGGAGGTCTTCGCCCGTCTCGCACTCATGCACCTCGCCGCGATCGGCCTGTTCGATTCCGATGGCGACCTCCTTGCGGAGTTCAGCAAGGCGGATCTCGTAAAGTTGGTCCTGGTCTTTGAGCAGACGCAGGCCCGCGCGAATGACTTCGCTGGCTGAGTGATACATGCCGCTGCGAACCTTGTCCTTGACCATCGTTTCGAGTTCTTGCGTTAATGAAATATTCATGTTGCCGGTCTCCATGTCAAGCCTACCGTCATTATATCGTCAATAACAGTAAGTGGCAATATTTGTTATTGCCCTGGAAATGCAAACGGGCTTGAGTTACGCCCCCGCCAGCAAATTGAGTTTTCCCGCGTAGGCTTTGATTACTTCGCGGCGGAGTTGCTGGTGGTGGGGGGCGTTGAGACCCGGGTCGTCCGCGACTATCGCGAAGGCGTCTCGCCTCGCCAGGCGCAGGAGTTCGAAATCTTCGATCAGGTCGGCGACTTTCAGTTCGGGCAGCCCGTGCTGGCGGGTCCCGAAAATTTCGCCCGGTCCGCGGATCCTGAGGTCCTCTTCCGCCACTTTGAATCCGTCGTTAGTGTCGACTAGCACTTTGAGGCGCCGCTTTGCCTCGGGCGTTTTCGGCGAGGCGACCAGAATGCAGACCGCGTCGTCGCTTCCCCGCCCGACTCGCCCTCGAAGCTGGTGCAGTTGGGCCAGCCCGAATCGCTCGGCGTGCGTTATCACCATCACGCTGGCGGCTGGTACGTCCATGCCAACTTCGACCACGACTGATGCGATCAGCGCCTGGACCTCGCCGGTTCGGAAGCGGTCCATCGCGGAGTTCTTGTCGGCGGGCTTCATCTGACCGTGGATCAGGGAGATCTCGTAATCTTTCAGCGGTCCGTCGGCCAGGTCATGATATGCGTCTTCGGCGGCGGTCAGTTCCAGTTCCGGAGACGGGTTGACCAGCGGATAGATGAAATACGCCTGGCGCCCGGCATCGAGTTCCTCGCGAACGCGGTCGAGGACGTCGCCCATCGCCTTGTGAGGCACGCAGAGCGTTTCTGTTTTTCCGCGGCCGGGCGGTAGGGCGTCTATCACCGAAACGTCAAGGTCGCCGAAGACCGTCAGCGCCAGCGTCCGCGGGATGGGAGTGGCCGTCATCACCAGGTAATGCGGGGCGAAACCTTTTCCGCGAATGGTCGTCCGTTGGGTCACGCCGAATCGGTGCTGCTCGTCGACAACCACCAGCGCCAGGTCCGAGAATTTCACGCCCTCGCTTATCAGCGCGTGTGTTCCGACTACTATATCGATCTGCCCGTCGGCCAGCGAATCGAGTATTTCCTTGCGTTCGGCGGGTTTCTGCCTTCCGACCAGCAGGGCGATGCGGACTCGCGAACCGGCGAGGTAGTCGCGGATCTTGTTGTAGTGCTGGGTGGCTAGGATTTCGGTCGGCGCCATGATCGCCGCCTGTTTGCCCCTGGCGATCGCCAGCAGCGCCGCGTAGAGCGCCACGACCGTTTTTCCGGACCCCACGTCGCCCTGGAGCAGGCGGTTCATCGGCCTGTCGCGGGCGATGTCGGCGGTGATATCGGCGATGGCCCGGTCTTGTGCGTCGGTGAGTTTGAAGGGGAACCTGGCGCGTATTCGCTGGTCGATGAGTTCCGAGTTTGCCAGAGCGTGTGCCGGGCGGCTTATCTGTCGCATTCGCATCAGCGCGATTCCAAGTTGCATCACGAGGCACTCGTCGTATGCGATTCTGCGGCGTGCCTGGGCCCAGTGGTCTTTCTCTTCGGGCTTGTGCATCGCCGCTACCGCGGCCGGTCGCGACATCATCCCGCGCCGTTCGAGGTACTCCGCGTCGAACCATCGCGGGATGAGCCTTTCTGCCTCGCCGAGTACGCGCTTGATAACCGAGGAGATCATGCGGCTTGTGAGTTGTTTGCCCGCGGGATAGACGGGCATGAGTTCGTCGCGGTCGAGGTTCGTTCCTTCGGGGTCGTAGATGATCTGGAATTGGGGGTTTACGAACTGCACTTGCTCGCGATAGACGCTGGGCTTTCCGCTGATCGCCAGTTGCGTGCCCATCTTGATCTTGTCTCGCAGATACCCGCCGCCGAACCATTTGACCGGTACGGATCCGGTCTCGTCCTCGAGTTCGATCTGGAAGAAGGGTTTGCGTCCGAAGCGATTTTCCTTGAGGGCGGTCACTTCCCCGGCGACGGTGGCTGATGTTCCGGCGCCCGCGAGCGAGGCGATCGGTTGTGCCTGGCGGCGCAGATCGAAGCGGAAGGGAAAATGCAGCAGCAGGTCCTCCACCGTTTCGATACCGAGTTCGGCGAGCTTCCGGGCCCAGGCGAGCCCCACGCCCTTTACGTAACAAACCTCCGTACCCAGTTCAAGTTGGGCCAATGTCGGCTCGGTGCTTTTGTGTTGACCTGAAATCGCAGGCTACTTTGGCGGGAGCTTGATGGTCTGACCGACGGCGAGTTTCTTCGCGTCGAGACCGGGATTGGCCGCGAGAATCTCGCGATACCGCTGCCCGTCGCCGAGATGCGCCGCGGCGATTGACCAGAGGGTGTCTTTTTTCTTGATAGTGTAGGTGGTTCCCGCGGCCGGTGGGGCTACCGGGGGGACCGGGTCATTCTTTACGACCGGCGGGTCAACGACGGGATCGGGACGAACAGGATCCGGCGTCACGCCGGTGTTATCCAACGTTGTAACATTGGCAAGAGGCGGATCGGCGACGACCGGTTCTTTTTTCCTGAACGGGTTCCAACTGGCGTTACAGCCGGCAAGCATGAAAGAGAATAACACGGCGGCGAGTGTGGCATACTTGAAGTTTTTCTTCATAGCGGATTCCTTTCTAGAAGTTGTTCTTTCCTGATAATACTACCCGCCGCGGCAGTGTCAATACTCTAATCCTGTCTTCCGCAATAATCCGTGCGGTCGGAGGCTACCTGATTATCCGGTCTCGGACGTAGTTGACGACTTCGTCGATCGCCACGCGGTCCTGTGCCAGCGAGTCGCGGTCGCGAACCGTTACGCTCTGGTCTTCGAGAGTCTGCCCGTCGACAGTCACGCAGAACGGCGTGCCGACTTCATCCTGCCTGCGATATCGCCTCCCGACCGCCCCTTTCTCATCGTAAAAGCTTGCCAGTCCAGATGCTTGCGCTTCGGCGTGGATATTGTGAGCGATCTCGGGCAGACCGTCTTTCTTGACCAGCGGGAATACCGCGATCTTTATCGGGGCGAATCGCGGGTGCAACTTCAACACGACGCGCGTCTGCATATGCCCGTTTTCGTCGGGGGCCTCGTCTTCGGTGTAAGCCTCGCACAAAAACGCCAATGTCGCGCGGTCCACGCCGCCGGAGGGCTCGATCACGAACGGTGTGAAACGGTAGGGCATCACGGATTTTGCTTCCTCGGCGGCTTTCCGGGCCGCCTTCTTGTCGCCGTCGAACTTGTCGGCGGTATACTTCGGGGCCTCGTCCTTCCAGAGTTCGTCCTCGAAGTACGTCATGTCCCTGCCCGAATGTTCCTGGTGCGCCTTCAGGTCGAAGTCGGTGCGGTTGGCGATGCCTTCCAACTCGGCCTGTCCGAAGGGGAAGTCGTATTCCACATCCGCGCATCCGCGCGCGTAGTGGGCCAGTTCGTCCGGGTCGTGGTCGCGCAGGTGCAGTTTGTCGGACAGCAGCCCGTGGTCGATATACCACTGGTATCGCGTGTCTCGCCAGTGGATGTACCATTTTTCGGCCTCGTCTGGATGGCAGAAGAATTCGATTTCCATCTGCTCGAACTCGCGGCTTCGGAAGGTGTAGTTGCGCGGGTTGATCTCGTTGCGAAAGCTCTTGCCGATCTGGGCAATCCCGAAGGGCAGCTTCATGCGCGACGTGTCCATGACATTCTTATAGTTCACAAAGATACCCTGAGCTGTCTCCGGGCGGAGGTACGCCACGGACGATGAATCCTGCAGCGCCCCGACGTACGTCTGGAACATCAGGTTGAACTCGCGCGGTTCGGTGAGTTCGCCGCCGCAATTGGGGCACTTGCCGGTTTCGCCATCGGGCATCTTGCTGAGGAACGTTACCGTGCTGGTCAGGTCGCCGCCTGCGCCTTCGATGCGTCTGCGCGTTTTCGAGTTCGCGCCCGCCATCGCCGCTGCGAGGGCTTCGCTCTCGTCGTCAGCTTCGATCGCCGCATCGAGCAGGACGTTGTCGCCCTTGGTCAGCGAGACGTATGCGATCTTGTCGGTGCGGAAGCGGGCCTTGCACCCCTTGCAGTCGACCATCGGGTCGGAGAATCCGCCGACGTGTCCGGAAGCGACCCATACTTTCGGGTTCATTATGATCGAGCAGTCCAGCCCGACGATGTTATCGTTTGCGCGGACGACGTCTTCCCACCATGCGGCTTTGATGTTCCGCTTGAGTTCGACGCCGAGCGGGCCGTAGTCCCAGAAGCCCCCGATCCCGCCGTATATCTCCGATGACTGGAAGATAAAGCCCCTGCGCTTGCACAGGCTTGCGAGTTTTTCCATCAGGTCGCCGCTATCGTTTTTCTTGTCGGTCATTGTCTATTAGCTTTCAGCTATTAGCTATCAGCTTTCAGCGTGGGCTGTCAGCCGTGTTTTAGAATTGCGGTATGATATGTCCCGCGGGCGTGATTTACAAGTCCAGCGAGTCGTCGTGCAGTATCTCACGGACCTCCGGGCGGTCGAGGAAGCGCCTCATCCGTCCGTGTCCTTTGCGGATGGTGCTCTTGCGGGCGCCGAGTTCGGGCAGCAGGACCATCGTTCCGTGGTTCAGGTGGATAACGTATCGCAGCATTTCGCCGACGTTCAGCAGCAGCGACTGATACCCGCCGTCTTCGATTGCCCAGTGCATGCCCTGTCCGGTTACCGTCGTTTCGTTGATGAACTTCAGGTCGAGTTCCTCCATCACGCCGCGGCGGTACATCGCGCAATGGCTGCGAATGCAGGGTCTTTCCAGGCGGGGGATTTCCCCGCGCCGCATCATCGCCTTGAACCAGTGCTCCATGCGTTTGAGCAGCTTCTTGCGTTCGAGTTTGTAGGTTCCCGCCGCTCCGATGCGCTTGTCTGCCTCCATCTTACCGACCATCCACGCCAACCATCCGTCGGCGATCGGGATCGTGTCGGTATGGAAGCTGAGCAGGAATTCACCCGCCGCCGCGGCGATCCCGGCGTCGAGGGCTTCCTTGTGGGCCTCGCCGGGAATGTCCGAGATCCCCTCGGTCCGCTCGATCAGCTTTATCCACTTGACGCTCCGCAGATACTCCAGCGATCCGCCGTCGGACGATCCGTTGTCGACAACGATAACTTCGTAAGGCGTCCGCGTGGTGTAGCGCCGAATGGACCGCAGGCAAAGTCGCGCCAGCGACTGGGTCTGGTAGTGCGGGATGATTATTGATACTACCGGTTCGGTCATGATCGACAGAGTGTACACCCATGCGCCGGGCAGGTCAAAAGCTCTCGTACTAACCTTGCCCCGCGCCGCGAGCCTGTTATACTCTCCTCCCATGATAGTAGTTGACATGCATTCACACGCGTTTCCCGACGAGCTGGCGCCCAAGGCGATAGACGCCCTCGAAGCGAAGGCGGACTGGAAAGCCTTCGGAACCGGCACGATCGACGACAGGCTCAAATCGATGGACGACGCGGGTATCGACGTCGCGGTAATCTGCACGATCGCGACCAGACCCGAACTTACCGAGGGTATCCTCCGCTGGTGCTGCAGTATTCGCGGCGAGCGGATCGTTCCGTTCGCGTCGATTCACCCGGGCAGTTCCGACGCCGCCGACTGGGTCAGGCGAATCGTTGACGCCGGGATACCGGGCATCAAGATGCACTCGGTGTACCAGGACTACTGCGTCGACGATTCCGTACTCGACGGGATATACGCTGCGGCTTCTGAGACCGGGCTTATCATCACGCCCCATTGCGGGCGAGACACCGCGGCGCCCGACGACGTCAACCGTGCCTCGCCGGAGCGGATCGCCCGGGTGATCGAAAAATTCCCGGACCTGAAATTGGTCTGTACGCATCTGGGCGGTTGGCGGATGTGGGACGAGTCGGAGCAGTACTTGATCGGCAAGAAGGGCGTCCCGATGGAAACGTCGTTTACGCTGCACGATCTCGACCCGCGGCGCGAGGTCGAACTCTTTCGCAGGCACGGAATCGAGAAAATACTGTTCGGTACGGACTGGCCATGGGCTAGCCCGGTCCAAGAGCGGCGGAAACTCGAACAACTCGACCTGGCGGGCGAAGAACTCGAAATGATCCTCGGCGCCAACGCGGCGAAGATTCTCGGGCTCTAGGCCCAGGGCCTGGTTCGTTTGAGGTCGCCGCCGAGCACTTCGGTCAGGATGTTGCAGTCTTCGACGACCTGGAAGTCGAACATTCCCACGCAGGCGAAATCCGCCCCGTTCTCGAAGGCGTACTTGAATCCCTTTCGCGGATGGATCGCCCCGGCGCCGAGAACCTTGTAGGCGATCCACGGTTTCGTCACGGTCTTCATGAACTCGACGCTCTGCCGCGGCGTTGTCGACCAGATGTTATCCTTCACGCTCTTGGCGAGTTCCGGTTCGACGACCTTCGCCGGGTCGGGCTTCCAGTTGCTGTCTTCTATCAGTCGCGGGCCGGCCGTCCAGTAATTCCCGCTGTTCAGCGTCTTCATGTAGAAATCGTGGTTCAGGCGGGCCTTTTCGCAGGCGATGGGCACCTGCAGAGCGTGCCCGCCGATGCCCGCGACGAGATTGTTCTTCTTGATGTAATCGACCGCGCTGCCGAGTTCGTCCATCCACCCTTTGGCTACGAAGCTGTCAGCCACTCCGCCGTGTATGAAGGCGCCCACCGCGCCGTTGTCGATAGCGAGGTCCAAATCGTGTTTGATGTCGTTCCTGGTGATCTTGGCTTGGGCGATCCATTGTATCTTCCCGCCGAGTTTGCGGTATTTGCCGATGATCCGCAGCGTATGCTTGTCGACCCTGAGGATGGCGGTGTTGACCCCGCAGCTCTCGCACATCCAGAGCGTTTCGAGCACCTTTTCGTCCGTGAAGTATGTCTTTAGCAGCGATGAGACATAGATCAGGTCGCGAGAGTGGGCGAAACTGCTGATGAGGTTTCCGCCGCATATCAGGCGTGAGATGTCGAGGCTGCCGATTTTCCCCGTGGGCGCTTTGGTCTTGAGATCCTTCAGCGTGGGAAAGCTGACGGCGACGGGGCTGGCCCCGGAGGTGGCGGCCGTCGGCCCGATCCGGTCGGCGAGGTTCTTTTCCTCGAAGCTCTCCCACGGTTTTTTCCTGAATACCGCGTATGCGAATCCGCCGAAGAGGGGCAGGGCGGCAAGGGCCTTCAGGAACGACCTTCGCGTCTCATCGCGGTCTTGCGGTTCGGCGTTTCTTCGTTCTTTGAGGCATTCCAGCAGCCTGTCGATACCGTGGAACATCCGCCGCGGAACGAAGACCAGAAGAATGAGCGTCGCCATCTCGATGAGGTTCATGTTGACGACCAGGAAGTGCCCGCCGCCGATCGCTTCGGCGGCCGAACCGATGAGAGGGGGGCTGGCGATGTAGTACAGCGCCAGCAGCAGCGCACCAGCCGAACTTGCGATGCGCGTAAAAAGGCCCACGAACAGGCCCAGCCCGATCGCGATCAGGCCCCAGACGTTCAGGAAGTCGACCACGCCCAGCGCGGTCGGATTCGATGCTATCCAGTGAAACGTATCTGCCAGCAGCCAGTCGGACTGCTGAAGGAAGCCCGCCGAGGTCCACTTGTCGGCGAACACTTTCGTCAGGCCTTCGTACAGGAAATGCCATCCGATCGCGATTCGAACGAGCGTCAGCATAACTCGCGACATGGAGTTGAAATGCGGTTTGGGAGGGCGGATGTCATTTGTCGAATGCATGGTTCATCCTCTCAGCGATAAGTTCCGTATTCGCCCGGCGCCGGGCAGGACCGTCGGGATGTCGTCGGGGCATGTCAATCATTCCTGGTCTCCCGCGTTGCCCGGTCCCACCGGTCCGCTGACCTTGTGGACCAGCCACCCCGCCGGCCGCTTGATCCATACTGCACGCCAGTTCAACCGCATTGCGGGAATAGTTTCACTCGTGATGTCGCTCCGGACCAGCATAGTCGCCAGATCGTCTCGCACTTTCATGTCGAGTATCTTCAACTTCACGCCCGTGACTCCGTAAGTCTTGAGGTCGCTATCGAGCCGGCGGATGGCCTTTTTGCGAGTCTGGGTCTCGCTCAGTCCGGTGAAATCCTTGTCGAGGAGGAACTCCACGACCACCGTGTTGCGGTTGCTTATGGCATCGGCGATTTTCTCGCAGGCGGCGCCGATCTGCTCGCGGTCGGTCACTACCAGAGTCGAAACGGTGAATACCGCCGCGCCTCCGACCAGTGCGACCGCCGTCGGCCAGGCGGATTTGAACGTCCGCCAGTTCTGGTAGCTCACAAGTCCCAACACGCCGATAATCGCCAGGGCGATGTAAATTCCCAGCGGATTTTCAAAAAGGGAGGTTTTCAGGGCTTCCATGAATACCGATTGTACCGGGCATTGCGGGCGGGAAGCTAAAGTTTTCCGCCCCGACAGGGCGATAATCCTTGCGGAAGATATTTTTGTATCTGTATTAATATGCCCGCCGAGAAACCATCACCCGAATCGCTGGTTCGCATATCGGCGGCCGCACAGGCCGCCGGCGTGAGCAAGCAGACCATCGAGTATTACCTTATGCTCGGACTGATCGAACCGGTGCGAATCGAGGGGCGCCACGGGCGATTCTTCGACGATGAACTTATCAAACGCATCCGCCTCATCCGCCAGCTAAACAAATCCGGATACACTCTCCGCGATATCCGAGAAACCTACCTCACAAACCGCTGAAATCGGCGTTACCGCCGCGAATTGGCAGGTCTTTTTTCGGTCAAATCTCGAGTTTTGTGCTATACTGGACTGGTAGCTGGAGCCCTGTCCGCTGAGGCGGGGGCAAGGGTTGGGGTGTGCCCTTGTTTGTGCGGATGTTTCCTGTTTATCGCGAGGCGACTGAGACAAATGGGTACTGCTGCAGGCCAGAGCGAGGCCGCATCGATCTTTGAAACTCTTGAACCGCGTTTGCTGTTGAGCGCCGATATTGTTGGCGAACTGTCGGGCGACGAGGTTATCGATAATTATGCAGATCTCATTTGCTTTGATCCGGCCCCGGATCCATTGCCATTGCAGCCAGAGACCGCCTTCGCCGCCGCAGTCGCGGCGGCGACTTTCCCCCTGGATCAGACGTTCCTCCTTCACAGCAACCCGGATGCGTCAAAGGTGATCTGCCTCGACTTTGACGGGCATACGACCTCGGGCACTCTGTGGAACAGTTCGGAGAACAACGGCAATGATATCGTCTCGCCGCCCTACAGTTTTCAGGGAGACTCAAGCTTCTCTGATGCGGAAAAAGAACGCATCCAGAGGATTTGGGAACGCGTCGCTGAAGATTACATCCCGTTCAATGTTGACGTTACCACCGAAGACCCGGGCGCCGCGGCGCTGATAGATTCAGGTGGGGCGGATCAGGAATGGGGCGTGCGGGTCGTGATTGGAGGCAATTCGAACGACTGGTACTCTCCCGGCGCAGGCGGAGTGGCGTATGTCGGATCATTCGACTGGAATTCCGATACGCCGGTATTCGTCTTCCCGGAGAATCTCTCGAATGGTAATGAGAAATACGTAGCCGAGGCCATCACGCACGAGGCGGGCCACGCGGTGGGACTGTACCACGACGGGACGAATTCAGTGGAGTACTATGAGGGGCACGGCAGCGGGGCCACCGGTTGGGCGCCCATCATGGGAGTCGGTTACTACAAAGAACTGGTGCAGTGGAGCAAAGGCGAATACCCGAAGGCGAATCGCACTGAAGACGACCTGGCGATCATTGTCAGCAGTAATGGCTTCGGGTATCGAACTGACGATCATGGCGATACGCGAACGGTCGCCACCGCCCTGGCGGTTGGCGGGGGCAACGCTGTTTCCGGCGAGGGCATCATAGAGCGGAATACCGATCTGGACTTCTTCTCGTTTACCACGACCGCCGGAACGATCACCCTGGACATCGACCCATTCTACAACAGCCCCAATCTCGATATCCTCGCCACCCTGTATGATTCCGCCGGCGGCTTGGTTGCCGCGAACAATCCCACGACCGTTCTGGATGCCGCCTTTAACGTGAACCTGGCGGGAGGGACGTACTACCTGAGCGTCGAAGGAACCGGTAAGAGTCCGCTGGATACGGGTTACAGCGACTACGGCAGCCTCGGATACTACTCTATCTCGGGGATTCTGAGCGCAGCCGACACGACAGACCTCGGCATGGCGAACTCGGATATTGACTTCGACATCGTCTCGCCGGAGGATGGTGACAGCGTAACGATTTCCGCGACGGTCCGGAATCTCGGGAACACGGATCTCACGGACGTGGTGGTGAGATTTTACGATGGTGATCCGGGCGCCGGGGGCGTTCAGATCGGCACCGATTACGTGGTGGCGTCTCTGTTCGGATATTCCTCCAGCGTTGCGCAGGTCACATGGACTCCCGGTTCGCCCGGTCCGCACGACATCTACGTGGTTGTCGATCCCGAAGATGCGATTGTCGAAGAACTCGAGAGCAACAATACAGCCCACAAGTCGATTTCCGTAACCGACAGCGACACTGAGGGGCCCGACATTTTCAACGTTGTTGTCGCCGAACACAACGGCGACGGCGACGGGATTATCGCCGCCGACGAACAGGTTCGGATATCCTGGGAACTGACCGATTCGATCGCCAGGGGACTGCTCGTTACCGAGGTGTCGACCGGCGCCACGGATTCTGTGGAAATCCAGAACGTGTGGGATCAGGCGGTGGATGCGACCGGCTGGACCGTGCTGTTGAACGATGCGGGCGGACCAGCGCCCGATATTACCGCCGTCAACTCCCAGGCATGGATGCTGAGCGGTGCTGTCTCTCCCGGTCAGGTGCTCTATCGAACAGAGGACTTCGGCGCCGGAGCCAACTATCTTGGCGGGGGTATCCAATGGGAAAACGACGGGCCCGGATGGGTAATGATTATTGACGACGGCGGCGTTGTGAAGGATTTTGCCGTTTGGGGATATTCATCGGCCCAGATCGCCGGTATGTCCATCGACTACGGAGCCTTTACCGGGATTACAGTAGCGGGCCAGTGGTCCGGAGATGGAGCCGAAAAGGGAGGACGAAGCACGCCGCCTGCGCCCATAGCCGGAACTGTCACATACACCAGCGGAACGTACACCGAAAACTTCGATTCGATAGGCTCAAGCGGAACCGAGCCCCCGGACGGCTGGATCGCTGGAAAGTACACCAGCACTCAGAATCGCCAACCGCCCCAAAGTGTTCCGGTTGACGGGCCCTTGTACGTCGACAACGGATCATCAACTACGAAAGGCCGTTCGTATAACTACGGGACAACCGGCGATTCGGACCGCGCAGTCGGGGGTATGTCCACTACCAGCAGCGGCGACCGGGCGATACAGCTTGCCATCACAAATAACACCGGGGCGGAGATTACAGAGCTGGCTCTGGCGTATACCGGCGAGCAGTGGCGCGACTGGAACTCCGGGGTGTCCCAGAAACTCTCAGTGTGGTTCTCCCTGGACCCGGGCTCTGGTTTTGTGTCAATGGGCGGCCAATTCGACTTTGACGCCCCATCGAATTCCGGTCTCGGCTCGGCGATTGACGGTAACGTTCCAGCCAATAGAACGGAAATCAGCGGTGTGTACGTCCCCGCCGCGGCGATACCCGACGGGCAGACCTTCTACATAACCTGGCACGATATCAACGATTTGGGTGTTAATGACCACGCGTTGGCCATTGACGATGTCAGCATTGCGGCGGTGTTCGAACCGCCAAACTCCTTCCTGGAGCGCACCGGCCATTCCGACAATGACACAGCCGCCGATTTCGTCCGCGGCGACGATTCGACCATGGGCACGAAGAATCCCGGCCTGGTCGATTCGAGCGGGATCGGATCTGTCGAACTGCTGGTGGACTCCGCTGCGGTAACGCTGGACGGCGATTACTACGCAGTTGTGGGACCTCTCGATTCCGACGGATTTGCCTCGCTCGAACACAGTTTCACAATCAATGCCGCCGATGGCGACAACAGCCCCGCTTACACGCAGCTTATCGATTCATTTGTCGTGGCGCCGGCCGAAGAGATTACGGTTCTCCACAACGCCCTGGCGGTGGTCAGCGGCGAGACCACGCCGATTGATTTCGGACGGGTTGACCGGGACGCACCCGATGTCGACATGGTATTCGAAGTCCATAACGACGGCGGACAGGCACTGTCGCTGGGCGAGATGACCGTTCCGGGCGGATTCTCCGTGACGTCTTCGCCGGCGGCGGACATTCCGCCAGGTGGTTCGACGTCCTTCACGGTTGCGTTCGATACGGGCGTCATCGGAGTGTTTAGCGGCAATGTAACGCTGGTCAATGGTGACGGATCGCAGTCGCCGGATGGCCTGGACGAGAATCCATTCACGTTCGCGATTACCGGGCAGGTCGCTTCCAATACCGGCATTGTCTCCCGCCACGTCTTCTGCAATAACTCCGATTGGGACGGGAACGATCCTGCGGCCGGTTCCAGTGACGATGATGCTATCGCTCCCGACAAATCCGCACTGCTGCCCGGCCAGACCGCCACGTTCGCCAACTACACCAGTTACTCGCGCGGGATCAACGGGATCATGATCGATATCGCCGCCCTGGCGAATCCTGCGGGCCTGACGGCCGCGGACTTTGTTTTCAAGACCGGTAACAACGATACCCCTGAAAATTGGGCGTTGGCCCCGGCGCCGGCGAATGACATTGCGTTTGATGTGCGTATTGGTGCTGGTGTCGAAGGTTCTGACCGCGTGACTATCATCTGGGCTGATAACGCGATCGAGAAGCGGTGGCTGGAGGTGACGGTACTTGCCACGGCGAACACCGGTCTGG